>CAJFVV010000046.1 GCA_904420565.1 Candidatus Pseudoscillospira faecavium
TTCACTTTTTTCCGCACCCAGTTGCTGGCTGACTTCGGCCTCCATGAGCTCACTGCATAACCATTCCAGCATACTCAGCATAGGATCTGGCTGTGTCATACATTGCAGTAGCAATTCTGTCAGATTTGTGGTATGATTCTTTTGAGCCATTAGGGATTCTCCTTTGTATTGTGATTGTCTCGTTAACTCTCATTTCACAGGAGCCCTAATGGCTTGTCTATTTCCCAATTGCTTTTGCGAACTCGATTATACGCTATCACAAGGGCTCATGGCCATGCGAAAAATGTATCTGTGCGGCCGCAGTGAGGCAGGTAAAACCACACTGATCCAGGCCCTCAAAGGTGAGCAGACCGTTTATGACAAAACACAGTATGTCAACACTTGGGACGTTCTGATCGACACCCCGGGAGAATACTACGAAACAAAATCTTTAACTATGAAGGCCCTGTATTGCTATTCTTTTGAGTGTGATCTGGAAGGGCTGATTGTCGGGGCCGACGAACCCTTCTGCGTTCTGGTCCCCGGGCTGCCCACCTGCCTGAACCGGCCACTGATCGGCATCATCACCAAGGTTGACTCGCCCAAAGCCAACGTACCCATGGTGCGCCAATGGCTGGTGGAAGCCGGGTGCTGCCCCATTTTTGAAGTGGACTCCATCACGGGCCGGGGCATTCAGGAGCTGCGTGATTTTCTGGAGCGGCCCAATCCTAAACCCATGACTGTCGAAGAAGCCATCGCTCTGCAGCAGCAGGGGCTGCCGGAGTGGTGAAACATCTGCACGGCACTTCCCTTCAGTTTTTCAAATTTTTACAGGAATTCCCGAAGAAAATGCTGTAAAAGCCTTGCATCTTCTGAGATCTTATGGTAAAGTAAGGATGTTAGTATTGGTTTGTTGTGAGAGTGGACTTTCCGGTCCGCTCTTTTTATTGGTTAAAATTCAAAAGTCAAAATCTCAAAAAAGGTGGGATCCCCTTTGAAAAAAGTGACCGAACTCACTGCTGAACTGGCCGCACCTGTGGTTGCCGCCCAGGGCTGCGAGCTGTGGGACGTGGAATATGTCAAGGAAGCCGGCACATGGTATCTCCGCTTGTATATCGACAAAGAAGGCGGCGTCAGCATTGACGACTGCGAGGCAATCTCCCGCCGTGTCAGCGACCTTTTGGATGAGGCCGATCCCATCGAGGGCAGCTATACTTTTGAAGTGTCCTCTGCCGGTGCCGAGCGTCCCCTCAAGCGCCCTTCCGATTTCGAGCGTTTTATGGGCAGCCCCATTACAGTCCGTCTTTACAAAACCAAGGACGGACGCAAGGAATTTTCCGGCACTCTGGCCGGATATGAAAACGGCGCTGTGCTGCTTGATACCGACGGACAAACCCTGCGCTTTGAAAAAGCTGAGATCGCTTTGGTTCGTCTGCGCGTGGAATTTTAACATGCCCAAAGCGGGCCGTATAAACTATATCGAGAAGGACAGGAGAATTGGAAGGCATGAAAGTTGAAGAAATTTTTGCTGCACTGGATATGCTGGAAAAAGAAAAAGGCATTCCGCAGCACTATATGATGGATAAAATCACTCAGGCTCTGATCAACGCTTATAAGCATGACCATCCGGATGTGGATAATGTCATTGTCCGTGTGGACGAGGAGAAAAAGACGCTGAAAATGTATCTGCAAAAAACGGTGGTAGATACAGTGGAGAATCCCGGCAGCGAAATTTCCCGTGCCGATGCCAAGTCTATCGCAGGTTCCATCGGCGTGGGCGAAACTGTCAGCATCCCTGTGGATCATGTGGAATTCGGCCGCATTGCTGCAGGCAATGGCAAACAGATCATTATTCAGGGGCTGAAGGAAGCAGAGCGTGAAATGGTCTACAACCAGTTCTCCGGGAAAGAGCACGAGATCCTCACCGGCACTGTCGTTCGTGTGGATCCGCGCAACGGCAATATCAGCTTGCGCATCGGCACCGGCACAGAAGCCACAGATGCCCTGCTCGCCGCCAGTGAACAGGTTCCCGGCGAAATTCTGACCGAAGGCCAGCGCTGCAAAGTTTATATGGTCGAAGTACGCCGTGGTACCCGTGGTGCTCAGGTCATGGTCTCCCGGACGCACCCCGGCCTGGTTAAGCGGCTTTTCGAGCTGGAAGTTCCCGAGATTTACGACGGTATTGTGGAAGTGAAAAACGTGGTCAGAGAGGCCGGTAGCCGCACCAAGATGTCCGTCTGGTCCAACGACAGCAGCATTGATCCCATCGGCGCCTGCGTCGGTCCCAAGGGACAGCGTGTAGCCGCTGTGGTAGACGCCTTGAACGGCGAAAAAATCGATATCATCAAGTACAGCGAAAATCCCACGGAATATATCGCCGCTGCGCTGGCACCCGCTGATGTGGTGGACGTCTGGATGGCAGACGACGGCAAGGGCTGCCGCGTGATTGTACCCGATGACCAGCTTTCCCTGGCCATCGGCAAAGAAGGTCAGAACGCCCGTCTGGCCGCACGTCTCACCGGTTTCAAAATCGACATTAAACCCGAGTCCTTCCACGACGATGAAGCCGAATCCGCACCGCTTCAAAGTGATGACGATACTGCACCAACGGACACCGACAACAGCGAAGTGCCGCCGGCAGATGCCGCCAACGATGCTGATGGCGAAGAAAGTGTGCCCGCCGAAACCACAGAGAACGCATAAAACGAACGAACCTGCGGAGGCTGAAAATTTTGCTGAAACCAAAAAAAATTCCCCAGCGGCAATGCGTCGGCTGCCGCACAATGAAAAACAAAAAAGACCTGATCCGGGTAGTGAAATCACCGGAAGGTGAAATCAGTCTGGATTTCACCGGAAAAAAATCCGGTCGGGGTGCTTATCTCTGCCCTGACGCTGCCTGCCTGCTGCGGGCACGGAAGGCAAAATCGCTGGAACGCGCTTTTGACACCCAGATCCCGGCGGAGGTCTACGAGGCGCTGCAGGCGCAGATGGAGCACGCAGCCGATGCATGAGGAACAACAGGAAGCTTTTCTCCGCCTGCTGGGACTGGCCAAACGCGCAGGGCGGGCAGAACTGGGGGAAGATGGCGTAACCAGTGCAGCATCTGCGGGCAAAGCCCGCGTGGTTTTTCTCGCCCAGGATGCAGCAGAAAACAGCATGCGCCGGGCCCGCCGCAGCATCGGAAGCGGACACGCCATACTGATCCAGGTTCCTTTCAGCAAAGAGGTTTTAGGTGCCGCCTGCGGCCGCGGCAGCTGCGCCATGCTTGCCATCACCGAGTCCGGTCTGGCGGCCGCGGCAGCCGCTAAGCTCGCGCTGGCCTTCCCCGAAAAATACGACGAAGCGGCACAGCTCTTGCGTGAAAAAGACAATCGTATCCGCGCCCGCCGCGGCAAGAAACGCGCGCGGCAGTAAACAACATCAATTACATTTTGGAGGTGGCTTTATTTGGGTACTTCAAATTTAACCAATAAAATCAAGGTGCATGATATTGCAAAGAGTTTTAATCTGCCTTCCAAGGAGATTATGAATATTCTTTCGGAATATTCTACACCTCCGAAAAGTCACAGTGCTGTGATGACAGAAGAAGAGATTTCTATCGTACTGGATTATTTGACGCAAAAAAATCAGATTTCCAGCATTGAGGTGATTTTTGCCGACTGTTTCAAAGACGCAGAGGAAACACCCAAGGCTGGCAAGGCGCCGGAAGTCAAGTCCAAAGACAACAAATGCGCTGCAAAAAATGCCGGCAGGAAAGAAGCCATCGTCCCAGAAAAGAAGGACAACACTAAAACCAGCGATGCCGAAAAGAAGCCCGTAGTGGCTGCCGTTGAGCACACCTCCTCCCGCATTCCCAAAACAAAAATCGTGGATACCCGCAAAGCTGCCAATGTCAATTTGGACAAATACGACGAACGCTTGCAGGATATGGCGGAAAGCTCCAAAGCCGGGCAGCGCGCCGGCCGCATGCAGCAAGGCAAGGAAAAATTCCGCAACAACCGCCGCAATAACAATATGACTTTTTCCAACAAACGCCGCCAGGAAGAACAGGAAAAAATGCGCCGGCTGCAGCTGGAAATTGCAAAAAAAGCGCCTCTGAAGGTGGAAATTCCAGATGAAATCAGCGTCGGGGAACTGGCCTCCCGTATGAAAAAAACCGGCGCCGAAGTCGTCAAATGCCTGATGAAAAACGGTGTAATGGCCTCTTTGAGCCAAATCATCGACTTTGACACCGCCGCCATCATTGCAGAGGAAATGGGCTGCAAAGTGGAGCACGAAGTCATTGTCACCATTGAAGAAAAACTGATTGATACCGCAGAAGACCGTCCAGAGGATCTCCAGCCCCGCGCGCCGGTGGTTGTGGTGATGGGGCATGTCGACCACGGCAAAACCTCTTTGCTGGACTACATTCGCAAATCCAATGTCGCTTCCGGAGAAGCCGGCGGTATCACCCAGGCCATCGGCGCCTACACTGTGGAGATTTCCGGCAAGCCGATCACTTTCCTGGATACTCCCGGTCATGAAGCTTTTACCGCCATGCGCGCCCGCGGCGCCATGGTGACGGATATCGCCATTTTGGTCGTCGCTGCAGATGACGGCATCATGCCCCAAACCATTGAATCCATCAACCATGCCAAGGCAGCGGACATCCCCATCATCGTAGCCATTAACAAAATGGATAAACCCCATGCCGATCCTGAGCGCATCAAGACCCAGCTGACGGAGCATGGCCTGCTGCCCGAAGACTGGGGCGGCGACACCATTATCTGCCCCATCTCTGCAAAAACCGGCATGGGTATCGAAGATCTGTTGGAAATGGTTACACTGAAAGCAGAGATGCAGGAACTGAAAGCCAACCCCAATCGCGCAGCCTCCGGCGCTGTGATCGAAGCACGGCTGGACAAGGGCCGCGGTCCTGTCGCAACACTGCTGGTGCAAAACGGCACTCTGCATCAGGGGGACATCATCATTGCCGGTACTGCCGTGGGCCGCATCCGCGCCATGGTGGACGACAAAGGCCGTCGTCTGAAAAGTGCCGGTCCTTCTGTGCCTGTGGAAATCACCGGTCTGGCAGAAGTCCCCGCGGCAGGCTGCACTTTCAACGCCGTAGCCGATGAACGCATGGCCCGCGAACTGGTGGAGCAGCGCAAAGCCGAAGAGCGCGCAGCCGCCAGCGCACCGGTGCAGAAAGTCACCTTGGAAGATTTGTTCAACCAGATCAAATCCGGCGAAATGAAGGAATTGAGCCTGATTGTCAAAGCTGATGTGCAGGGCAGTGCCGAAGCTGTGAAGCAATCCCTTGAAAAGCTGACCAACGATGAGGTACGCGTACGGGTGATTCATTCCGGCGTTGGTGCGATCAACGAAAGCGATGTCATGCTGGCCTCCACCTCCAAAGCTATCATCATCGGCTTTAATGTGCGTCCGGATGCCGCAGCCCGCGAAAGCGCGGCCCGCAGCAACGTGGATATGCGCATGTACCGTGTCATTTATGACTGCATCAACGAAATGGAAGCAGCCATGAAGGGCATGCTGGCTCCCAAATTCCGCGAAGCTGTCATCGGCCATCTGGAAGTGCGCCAGGTCTACAAGGTTTCCGGCGTAGGCACCATTGCCGGCTGCTATGTGCAGGAAGGCAAGGTACAGCGCGGCTGCTCCGTTCGTGTTGTGCGGGATGGCATCGTGATCCATGAAGGCACTCTGGCCTCTCTGCGCCGCTTTAAGGACGATGTGAAGGAAGTGGCTGAATCTTATGAATGCGGCCTTTCCGTGGAAAAGTTCAACGACATCAAAGAAGGCGACCAGATCGAAGCTTTTGTGATGGAGGAAATCAAGCAGTAACTCTGCAGACCTTCTGCGCCGGGTTCGGCACAATTTGGCCGAATGCATGGGCGCGGATAAAACACAGCAAATCCACCGAAACTACCGCAGGGCGGGCACAAACGCCCGTCCTGCTTTTTTATGTGCGGTCCCTGATTGAAAACCCTGATAACAGCACAGACCGCCTGCCGGTTTTTGCTGCCGGCAAACACCACAGGACACTCCAAAAGGAGGTATTTTTATGGCGAAAAATCGTATCAGCAGAATCAACGAAGAAATTCAGCGGGAATTATCAGCTCTGCTGCGCACTGTAAAAGATCCCCGGGTACAGGATACCATGATCAGCATCACCCATGTGGATACCACCAGTGATTTGCGTTATGCAAAAATTTACATCAGCGCGCTGGATAAGTCCAAGGAAAAAGAGCTGCTCAAGGGGCTGCGCTCCGCAGGCGGCTACCTGCGCCGTGAATTGGGAGCTGCACTGCAGCTGCGCTACACCCCGGAACTGGTTTTCGAAGCAGATGATTCCATCGCCCATGGCGCGCATATTCTGGATGTACTGCGCACCATTGAAGCCCGCGAAGCCCTTGGGGAAGAAACGCAGAATAATGAGGAGGCAAAATCATGACCATTGCACAAACTGCTGCGTTGCTCCAATCCAAGGACCACTTTTTAATTTTGACCCATGTCCGCCCGGACGGCGACACGGTCGGCTGTGCTGCCGCTCTGTGCGCCGCGCTGCAAAATATAGGTAAAACGGCATATGTATTGCCCAATCCGGAACTGACTTCTATCTGCGCCGACTATGTCGCGCCCTATCATGCGCCGGATGGCTACTGCCCCGACTATGTCATCTCCGCCGACATTGCCAGTCTGGGCCTGCTTCCTGAAAATGCAAAGCCTTATGCCGACCGGATCGACTTTGCCATTGACCACCATCCCTCATACGAAGGGTTTGCCCGGGAAGGCTGCTGCGTACAGAGCGACAAGGCGGCCGCCGGGGAAATTGTCTATGAAATCGTGCAGGCTTTGGGCCCTGTTACACCAGAGATTGCCACCGCGCTTTACTGTGCGGTTTCCACCGATACCGGTTGTTTTGTTTACAACAACACCACCGCCAATACCCATCGGGTTGCCGCAGCGCTGATTGATGCCGGCTGCGATGTACAAGGCGTCAATAAACGCCATTTCCGCACCAAAAGCCGCGCGCGCATTGCGTTGGAAAGCGCAATCATGTCCTCTGTCGCTTTTTACGATCACGACCGGATTGCTGTGGTGATGGTGCCCCAGGCATTGCTCCGCTCTGTAAACGCCTCTTTGGACGATGCAGAAGAAATCGCCTCCATGGCCGGTGTTATTGAAGGCGTTGACTGCGCCCTGACCGTACGAGAACTGGCAACCGGGCAAAGCAAAATCAGCCTGCGCACCGGCGAGCGTATCAACGCCACCGAAGCCTGCCGTCTTCTGGGCGGCGGCGGTCATGCCCAGGCAGCGGGCGCAACTCTGGACTGCTCCCTGGAAGCCGCCAGAGACAAAGCCCTGGCGGCCATCGCTCAGGTTGCAAAAGGGTGAGGGGTTTTCTATGCCTGACGGGATTCTGATCATCGACAAACCTGCAGACTGGACATCCATGGATGTGTGTGCCAAGCTGCGCGGCGTATTTCATGAAAAGCGCATCGGTCACGGCGGTACCTTGGATCCCATGGCCACCGGTGTGCTTCCGGTATTCATCGGCCGTGCCACCCGCGCAGTGGAATTTGCGGAAAAAGGCGACAAGGAGTACCTTGCCCTGCTGCGCCTAGGGGTTGTCACCGATACACAGGACAGCTCCGGCACAATATTGTCACAGCAGCCTGTCGCCTGCTCCAGGCAGGATCTGGAAGCTGTTCTGCCCTGCTTTACCGGAGAAATTCAGCAGATTCCACCTATGTACTCCGCTGTCAAAATCAATGGCCAAAAGCTTTACCAATTAGCCCGCAAAGGGCGGGAAATTGAACGTCCTGCCCGAACGGTTACCATTCGTGCGCTGGAATTGCTGGAAAGCAGCGCTCCCAACGAATATCAGCTGCGGGTCCGCTGTTCCAAAGGTACTTATATCCGCACGCTGTGCCACGATATCGGCCAAGCGCTCGGCTGCGGCGCAGTGATGGCCGCTCTGCGCCGTACCATGGCCTGCAGTTTTTTGCTCAGCGAAGCCATTGCGCTGGAACAGGTCCTTGCCGCCGAAACGCCGGAGGCGCTGCTGCGCCCTGTTGATACGCTTTTTTCCGATTATCCTGGACTGTCTCTCTCTCCCGCTGCAGAAAAAAAAGTACGCAACGGCGCACAAATTTCTGCTCCCGGTGCGCTGTCCAGCGGCACATACCGCTTGTATGGCACAGACGGCACCTTCCTCGCTCTCAGCCGTTGTGACGGCCAAAAGCTGGTCACAATCAAAAGTTTTTTTAACACACAAGTGCAGGTGAATTGATTTGGAAACAACCGCTTCTCCCCGCCGCGCCATCGCCCTGGGATTTTTTGACGGAATCCACCGGGGCCATGGCATGCTGCTGAACAAAGCGCTCCAACGCGCACAGGAACTCTCCCTTTCCCCCGCGGTTTTCACTTTTGACCGCCATCCCAGCGATCTGTATGCCGACACGCCGATCAAGCTGATCAACTCCGCCCAGGATCGTGCCGATCTGATCCACCGTCTCTACGGCATTGCCGATGTCATTTTCTCCCATTTTGACGAGGCGATGATGCATATGTCCTGGGAAGATTTCATCACAAACATGCTGTATAACGAATGTGGTGCCCGCCATTTAGTTTGCGGCGAGGATTTTCACTTCGGTTACCGCGGAGAAGGTACCCCGGACAAGCTGCAGGCAAAATGCGCTGAGCTCGGCATTCGCTGCGATGTCATTCCCCTGTTGGAGCTGGACGGTATCAAAGTAGGGTCCACATATATCCGCACACTCCTGTTCGACGGCAATATGGAGCGTGCCATGGAATTTTTAGGCCATCCCCACTGTTTGTCCCAAACCGTGGAACACGGCAGGCATTTGGGCAGCACCATCGGCATCCCCACTGTGAATCTGACTGTCCCCCCCCATGTGCTTACACCGGCCCATGGTGTATACGCATCTCAGGTGCAAATCGGTACTGCACGCTATATGGGCGTCACCAATGTCGGTGTGCGCCCCACAGTGGATCAATCCGACCGCGTAACTGTGGAAACCTTTATTTTGGATTTTGACGGCGATTTATATGGCCAGTCTCTGCGTGTAGACTTTTACCGGCGGCTGCGTGCAGAGCGCAAATTTGATTCTCTGGAGAGGCTGAAAGACCAGATTCAGCGGGATATTGCCTCTACCCGCAACTACTTTTCTCAACATCCGCAGATATAAAAAGAAAGCACTCTGCAAAATAGCGAAAAAAGTGCAGCCAGGCATTGTTGCCTGGCTGCACTTTTTCAGGAAAAGCAGAGCAGTTGAAAACAGATCAATCCGAATCCGTTTCTTCATCCTCTTTCAATGCTTCCACCAGCCGATACCCAACACCGATTTCCGTCAAAATATACTTGGGCTGGGCTGGATTCTTTTCAATTTTATGGCGGATATTGGCCACATTTACCCGCAGGATCTGATTATCCCGGGAAGAATAGGGCCCCCATACATTGCGGCAAATGTATTCATACGTCAGCACACGCCCCGCATCCTTGCACAGCAGCGCCAAAATCTTGAATTCGATTTGTGTTAAATGGACATCCTTTCCATCTACCGTAACCACACGTTTGCCAAAATCTACCCGCAGCCCTCCTACATTGTAGACATCCGACACCATGCTGCCCTGAACCATGCGCTCCGTATATCGCAGCGTAGCCCGCAGCCGCGCCAGCAGTTCCTCTGTGCCAAAGGGCTTGACAATATAGTCCCCGGCCCCGGCATCCAATGCTTCCACCTTTTCCGACTCCTGGCCCCGGGCAGACACTACAATCACCGGCACTGCAGACCAATGCCGCACTGTACGCAGCACTTCCAGCCCGTCCATATCCGGGAGTCCGAGATCCAGCAAAATAATGTCGGGATTATACGATGCAATCAGCGTGATTGCGCTGTGTCCGTTTTCCGCCGTTACCACAGAGTAGCCATTGGCAATCAAAAGGGTGGATATCATGTCGCGGATTCCCGCTTCATCCTCCACAACCATAACCAATCTCTTTGTACTCATGTGTTCATCTCTCCTCATTTGATTCGCTCGATTCCTTCATGGGCAACCAGAAGCGGAATTCCGCCCCGCCGTCCGGGTGATTGCCCGCCATCAGCATGCCCCTATGGGCCAAAAGAATTGCCATACAGGTAGAAAGGCCGATACGCAGCCCCCGGGAACTGTCGGTCTGGTGCAGACTTCCGTCAAACAGTTTCGGCAGATCCTCCGGTGCAATGCCCCTGCCATGATCCCGCACAGAAAACCAAATTTTGTCTTTCCTCTGCTTCACGGAAACCTCGATGGGGGCTTTCACGCCCGCATGCCGCACTGCATTTTCCAAAAGGTTAATCAGCACCTGCTCAATGAGCATGGCATCCATCGGCACCATCAACACTTGATCGGGAATGCGAATATGCACCTCCTGATCCGGGAAACGGCGTTTGAATTTTGTAACGCTTTCCTCCAGCACTTCTTCTACCAATTCGTCCTGCTTTTTCAGTGTTACCTTGCCATCGTTCTGAAACCTTGTTACCGACAGCAGATTTTCCACCATTTGACAAAGCCACAACGACTCTTCGTGAATATTGGCGGCCAGCCTTGTCCGCTCCTCTGCAGAAAGGCTGTCACTTTTTTGCATTAAAACCGAACTGGTGCCGGCAATCGTAGTCAGCGGCGTGCGCAGATCATGGGATACCGCCCGCAGCAAATTGCTGTGCATTTTCTCCTTGGCCATGGCAATTTCCGCAGCAGACCGCTTTTCTTCAAGCTCCAGATTCCGCTGATACAGGGCATAGTTTTCCCTTTCCTGCCGGACAGCCCGGGCCGTTTCCCCCCGCAGCTGATAAGTTAAAAGGTTGATTAAAATAGAAACTGCCAGAAAACAGACAAAATCAATTGTATATCCCTCGATCTTCAGCGTGAAATACGCATAGGGATATGTAAAGAAGTAATTGACAGCGATCGCCCCGGCCAAAGAGGCCACGATTCCATATATCATACGCTTGGTTACCCTGGAAATCACTGCCACCGCCAAAGTGAAAACAATCGGCGCATCATTATCAATGCGCGTATGGGGCAGAATCATACTGCATATCGCCCACGCCGCCCCCAAGGCAACCGCCATGCTCAAAATACTGCAGGTCACATTATGCTCTTCCCAAATCTTCATGCATTTTGTGCTCATGGCCGTTCTCCTTCGCTTTTATTATACTCACTACTTTGCAAAAATTTTATCAAAGTTTTTTTAATTTCGCAAGTATATGCAAAAAAAGGCGGATGCAAACGCATCCGCCTTTTGCGTGTGTATAAAAATATCCTTTGCAAACCAGGCCGCTCAGAGCCTGTTGCAGTTTCCTCGTCTTCAGGACCTTTGCAGCGGAGCTGCGCTGTAAAGGTTTTCTTAAGAAGCGGTTTTCCGGATTAGAACATGGTTGCCCACAGCAGGAAGCAGAGGCAGACAATGATGCCAACCACAACCAGCAGAACAGCCAGATAGCCCATAATGTCGCGGGCGCTCAGGCCAGCCACTGCCAAAGCAGGAATGGCCCAGAAGGGCTGCAGCAGGTTGGTCCAGCAGTCGCCCCAGGCAATGCCCATGGCTGCGCGGCCGGCTTCAATTCCCATTTCATATGCAGCAGGCATCACAATCGGGCCCTGAACCGCCCACTGGCCGCCGCCGGAAGGAACAAAGAAGTTGATGATACCGGCGCTCAGGAAGGTGAACATCGGGAATGTGACATCATTGGAAATGGAAACGAATGCATTTGCAATGACAGATGCCAGAGATACGCCATTGTCATTCGCACCAACCATCATGCCCATAATACCGGCATAGAAGGGGAACTGCAGAATAATACCCGCAGCGCTGGTGGCAGAATCACCAATTGCGTCAATATAGCGGCGCAGGCTGCCGTGAGCCAGAATGCCCAGGAACATGAAGATGAAGTTGACAACGTTCAGCGTCAGACCGGACAGCACATCGCCGCCGGTGATGACAATATTGGCAAAATAGTAAATGATATAAGCAAAACCTGCAATCCAGGTGATGGCCCACAGGATCTTGGACTGCTCAATGCCGTCCGCAGGAACCTTCTTTTCATAAGTGCGAATCTCATCGTCCTTCAGCAAGGCAGGATCCACGCTGATGGTATGCTCTGCATCGGGATGGGAAACAACCATAACCACGGCACAGGCAATCACAACCAGCACCACAGCCAGCAAATTGACGGGATGGAAAATGGTCAGAGCAGTGGAGACTGCATAAGCTTCATCCGTACCATATCCCATGCCAGCCAGAATGCCAGGCTGGGTAATGGTCAGCGGGATGGACCCGGACAGGCCTGCATGCCACATGCAGATTACGCTGTATGCAGAAGCAACCACCAGGCGGTAGTCGATGGTGGGAACCTGTCTTGCCACTTCCTTCGCCAGCAAAACGCCGGCAATCAAGCCAAAGCCCCAGTTGATCCACATGCAGACCGCAGAAACCAGCACCGTTACCAAAATACCCTGTTTGGGCGTATGTGCCAGACCTGCCAGCTTTTTCAAAATACCGGCCACCACAGGCGCCTTAGCCAATGCAGAACCCAATACCACGACCAGGCACATCTGCATAGAAAATGCCAGCAGGCCCCAGAAGCCGCTGTCACTGCCCCAGTAACCCAGGACACGCAGCGGACCGACACCTGTCAGCAGCATGCAGCCAATAAAGACCACAATGGTCAAGATAATTGCAAACAGAAATGCGTCGGGCATCCATCTTTCAACGATATGCACCGCAACGTTCGTAATTTTCTTCATAGTGTGAAATAAACCCCCCTAAATCAAATTTTTATACACACACAGTCGTACGTTTTCTTTTTAACAGCTTTTTCAGAAGTTGTCAAACGACCTATTTTTTTATTTTCAAAACTTTTTACATTATATTTCCGCTTGTTTTCACATATTTTATCCATATCTGCAATTTTTTCGCAAATTTATAAGTTTTTTATAAGATATTTATTAAAAATATATAAATAAATCATAAATATTCTTCATGGCACAATTTTTTGCATCATTCTGCCCGGCAAATATTCGGGTTCCCCCTTGCTTTTTCCCCATTCTCGTTTATAATGAATTTATAATATAAGCGAAGCTATCATTGAAAAACCGTGCCGTTACTTCCAGCTCTGAACGCACGCATAAAGGAGGAACATGACCATGAGTGAAAAAAGAATTATCACTGCAGCGCTGACTGGCGCTATGTCTCCCAAGGCCGTCAATCCCAACGTACCTGTCACCCCGGAAGAAATTGCCGAAGATGCTTACAAATGCTACAAAGCCGGCGCCGCCATTGTCCATCTGCATATGCGGGACGAAAATGACCAGGCCTGCAGCGACGTGGAACTGTTCCGCGAAAGCCAGCGGCTAATCCAGGAAAAGTGCGACGTTATCATCAACATGACCACCACCGGAAGCACTATCGCCAGTGCTTCCGTGGAAGAAGCGGCTTTTGATGCCCGTATCGCTCCCGTGATTGAACTGGAGCCGGAAATGTGCTCTTACGATGCAGCTTCCTTTAACTGGATGAGCGCCCAGCCCTGGGCGTTTCAAAATCCTCCTGCCTTTCTGGAAAAACTGAACCGCGCCTGCATTGAGCACAACTGCAAGCCGGAAATTGAAATTTTTAACCCCGGCATGTTCGGCGTCATCAAATGGTATACCGACCGGGATCTGCTGCCAGGTCCCTGCCATTTCCAGTATGTTCTGGGTGTGCAGGGCGGCCTGCCCGCTACTCCCCACAGCGTTTTTGAACTGGAAGAATACCGCAAAGAGATGTTCCCGGATTCCACATGGTCTGCTTTCGGCATTTCCAAGGGCAATCTTCCCTGCATCTTTACAGCTCTGGCTCTGGGCGGCGGTGTACGCGTCGGTCTGGAAGATACAGGCTTTTATTCCAAAGGCGTTATGGCCAACAACGAAATGCTGGTACAGCGCGCTGCCCGAATCATTCACGAGTTCGGCTGCGAACCAGCCACACCGGATGAGGCCCGCGCCATGCTGCACATCAATCCCCGCAAGTAAATAACTTTCCTCTTTCCTCTGCAAAACAGCCCGGTGCAAAATTGCACCGGGCTGTTTTCTGCTCAAACATCTATTCATCCATCAAATGATAATATTCTGCTTTTTCGCCGCAAAGGTCAGTTCATCGCGGAAGTCAGGATGCGCAATGGAAATCAGCGCTTTCGCCCGCTCAGACAGCGGTCTGCCGCGCAGCTTGGCAATGCCGTATTCCGTCACGATGCAGTCCACATCGTTTTTGCTTGTGGTCACCACGCTGCCCTGCGTCAGCATGGGCACAATTTTGCTGACGGTTCCGCCCTTGGCCGTAGAAGGAAACGCAATAAAGCTCATGCCGCCGGGAGACTGCACCGCGCCGCGGACATAGTCCACCTGGCCGCCGGTGCCGGAAACGTGCTTGGTACCGATGGCCTCGGCACAGACCTGGCCGTAGAAATCCACCTCCAGCGCCGCATTGATGGAAACGAAATTAGGGTGCTTTGCAATGACCGCCGGATCATTGACATAGTCCACCGGCAGCAATTCAAAAGCAGGGTTGTCGTTGATCAAATCGTAAATCCGCTGGGATCCAAACGCAAACGTCGCCACAGTACGGCCGGTATGAATCGGCTTTTTGCTGTTGTTCACGGCGCCGCATTCAATCAGCTCCACCATGCTGTCGGTAAACATCTCTGTATGAATGCCCAAATCATGCTTGTTCTTCAGCGCCATGCCTACGGCATCCGGCACTGCGCCGATACCCAGCTGCAGCGTTGCGCCGTCAGGAATCTGCTCGGCAATCAAATTGCCGATGGTCTGGCTGACCTCGTCAATCTTTGCCTGCGGCAGCACCACCAGCGGAATGGTATTTTCACAAACACCCTCCACCTGGGAAATATGTACCATGGGAGAATGCAGCGCTCTGGGCAGATTTTTATTGACCTCCACAATGATATGCTTGGCTTTGCGCATCATTGCTTCCGAGTTGGAACCCACTGTGCTCATGCTGAAATAACCGTGGGAATCCATGGGCGAAACTGCCGCAAAGAAATAATCAACATCCACATATTGCTCAAACAGGCTCGGAATATCGCGATAATAGCAGGGCATCACATCGCCATAGCCACCATTGATCGCCTTGCGGGCACCGCCGCTGGAAAACCAGGAAATACCAGTCAGCGATCCCAGCAAATCCGCATTCTGATACATCTCATAAGGATATACATCCAAAACCGTGTGCTGTTTCACGCCGGTCAGACCATCTTTCTTCACATGCTGCGCCAATGCATTCAGAAGGCCGCTGGGCTGGGCCAGCGTGATATCTGAGCACACCACATTGCCGGACTCCACACGCTCTGCCAGCGCTTCCGCTGTCGCCAACTTCTGCTTATACAGTTTCCGATAAGTTCTTGCTGTGTTCACATCATCACAATCCTCTCATGTCATAAATTGCCCGCTCCGGGCGTAAAACAATAACGAATTTATTGTATCATACCGCTTTTCCCTGTGCAATCCCCACAAACCGCATTTCACCGCTTTTCCCTGTGCAATCTCTACAATCTGCATTTCTTTACACTTTTCCCAGGAAAAGAAAACGAAGAGGCGCTATGCGCCTCTTCGTTCTTTGTGCATAATTCGTTTCTGAGAGTAGAAATTTCAAATTGTTATGGGTATGCAGTTTAGACCATTGCCCAAATGACAAAGCCGATACATACAATGACACCAACCACAATGGTCAGCATAACCAGATAGCCCATGATATCGCGGGCGCTCAGGCCAGCAATTGCCAGAGCCGGCAGTGCCCAGAAGGGCTGAATCAGGTTGGTCCAGCAGTCGCCCCAGGCAATACCCATTGCTGCACGGGCAGCCGGGCAGCCAATCATGGCAGCGGCAGGCATGCTGATGGGACCCTGAACCGCCCACTGGCCGCCGCCGGAGGGAACAAAGATGTTGATCAGGCCGCCGGCCAGGAACGTAAACATCGGGAAGGTGATCGGCGTTGCGATGGACACAAAGGTGGTCGCAATAATAGATGCCAGACACACGCCTTCATCGTTGGTGCCGACCATGATACCCATGATACCGGCATAGAAGGGGAACTGCAGAATAATACCCGCAGCACTGGTTGCCGCATCGCCGATTGCATCAATGTAGCGGCGCAGGCTGCCGTGGGCCAAAATGCCCAGGAACATGAAGATCATGTTGACGATATTCAGCGTCAGGCCGGACAGCACATCAGCACCGGTGACAACCATGTTCACAAAATAGTAAATGATGTACGCAAAACCTGCAATCCAGGTGATAGCCCACAGGATCTTGGACTGCTCAATGGCATCCGCAGGAACCTTCTTTTCGTAAGTGCGGACTTCATCGTCTTTCAGCAGCGCGGGATCCACAGCCACGGTGTGCTCTGCATCAGGATGAGAAACCACCATAACCACAGCGCAGGCAATGATAACCACCGCGACCATGGCCAGGTTCACCGGGAAGAAGATGGTCTCAGCAGTGGAAACTGCATAATTCACATCGTCAGTGTAGCCCATGGATGCCAGAATACCGGGCTGGGTGATGGTCAGCGGAATGGAACCGGACAAACCTGCATGCCACATGCAGATTACGGAGTAACCGGAAGCGATCAGCACACGGTAATCGATATTGGGAATGCGCTTTGCCACTTCCTTTGCCAGCAGAACGCCGGCGATCAGGCCGAAGCCCCAGTTGATCCACATGCAGATACCGGACACGATAACCGTGACAACAATGCCCTGCTTCGGCGTATGCGCCAGGCTGGCACATTTTACCAGCAGCCGGTTAACAACCGGTGCATGGGCCAGAGCAGAACCCAGCACCACGACCAGGCACATCTGCATGGTGAAGGCCAGCAGACCCCAGAAACCCGTGTCGCTGCCCCAATAGGTCAGTACGCGCAGCGGGCTGACACCCGTCAGCACTACGCAGCCAATAAAGGTAATAATCGTCAGAATGATTGCAAACAGGAATGCATCGGGCATCCAGCGGTTCACAATTCTGACTGCAACATTTGTAATTGCTTTCAAAAGAATACCCCCCACTCTAAAATTAAACCAGCTTCTACTCTCGCCAGAATCCATATCCGGCAATATGCACACGAAAATGGTTCAACAGCATAATAATGATAAACGACGATTTATTCAATGGCTTTTTTGCAATTTTTATATAATCTTTATTATAAACTTATAGGTTTTTTATATTATCTTTATAACTTTTTTATGTCAATCAAAAAAGCGAAAAAATTCCTTGTTTTTCAGGACTTTCCTCCCCGATTTTCTTTTTCAAATTGGAATTTCTTTCCAAAAATCAATTGATCTCTCTTTTTTAAGCAGCCTATTTTAACTCCAGACTCCGCTCAAAATTCTAACATCTTTATACTTTCATCTGAATTCTTTATATCTTACATATTTTGTGGAAGGCCCTCTGCTGTACACTGCAGAAATCGTATTTTCATAATTTCCGCTGTTTTCCCCCCAACAGGCCTGTTTTCCTGACTGCAGCTTTATTTCCCGACGCAATATGCGCCGCTGCAACGGTACAATACCGTAGGAAGGAGGACAAGCCATGAATTTTGAACAACCGCTCACTTCATCGGCCCAGAAACATCGTCTGAGCACCTGTGCCATGCGCTTTTTGCTGGCTGCCATCTTGTCAGGAAGCCAGATCTTCGGAGGATATGCCCCTTTCGGGCTCGGTTTTGTAGCAGCCTCCGGCGCCGGTATGGAGGGACTGTCCGCACTGCTGGGATTGCTTGTTGGCTCTTTATTTCTGATGTCTTTTACGGATGCCATGAAATACATAGCCGCAGCCGTTTTGATCTTTTCTGTTTCCGTGGCCTTTTACGATACAAAATTTTATCAAAAAAGCGCTTTTGTGCCGCTGATTACCAGCGCATGTACCGCAGCAGTAGGATTTGTTTATCTCACACAGCCGGGCCTGTTCAGTGCAGAAGGCGCCTATTCTCTGCTGGAAGTCCTGCTGGCCGGCAGCTGTGCAGCCTGCTACCGTGTGGTTCTGACCATGCCGAAACCGCCATACAGCCGCCGGCAGCTGCTGTGTCTGTTCGCTCTGGCCATCTCCCTGCTGATCGCCGTGGCAGCCATTCCTCTGGCAGGGCAATTCTCTCTGGGGCGTATTTTTGCCGTGGTGCTGGTGCTGACAGCAGGACGGATCGGCGGTATGGGGATGGGCTGCGCCATTGGGCTGTGTACTGGGCTGGCGATGGACACAGTTACCGGCAGTCTCTATTTCTCTGTTGCCTACAGCATTTCTGCCCTGGCCGCAGGTCTGCCGCGCTGCGGCCGTGCCTTATATACCCTTTTATTTCTTTGCGGCACGGTATTATCCCTGTTCTGGGCCAGCGCTGACAGCGCTGTTTATGCCCTGCTGGAAACGGCTATTGCCTGCATTGTATTTCTGCTGCTTCCGGAAAAGATTTTCCGAAAAGCCCGCAAAGAAAAAACGGATCATGCTGTGCCGCTTTCCGCGCCAAAAGCCCTGGAAAAACAGCTGCGCAGCACTGCCACAGTCTTTCGTGATCTGTACGACAGCCTGAGCCGCGGCAATTCCCCGGTCAATGACGAAAACATTGCCACCGTATTCGACCGGGCAGCCGACCAGATCTGCAGGTCCTGTCCATTGTGCGGCACCTGCTGGGATGTTGACTATGTGACGACCTACAACGCTTTAAACGATGTTACAGGGTTTTTGACAGAACGCGGCCGGATACTGCCCTCTGATTTTCCCTCCCATTTTTCCAGCCGCTGCGTCCGGCTCCCGGATTTCATCGCCGCGGTCAATGCCGAATTTACCGCGCTTTTAATGCGCCGGCAATATACCCGTCAGCTTGACAACACCCGCCAGAGCGCCAAGGAGCAATATGCCCGGCTTTCAGAACTGCTGAGCGAATCAGCGGATCAGATCGGCCGCAGCAGCGAAGAAGCTGCTGTGCCTGTCAGCGGCACAGGGGAGCCGGCCTGTGAAATCTGCACCGCTGTGCGACCGAAAGCCGGCGAGAGTGTCAGCGGAGATACTGTGTCCACTTTCCGCACCGATGACGGAAAAGTGTTCCTGCTGCTTTCCGACGGGATGGGCTGCGGCGAGGATGCCCGCCGGGAATCCGCCATGACCGTACGGCTTCTGGAACAGTTCCTGAAAGCCGGCATTGAACCGCCCACAGCGCTGAAAACGCTCAATACCGCCCTGGCACTGCACAGCGATGAAAGCGGCAGCTTCACTACCATCGACCTCATGGCCCTAACTCTGCGCAGCGGCAGCGTTTCTTTTTATAAATACGGTGCCGCTCCTTCTTATATCAAGCACGGCTCTTCTGTGCGGCGCATCACCGGCAGTGTGCTCCCCGCCGGTCTCAGCAGCAGCGAGCGCATACCGGACGCCACAACCCTTTGTTTGCTGCCCGGCGACTTTGTCATTCTTGTCAGCGACGGATTTGTGGACAGTGCAGAGGACGCCTGGCTGCAGGCCATGCTTGCCCAATGGGACGGCGTCAGTGTACAGTCCCTCACCTCTTCCCTGATGGATGCCAGCACCCGGCGCAGCGGCCGGGCCGATGATGCAAGTCTTCTGGTGCTGCGTCTGCCGCCTCTGCCATCCGCCAAAGCAGATGAAGTATAACTTCACCCCAAAATGGATATCCTTTTCCATAGACGCTCCGGCTCTCAGAAAGGATTGATATGAGTATGGTAAAAGGCGTATCCCGCCGGGTAATTGTAGTAGATGCCCCAGATCGACGCTATTTTGACAAAGCTATTTTCATTTTGCGCAGTGACGCGCCCACCGTTGGTAAAGATTACAGCCCCATTATGCAGGAGGCCTGCCGCATCGCCAGCCGTTGTGCACAGCACCGGCAGCGGCCTATTTTTTCACTGCCTGCGCCGCTTTGGGGTCTGATCGGCGCAGGCGCTGTAGCGTTTCCCTGGTTTTTCCTCACCCACGAAATAACATTTTTATAATTTCCCCTTCCCACACCGCGGGGCCGAATCTGTGCTGCAGCAGTTTCGGCCCCGCGTTCTTTCTTTGCCGGCGCATTGCTTCTGACTCGGATGATTTGAAAATTCTCTTGCACTTTCGAGCAATTTTGCTATAATAACAGACTGTATATTTATTGTCTTTTTTGAGATTTGGCAGCAAAAGGAGCAGCACACTATGCACATCGGACCTGTGATTATTCATTCCAAGCTGGCGCTGGCCCCCATGGCCGGGGTGACCGACCTGGCTTTCCGGCAAATCTGCAGCGAACTGGGTGCCGGTCTGACCTGCACAGAACTGGTGAGCGCCAAAGCCCTGTGTTATCAGGACAGCAAGACCAGGGGGCTTTTAAAGCTGTTTCCAGGGGAGCATCCTGCTGCAGCGCAGATTTTCGGCAGCGATGCGGACTGCATGGCCCGCGCGGCCCAGCTTGCGCTGGAAATTTCCGGTGCGGATATCATTGATATCAATATGGGCTGTCCGGTGGGCAAAGTTGTCAACAATGGCGACGGCAGCGCCCTGATGAAGGACGTGCCCAAGGCGCTGGCCATCGCTCGCGCCGTGGTAAAAGCCGTGTCTGTTCCCGTTACGGTGAAGATACGCATAGGATGGGACCGGGGACACCTCAACGCAGTGGAATTGGCCCGCGGGCTGGAAGAAGCGGGCGTTGCCGCTATTGCCGTTCATGGCCGCACCCGGGTGCAGATGTACAGCGGCCGGGCCGACTGGGATGCCATTGCCGCCGTTAAACAGGCCGTATCGATTCCGGTGATTGCCAACGGCGATATCTTCAAGCCGGAGGATGCCGTGCGCATTTTAAAACACACCGGTGCCGATATGGCTATGATTGGCCGCGGCGTTTTCGGTAACCCCTGGATTTTTCAGCAGGCTCAGGCAGCGCTGGAGGGACGGCCTGTTCCGCTGCGGCCGCCCCTTGCCCAGCGGTGTCAAACCGCCGTGCGGCAGATCGAGCTGGCCGCCGCCGATAAGGGAGAGAAAATCGCCGTTTTGGAAGCCCGCCGCCATTATTGCTGGTATCTCAAAGGCGTCCCCTATGCCAATTATTACAAGGAGCAGATCGTCCGCATGAATACACTGGAGGATGTGTACCGCATCACCAAAGGAATTGTGCGGGATTTAACCGATGCAGCTCCCGAAGGAGGCAATGCACAATGACCATGGAACATCTGAATGAACGGGAGCTTCTGGCCGCTGCCATGCAGGGCAGCCAGATTGCCTATCGGGAGCTGATTTCCCTGCATCAGGGCACAGTATACCGTTTCGCCTGGGCCCTGATTGGTGAAGAGCACGCCCAGGAAGTGACAGAAAATGCCTTCATCACCACATGGCGGCAGCTGGATTATCTGAAATCCCTGCACATGTCATTTCAGGAACGCCTGCTGCAGCTGGTGTGCATTGACTGCAGCGCCATTGCAAAACGGCAGCGCCGGCACCGGGTCAATATGCCCGGCGCCCAGGATACGGATGCTTTGAATTTCCCCTTCTCTCCCATGCGCTATGATCCCCGCAGCAATATGGAACATATTGCCCTGCAAAGTGACATTGAGGAGGCGATTCACAGCCTGCCCTTCCATTTCCGGCAGATTCTGCTGCTGCACGAGATCGGCAACCTGGCAGATACACAGATTGCTGATATCACCGGCGACAGTGCTCATACCGTCCATACAGACTTGATTCGCGCCTGCGGCTTTGTGCGCCGCCAAATCATCCTGGGCGGCGGGTTCTTTCCTCTGGAAGAAAGGGAAACAGCAGGCAAGCGCGATCGCAGCACACCGCAGTATCGCGCCTGTCAAACTTATCTTCCCACGCTGGCCGCAGCGGCAGATGACCTGTGCACCAATGCAGAAAAGCAAATTTTATTGGCGCATTTCGCCAAATGCCCCGGCTGCCAGGGATATTACAACTCCCTGCGCGCCATTCATCACGGCATTGCTGTGATGAAACACGATGCCCCCAGCGATATGGCTTCTTACATTATCCGGCGGATTCAGCAGGAAGACGGCGCGCCTGCCGAAGGCGTGAAGAAAAGCTCTGCACAGCGCCGCCGATTTCGTCCAGCTTTTGGCCGCTTTACGATCATCGCCCTGTGCATTGCGCTTCTGCTTCTGGCATATTCCAACGGTATTGCCGAACGCTTCGGGCTGCCTGGCGCAGCGCCGCAGCAGGAGCAGCAGCAAACACTGGAGCCGGATACACCCGAAAACGAGCCTGCGGTTACACCGGAACCAGAACCCGCTGCACCGCCGGAAAATGATTCAAATGATTCACAGGAACCCCCGTCTTCTTCTCAGGAAGATCCGTCTCAGCAATCTGACACCGAATCAGGAGATGACACTGCAACCGATTCCAATGGTTCCTCTGTTGTTCCTGGTGGGAGCACGAGTTCCACCCTGATCCCGGAAGGTGAGCATTACACAGCCATTTACACAGTGGATGCCGCCGGGAGCACTTTACTCAGTCAATTCTCCTCTGCCTCTTTCAGCGCCACACTGTCCGATGGTGCTTCGGCAGTGTATTATGTGGTTCCCAGCAGCCGCAGCAGCGAACTGCAAACCGCACTGGAAGAAGCCACAATTTCTTACATATCTTATACAGGAGAAACTTCTTCTCTTGATGAAAGTGCGGAAAATGCTTTGTATATTATCCTTTCCACCACTTAAAAACACAGGAGGCTGCCGGTTGTAAACCGGCAGCCTCCCGCATTTGTCCGGAGCAATCCGCCCGTGCATGGACAAATGATGTACAATCTCATATAATATGAAGAAACAATCAGGTTCTCCGGGCTTTCCTAAGACATCATACTGAAAGGGAGGGAGCTTCTATGCTCGTGCTTTTGGATCCCCTGCGGGAGTTTACTTTGATGACAGTATTTTTGCGGCTTTTCCTGGCAGCATTGTTTGGCGCCTGCATCGGACTGGAGCGCGGCATGCGTCATCACGCAGCAGGCTTTCGCACTTATTCCATTGTCTGCATCGGCGCTGCATCGGTTATGCTGCTCAGCCAGTATTTGCTGCTCGCTTTCGGCAGCGGCGACCCTTCCCGCATGGGCGCACAGGTGATCAGCGGCATTGGCTTTCTCGGTGCAGGCACCATTTTAATCACCGGTCACAGCCGGGGACAACGCGTCAAAGGGCTGACCACTGCCGCCGGATTATGGAGTGCCGCATGCATGGGCCTTGCCATCGGCGCTGGATTTTATGAAGCCGCTGTGATGATTCTTCTGCTGCTTTTGGTTCTGATCGCCGGCCTGACTCATCTGGATGAAGCCCATATCAAAACCGCCGCAGCAATGCAGGTTTATATTGAATATGACTCCTCCGATCTGCCTTTCAGCGATTTGCTGCTGATTATCCGCAGTGCCGGCTGGCATATGTCAACCATCGAATTTCTCGCCAATGATCCTTCCAGACCGTATATGGTTCTGCTTGACCTCCGCCGGGACGGCCCCGGCATTACAAAAAGTGCCCTGCTGCAGCAGCTGCACGCTGTGGAAGGTGTCCTGTGCGCAGAAGATTTATAAACAAAAAACACAGCCGTCTTTTATATGGGCAGCTGTGTTTTTTCAATTTTGCGCTTTACCCATAGCCTGACACTGGTCGCAGATTCGCATAACCCGCTTTTCCGGTGCAGCAGTCACAAACGGCACGGTGCCGTTTGTGATTTCATCCATGGCTCCCGGAACGCCTGTCGTCACAATGAGACGGCTTTCTAAAAAAATCTTAAGGCTTCCCTATTGGAAATATGGTAGATTTTTCTGTTTTCCTGTGGTACAATAAACCCGACAGGTTTCCACACCCTGTCCAAGCGCCGGTTATAATGCCGGCGTTCGTTCGGTGATGCAAAATCCGCCGTTCTCTAAACAAAAAATGGAAGGAACTTGAAAAATGAAAAACTATTCTGTCCGCCAACTGACCTTTGCCGCCGCTATCGGCGCGCTGTATGCCGTGCTCACCCTGGCCATCGCCCCTTTTGGCGGTGCTTACAGCCCGGTTCAATGCCGTGTTTCCGAGGCGCTGTGTGTGCTTCCGTTCTTTTTCCCTGAAGCAAAATGGGGATTATTTATCGGCTGTATTGTGGCAAATATCATCAGTCCCTATGGTTTACCAGATCTGGTGCTTGGTTCCCTGGCAACGCTTTTGGCTGCCTGCATCACCGCAAGGGTTCCGCGCAGGCTCAAATGGCTTGCGCCCCTCCCTCCCGTGATCTCCAATGCTGTCATTGTCGGCGCGCTGCTGGCTTGGTATGGCGCCGGTTTCAGCCCGGCATTTCCGGCCCTGTATGCCTTCAATGCATTCACCGTAGGACTGGGCGAGCTGCTCTCCTGCTATGTATTGGGCGGCATACTGCTGACCATTATTCCGCGGATTCAATTTTTCCGCAGCAGAATCCCGGCGGACAGGCTGTGACCCCATTCGGTGCACGGATTGCACTGAAATCAGAACAAGAACTGTGAGGTTTCATTTCTATGAAAGTGAAAAAAGCTGTGATCCCCGCCGCGGGCCTTGGCACCCGTATGCTTCCCGTCACAAAAACAGTCCCCAAGGAAATGCTCCCTATGGTAGACCGCCCCGTGATGCAATACATTGTGGAAGAAGCGGTATCTGCCGGCATTGAAGACATCCTGATCATTACAAACCGCGGAAAAGATGTGATGGAAGATTACTTTGACTACGCCCCCGAACTGGAAGCAAAGCTGGCCCAGGCCGGCAAGGATGACCTGATTGAGCTGGTGCACAAGCCGGCAAACCTGGCCAATATTTTCTTTGTGCGCCAGAAGCAGACTCTGGGGCTGGGCCATGCCATTTACCAAGCGCGCAAATTCGTGGGTGACGAGCCTTTTGCCGTGCTGCTGGGTGACGATATCATCCGTGCAGAACAGCCGGTCATCGGCCAGTTGATCCGTGCTGCAGAGAAATATGAGGCCTCTGCCATCGGCGTACAGCAGGTGAGCGACGAGGCCATCAGCCGCTATTCTTCCGTGGCAGTTTCCCCGCTGGAAGAGCGTGTGTTCAGCGTGTCCGATTTGAATGAAAAACCGACGCCCGCTGAAAAATTTTCCAATTATGCAATTTTGGGCCGCTATGTGCTGATGCCCGAAATTTTTGAGATTCTGGAGCACCAGACCCCCGGATACGGCGGGGAAATCCAGCTGACCGACGGCCTTGAGACCCTGTGCCACAGAGAGCGCATGGTTGCTGTGGACTTTGAAGGCCGCCGGTATGACACCGGCAATCTCTGCGGTTTTCTGGAAGCCACGCTGGAAATCGCCCTGGATCACCCGGAAACCGGCGCATGGCTGAAAAACTATATGAAAGAAAAGGCCGCGCAGTTTTAAGTTGCAACAGGCAGCGGCTGCTGTCAAAAGTTTCCATCAAACAAAAAAGCCCCGGAAAAGCCGAAATGCTTTTCCGGGGTTTTTGTCAACTGTATCCTGCAAAATTATGCATTGACGCTGCTTTGCAGATTGGACAGCAGCACAGAACCTGTGCTTCTGTTCAGTGTAAAGGCTGCCGTTGCGCGGTAAGTGTCGCCGCCGTAATGCCAGGCAAAGGCATGCTCTGCTTTGGTATTGGAAAGGCGTGTATTTTTCACGCCGCCCAACAGCAGACCGTCGGCCAAATCCGTGGTATACCAGTTCCATTTGCTGGTCTCCGCGAAGCTGTAATTCCCGGCGCTGCCGTTGATGGTAAAGCTCACATGCTGCACAAGCAGCAAATTGCCGCTTTGGTCATAGAGATAAATCGGATAGGAATCACCGGCTCTTGCTTCTGCGGAAATCTCCGCCACATCATAGCTGTATACCGGCTCTCCGGCAGCAAAGGTATACGCCGTATCTCCATATACATAGGTTCCGACCACAGTGATCTGATCCGTCTGCGCCATACGCTCGAGATCGCTCTCCACCGCATAGGCCGGGGCAGCCATAGGAATTGCCATCAGGCAAACCAGCACAAATGCAGCGACTGTTTTTGTACAAAACTTTCTCATTGCACGATCTCCTTTCTCATCTAAACAATCGTATAGTAACGATATCGTCCCGTTTTATTTTATGCGCATGCTACCATATTCCTGTAAAATTCCCGTAAAATTTATACAAGAAGAGCGCCGGTGCGCTTTGTTGAAAGCGGCCTCCTCATCCCACAAAAGAGGCGATGGCATTGACCAGGCTTTCATTGCGGGTGGCGGAAATGTTGTTGTCACTGATTCTCACATACTGTATAATAATCGTGCAAAACGAAGGAGGCAATAACACTATGAGGATCAAACGATTGGCAGCAACACTGCTGCTGACTGCCACAGTCTTTTCCATCGCAGCAGGAAGCACCACAGCCATGGCAGCATCCGCAACGGACCTGTACGATGAGATCCTGGCGAACAATAAGGAGTTCATCGAGTTCCATGACAACGAGACCATTGGACTCCCTCTGGAGATTTCAGAAGAGGCAAGAAAACTGTCCAATGAGATCGTTGGAGACGAAACAGATCCCTACAAAAAGGCCCGGCTCATCTACGACTGGATGTCGGAGCACTCCACATACGGCTCCATGCCTATGACCACTTACTACGAAGAGGGCTACACGGGCAACTGCCATACGTTTGCCCGTGAGTTCCAAAAGATGTGCTGGGCACAAAATATTCCATGCGTCTACTACTCCGGTAAGGCGTACAATCCGTATACACTGGAGCCGGCAGACCATGCCTGGAACGCTTTCTTTGCAGACGGGGAATGGCACCTTGTTGACGTTACAGGCGGCGTTACCGGAGCGAACCGGCAAGTCTTTTTCGACGCAAGCATTGAGCAGGCAACCCAGCCCTATGCAACAGCAAACCTCAAAGAATTCTGGAACATCGAAAACCGCGAGAAAGTGAATGCCTGGGCTGCGGATGATGTCACACAGGCTTTCGCCTACGGCCTGATCCCTTACACCTGCATCGATGACTGGAACAACAGTTTGACCAAGACCATCTGCACGGACAACTGCTCCCGGAAGTCCTTCGCCCAGATGGCTGTGGCACTGCTGGAGGCCTATTACGGCAAGGGCATCGACGAAATCCTCACTGAAAAGGGCGCAACCATCGGCTCCTTTACGGATACAGACGACCCCGCAGTGCTGGCAGCGAATGCTTTGGGTATCGTCAACGGCTATGGGAACGGCACTTTTGGACCGGAAAACTCCATCACCCGTCAGGAGGCTGCCGCTATTCTCGCCCGCACAGCGCAAGTGCTGGAACTTCCCCAGAACGGTGCTGATCTCTCAGCCTTTACCGACCATTCCCAGATCGGGACATGGGCCAGGGAGTCCGTAGCTGTCTGCAAGGAACTTGGCGTTATGCAGGGCACCAGTGACACCGCTTTCTCTCCCCTTGCCCCTTACACAAGGGAGCAATGCATCGTGACCATCAAGCGTCTTTTTGAGACAGCGCGGGGCTGATCGCCCCGCGCTGTCCCGCTTTTCCTCGGTATTCCTTGTTTTATGATAGCGGCCTTCTTATCCCACAAAAGAGGCGATGGCATTGACCAAGCTTTCATTGCGGGTGGCGGAAATGTTGTTGAGGAACAGCACATCTTTCGCTCCGGTGCTATCCACCAGCGCGGTCAATTTTTCGCTTTTGACCTTGCTGATATAGCGGTAGTCCACTACATAAATCTTGTCGTAGTTGGGCACCAGGAACGGCACAAAGGCATTGCCGAAGGATTCCTTCACCACAATGCAGGCAGTACCGTCATTGACATTGGGGTTGTCAATGACCGACCAGGGGTTATCGCCGCCGATGAAGCACGAGTATTTCGACGAAGAATTCCATGTACTCACATCGGAAACCACCATCCAGTTCAGCAGGCTGCCGTCATTCTGGGTAATGGCAATGCTGTTGGTGTCGTTTGGCACATAGGCAACCACAGTGTCACCCCCTGCAAGAGCCGGCTTTTTGCCGGACTCACTGTAAAACGACCCCAGGAATCCGGGATATTCCACCTTTTTGAACTCCGTATCCAGATCCGCAGGCGTAATGCCCTTGGCCTCACAGTAATCCTCGTAAGCATAATAGGCGCCCAAAGCCGTCCAGTGATGGTCTGTCTTAAAGAAAATATATTCATCCCGGTGGTTGCGCAAATTGTCATATACATCCACCTTTTTCACACTGTCAGACATGGAACCGTACATATAATCCATGGCTTTGCGCTGATCGGAGGAATTCACATTCTGCCGCACAGATGCCGGCAGGGTGATATCCATGCTGGTGGGCACAATCATATCATAAACCGTCGCCTTTCCAGCAAGCAGCGAAGCCGCACGGTTGATGGCTGCAGCATAGGAATCCGCCGTTTTCTGAGAGAAATTATAATATTCATAGGCAGTATCGCCGGCAATCAGAATCGCTCCCAGACTCTCCACCGGTACATCCGTCATATCCGGCTCTTCAATCTCATGCTCCTGCTCATCCGGCTCCTCTGTCGACGGCGTCGTTTCGCCTTCCTGATCAGAGGATTCTTCCGGCGGCGCGGCAGGCTGATCCGGAATGTCATCGCCCTGCTCCACATTGCCGTGAACTGTGGTGTTGGAGAAAGACAGCATGGATTTCAGCTGTGTATTCATGGATACATATACATCGCGGAAAGGGAATGTATCCGCAAACCAAGTGTTGATATCGTCAAAATAATCCCCTGTTGTCAACGCCTGCAAACTGAAAGCCGGGAACTTTGCCAAGTCGCGCTTTTCCGCCTCTGAGGTCGTAGGGTGCAGCGGGATAATCCAGGAAATCACTGCCAAAATCATCAGCGCACCAAAGAATACGCCGATCTGGATACTGCGGTAGCCGCCGGCGTGCTTGCGCCGCATCGGTCTGTTTTCGCTCTGCTCCCGCACATAAGATGTCTGTTTGTTCAAAATTTACGCCCTCCTCTCTCAGAATTTCCAATACAGAAACGGATTGTAGCTATCGCCCACCAAAGACATGGTGGCCAGCAGCAAAAGCACCACCGGTGCAGCAATCACCACAAGCCGGTAAAAGCTCCAGGCCGCAGCGCTGTGCTCACTGCGCCGATACAGCCATGCTCCCACACGAGGCACTACCGGCGTACACGCAACAGCGGAAAGAATCAAAATCGGCAGGTTTGTTTGGATCAATGTCATCACTTCAAAATTGGAGAACGGCACATCCGTTCCGCCGAACATACCGGACAGGGCTGTGCTCAAGACGGAAAAATCCGTAAATTTAAACAGGACCCAGCCGAAATACACCACAACCAGGGCATAAATATGGCCGAACACCGACGGAAGATGTGCAAATGCGCCGCGCAAAAAGGCGCGCTCCAGCAGCAAAAACACAAAGAAATACAAACCCCAGAACATAAAGTTCCAGCTGGCGCCGTGCCAGAAGCCCGTCAGGAACCACACCACAAACAGGTTGAACACCACCCGGGGCGCACTGCAGCGGTTTCCGCCCAAGGGGATATACACATAATCCCGGAAGAAACTGCTCAGGGAAATATGCCAGCGCCGCCAGAAATCCGTGATTGACACAGAAATATAGGGATAGTTGAAATTCTCCCGGTAGTGGAAGCCAATCATACGGCCCATACCGATGGCCATATCAGAATAAGCGGAAAAATCCAGATATATCTGAAGCATAAATGCCAGCACACCCACCCAAAGGGCCAAAACCGGCTGACCGGAAATCACCCCAAGGGCCTGGTTTGCCGCCACATTATCCGCCACCAGCAGTTGATCCGCCAAAGCACCGCATGCATTGGCCAGCACAGCCTTTTTGGCAAGGCCCACCGTAAAGCGCGTGACGCCATAAGAAATATCTGCCCGGGTTGCACGACGATGCAGCAATTCTTCATTGATATCTTTGTAGCGGACAATTGGGCCCGCGATACACTGATGGAACAAGCTGACATACAGCAGCAGCGTCGGGAAGCTTCTCTGTGCCTCCACTTCGCCGCGGTAGACATCAATCACATAGGACAAAAGCTGGAACGTATAAAATGAAATACCAATAGGCAGCGCAATCTGCAGAACATGATCCGGGAAACCAAACAAATTGTGCGTATTTTCCATGAAGAACGTGCCGTATTTAAAAATGCCCAGCATGCCCAAATTGACAATACAGGTCAACACTACGCCCTGTTTTGCCGCCCTGGACCTGGGCCGCTGCGCACCAATATATTGTGCCAGCAGCCAGTCTGCAAACGTCATGGCCAGCAGCAGAAATACATAGACCGGCTCTCCCCAGGCATAAAAAATCAGGGAGAATATCATCATTACCGTATTCTTTGCCCGCATGGAGGGCATCAAATGATAAAGAATCAGATTCAGTGGTAAAAATACATATAGAAACAACAGGCTGGAGAAAACCATGAAATCTTTCCTCAATTCTATTCAAAAATTTGTTTTTGCACGGCTTTTCCCAAGCCGGCTTCTGCACAACTGAGCGCATACGAAAGACGGAGCCTGTGCGCCCCGCCTTTAAAATACCGTGATCGCTGCCTTGCGAACTCATTGTCTGCCGGTCATGTTTCAAAGATGCATCATTTCCGACAGTTTTTTGCAATCAACTGCAACTTTTTGCAAAAGCTTATTTTTTCCGCATGCAATCTGCTTTTTTCTTTCCTCTCCTATGATAAAAGGGAGATCCTAAAATGTCAATGCGTGAAAGGGCTTTAAATTCCCTAAATTTTTTGAAATTTTCAGGCAAAGTGCAAGTTTTTTTCTTGACATTCGTGCTCAATCATATATAATAATATAGCTTGTAATTTCAAGTTTTTGCCCTTTGGGCAGAAAAATCCTTGCTCTCGCCAAAGGGCGAGGGCCACAAGACCAAAAGGAGGTGCACAATAAATGGCTAAGGTTTCTGCAAAGTACGAGGTTGTCTATATTGTCAACCCCACCAAGAGCGAAGAGGAAATCAAGGAACTCGTCGCAAAGTTCCAGTCTCTGGCTGAGCAGCATGCCAGCGCTGTTGAAGTCGAGGAGTGGGGCAAACGCAAGCTGGCTTACGAAATCGACGATCAGACAGAGGGCTACTATGTTCTGATGTCTTTCACCAGCGGCGCTGAATTCCCCGCAGAGCTGGACCGCGTGTTCGGTATCACCGACGGCATCATGCGTTCCATGATCGTCTGCAGAGGCGAATAAGGGAGGCATTGCTATGCTCAATCGCATTATCATTATGGGCCGCCTGACCCGGGATCCAGAACTGCGCAGAACGCAGAACGGCACCGCGGTCACATCCTTTACCCTTGCGGTCGACCGTGACTTCAAGAACAAGGAAACCGGAGAAACCGCCTGCGATTTCATTGACTGTGTCGCATGGCGCTCTACAGCAGAATTTGTCAACAACTACTTCACCAAAGGCCGCATGGCCATTGTGGAAGGCAAGCTGCAGATTCGTCCCTGGAAGGATAAAGACGGCAACAACCGCCGCAGTGCGGAAGTTATTGTTGATACCATGTATTTCGGTGACAGCAAGCGCGACAGCGCAGCCCAGGGCGGCAGCAATTATGCGCCCGGCTACGGCGCTGATACCAGCTACAGTGCGCCGGCAAACAGCTACGGGTCACCCAGCAGCGCCGGCCCTTCCGAATTCGCTGAAATTGACGATGTGGACGGCGAACTGCCGTTCTGATTTCTATCAAAAGGAGGAACCTAAATGGCTATGGAACGCGATAACAGAGGTCCTCGCACCCGCAAGCGCAGAAAGGTCTGCCAGTTTTGCGCAGACAAGTGCGAGTGGATCGATTACAAGGATGCAGCCAAACTGCACCGCTATATCTCCGAGCGCGGCAAGATTCTGCCCCGCCGCACCACTGGCACCTGCGCCATGCATCAGCGCGAGCTGACCGTGGCAATCAAGCGTGCCCGTCAGATCGCTTTGCTGCCTTTCGTCAGCGACTGATTCTGACAGATTTGCAAATGCATATAAAATGGTCCTGCCCCTTCGGGCAGGACCATTTTTCTTACTGCACAGATCCCCCGACAGCATCCAGCGCGCAGGGTTCACCCACAGCCGCAGCCGCATTCTCCGCGGAGCAAATCGAGCGAATCATCTTCTTCCACCCAACGTTTCACCGGCACAACCTCAAACTCCTCTTCTGTGCGGCGGATAATCACCTTTTCCAGTCCTGCATTGATAATGGTTCGCCGGCACATGGGGCAGGATGTTGCATCCGGAAGCAGTTCTCCTGTCCTGGCGTCCCTTCCGGCCAGGTACAGCGTCCCCCCCACCATATCCCGCCGAGCGGCGGAAATGATGGCATTGGCTTCCGCATGGACGCTGCGGCAGAGTTCATAACGCTCCCCTCTGGGCACCTGCATCTGCTCACGGCTGCAATAGCCCAAATCCACGCAGTTTTTCCGTCCGCGGGGCGCCCCATTGTAACCAGTGGCAATGATTTCATCATTTTTGACAATGATTGCACCGTAACACCGGCGCAGACAGGTCGCGCGTTTGAGCACTGTTTCGGCAATGTCCAAATAGTAATTTTCTTTGCTGATGCGCCTCATGCTGCTTCTCCTTCCCGTCATTTATGTCCAACAGTATACCTCTGCCCCGCTCAACACGCAAGGTCTTTTCCAAAAAAAGCGGTCAAAACGCCCCGGCAAATCAACCGGGGCGTTTTCCATGCTCTTCATTCCTGAATAATATCCTTTTTCGGCGGCCGCAGCATGGAAACAGCTGTCAGTGCCATAATAATCAGCAAAATAACGCTCAACGCCGTGGCATCCAACGTCACGGTAAACGCAGTTCCCAAAAGCGCCCCCAACAGGCCGAAACTGGCACCAGCCAGTGCAATCTTCTGCTGATACATACCGCTGCGCATCACCCGGATACCGCCCACCATAGGGCTGATGACCCCCAGCACCAGCATCAGTGTCAGCGTGCTCATCGGCGACATACCCAACAGCAAAAACAGCGCAATGGCCGGCGGCTTCATCGGCACGCCGAACATATTGATAAACCCCAGGAAAAATACCACCGGCAGCGCAATTCCCAGCTGCCAGGATGTCAGGGAAGACGCTGTGCCGACCGTCCCTGCCGAAACCACCATTTTCAGCACCAGCGCTCCCATGGACAGCAGCATGGCAATTCCCATGATTTTCCGAATGGTTTCCCCGCTCAGTGAGGTCATCACCCGGGCTCCTGCAAAGCTGCCCGCCGCAATGGCTGCCATGCATAAAAACAGCGTTGCAAATCCCAGCGGTTCTCCATTGCGCAAATACGAAAAGGCAATCAATGCGCTGGGAAAAACCGCAGTAGCCACCAGTGTGCCCGGCAGATATTGATCCCGCACCCAGGAAAATTTTCGAAACAGCAGCGTATTCAAAATGAAATCCGGCACACCCATTGTGGTGAAAAAATATACAATGGATTCGCAGAGGGAAAGTTTCCAAAATGCGCCCTTTTCTTCCCGCATGGCTTCCTTTTTCTTCCATGCCTGGATACACAGGCACAGCGCATACCCCAGCCCATAAACCAGGATGACCATACCTAAAACCCTCTGTACGCCCATGTTTCGTCCTCTTTTCCTCATTTGATGTTTTTTTATGATACCGTAAACACCTGGAAAATGCAAGCTGCCGCCGCAAAAAAGGAAAACCGGCCGGAAGCCATAAGACTTCCGGCCAGCTGATTTCTCTTTAAAGCAGTGCGCTGCACTGCCGGTCCTGATGATGCAGCTGCATCCGCACATATTCAGCCACCACCGCCAAAAATACGCCGTTGCTCGGGCTGCCGCTCTCCCGGCGCACGGTGTTGCGGAACAGTTCGCTTTGAAATTCTGTTGCATTTTTCGTCCATGCTTCCCGAATGGCATAACGCAGCGCATGCTCTATATAACCTGTATCGCGCCTGCCCTGCTGCAAAAACGGGCGATACAACGCATGGTCAATCTGTCGGATCGCTTCAGGATTGCGCAGCAAGATCTGCACCATTGCCTGGGCCAAATCCGTTCCCGAAGAGGAAGGAGAAAGGCCCAGATCATAAAGCGTTTGGGCAATCAATCGCTTTGCCTGCAGTTCTCCGTTGTCTTCCGGCGGTATATCTGCCCCATAAGACACTGATGCACGGATCCGTCCCAGCAGCGCCGGTAAATCGCAGGGCTTTGGGATAAAATAAGCTGCCCCACGCTCCAATGCCTCGCGCACTACATCTCTTCTTGTCCATTGCGATAAAATCAATACTTGGGGTGCACACTGCTCTCTGCGCAAATGCTCCAACAATCCCATGCCTTCCAGCCCCGGCAAAATCAACTCCATGAGCACTACCTGCGGTTTCTTCTGCTGGGCCGCGTGCAGTGCTTCCATGCCATTTCCCACGGCGGCCAATATTTCAAAACCGCTCGTCTCCAAAAAATCCTTTAACAAAGCACGATAATTCTCATCCGCATCCGCCAGCAGCAAACGGATTCTCTCTTCCATGACTCTGCTCTCCCCCGACCAAGGATTTGCATTTTGGTACAGTTTTCCTTATTTTAATATACTATATTTTATTGTGCAAGCAATCTGACAAAAAATTCCATAAATGGACAAAATTTCACAGATTCTGCATATCCCGGCGCCGGCGGACAGCATCTGCCAGAACAAGTTCTTTCACCTTCATCAGCCGCACAACATTGCCACGCTCATGCTCTTCCAATTTCATGGTGATCCTGCGGATCGCCGCCTTTGTTTCCGGAATGACAATATACTCCAGCGCATTCACCCGGCGGCGGGCAGACTCAATCTCCCGGGCCATCCCATGCAGGCGCTGCTCAGACTGCGCCAATTGCAGCAATTGAGGCAGCAGCGCAGCAAGGCGCAAAAACGCCCGGTCCAACGCCGCATCCGTCTGAGCGCAGCCATAGGGCAGGCGCACCAGTGTCGGTGCAGCAAAGGATACTTCTGGCAAAGCGGCACCCAGGTGCCGCTGAACAGACACCGAAAGCACCGCGCTTTCGCGCGGGCCCAGCAGTGCAGCCGCCAGCACTTTGGGCGAACAGGCCGCCTCCGCCTCCTCCAGGGCGGCATACACCTCCGCCAGTTCCTGTTCCGCTGCGGCGCGCAAAGCCCGTGTACGCCGCACCTGCTCCATAAACTGCCGCATCAATTCATCCCGCTTATCCTTGAGCAGCTTGTGCCCGCGCCGGGCGGTTTCCAGCCGTCCCTTGCTGCGCGTCAGCTCCATCCGGGTGGGATTGATCAGTTTCTCTGCCATGCTTTTGCTCCTTTCCCGGATAATACCGGTCAATATACGCCGGGCGCACACGTTTCAATTCCGACCTGGGCAAAATCGACAACAGCTGCCAGCCCAAATCCAGCGTCTGCTCAATTGTGCGGTTTTCTTCACTCCCCTGGGCAATATACCGCTTCTCAAAGGCATCTGCAAAAGCGGCATACAGCCGGTCTGTCTCAGAAAGTGCCTCTTCGCCCATCACCGCCGCCAGCTCCCGACTTTCTTTCCCCGCGGCATAAGCCGCAAAAATCTGATTCATGGTATCGGCGTGGTCTTCCCGTGTTTTTCCCGCGCCGATGCCCTTGTCCTTCAAACGGGACAGCGACGGGAGCACATCAATGGGCGGCAGAATTCCCCGGCGGTACAGCTCCCGGCTCAGAATAATCTGTCCCTCCGTGATATAACCTGTCAGATCCGGGATGGGGTGGGTCTTATCATCCTCCGGCATGGTAAGAATTGGCAGCATCGTCACTGAGCCTTTTTTGCCCACCTTGCGCCCCGCCCGCTCATACATCGTGGCAAGATCGGTGTATAGATAGCCCGGATAACCGCGCCGCCCCGGCACCTCCTTGCGCGCTGCAGACACTTCCCGCTGCGCTTCGGCATAATTGGTGATGTCTGTCAGGATAACCAGCACATGCATATCCCGCTCAAAAGCCAGATATTCCGCCGCAGTCAAGGCCATGCGCGGTGCTGCAATGCGTTCCACCGCCGCCTCGTTTGCCAGATTGACAAACAGCACTGTGCGCTCCAGCGCCCCGGTGCGCTGGAAATCCTGAATGAAAAAATCCGCCTCCTCAAACGTGATGCCGATCGCCGCAAAAACGACAGCAAAATTTCCATCTTCCCCCAGCACCCGGGCCTGACGGGCAATCTGCGCTGCCAGCTGGGCATGCGGCAGCCCGGATCCGGAAAAAATAGGCAGCTTCTGCCCGCGCACCAGCGTATTGAGTCCATCAATGGCAGAAATGCCTGTCTGAATAAACTCATCCGGGTAATCCCTGGCCGCCGGGTTCATCGCCCGGCCGTTGATATCGAGATATTGTTCACACAACAGCGGAGCACCACCGTCAATGGGCTGCCCCATACCGGAAAAAATCCGTCCCAACATGTCCGGTGAAACCCCAAGCTGCAGCGGATGGCCTAAAAAGCGAATGCCCGCGCTGTCCAGATGGATGCCGGCGGCATCCTCAAAAAGCTGCACCACCGCCCGAGCGCCGTCCACCTCCAGCACGCGGCACAGACGCCGCTCGCCGTTTTGCAGGCGAATCTCCGCCAATTCGTCAAAACCGACGCCTTCCACGCCGTCCACCACCATCAAAGGGCCGGAAATTTCCCGGATGGTATGATACTCCCGCATCATAGAGTCAGTTCCTCCTCCCGCGTCTGCTCTGCAATCTGCTGGCGCATCTGCCGCTCCAGCGCTGCATATTGCTGCGCCCATGTCTCTCCGGGCGCCATTTTTGCCCGGGCCAGTGTCTCACGCACAGGCAGCGCAAACAGCGCTTGTGCCGCATTCCCCTGCTCAATCGCCGCGCGGCAGAGCGTGTCATAGCACAGAATCAGCTCCAGCAGCCGCGCCTGCTGGGCCAGGGGCGTATAGGCATCCTCGGAGACAAATGCATTTTGCTGCAGAAAATCTTCCCGCAGCATTTTCGCCGTTTCCAGCGTCAGCCGGTCCGCGCCGGACAACGCATCCTGCCCCACCAGGCGCACAACCTCCTGCAGCGTATCCTCCTGCTGCAGCAGTTCCAGAGCACGCTGCCGCAGCGCTGGGAAATCGCCCTCCAAACGCTCCCGATACCACGGCTCCAGGGAGGACACATACAGGGAATAGGAGCGCAGCCAGTGGATTGCCGGAAAATGGCGCCGATAGGCAAGCTGGGCATCCAGAGACCAGAACACCTTGACAATCCGCATGGTGCCCTGCGCCACAGGCTCGCTCAGGTCGCCGCCGGGCGGCGATACCGCTCCCACTGCCGTCAGACTGCCCCGCCGCGGTACAGCGCCCAGGGTTTCCACCACGCCGGCACGCTCATAAAACTGCGCAAGGCGGGAGGAAAGATAGGCCGGATATCCCTCCTCACCAGGCATTTCCTCCAGCCGGCCGGACATTTCCCGCAGTGCCTCTGCCCAGCGGGAAGTGGAATCTGCAATCACCGCCACATCGTAGCCCATATCCCGAAAATACTCGGCAATGGTAATGCCGGTGTAAACGCTGGCCTCCCGTGCGGCCACCGGCATATCGGAAGTATTGGCAATCAGCACCGTACGCTCCATCAGGCTGCGCCCCGTGCGCGGGTCGGTCAGAGCCGGAAACTCCCGCAGCACATCCGTCATCTCATTGCCGCGCTCCCCGCAGCCGATGTAAACCACAATATCCACATCTGCCCATTTGGCAATCTGATGCTGCACCACGGTCTTTCCCGAACCAAAAGGTCCCGGCACCGCCGCAGTGCCGCCCTTGGCAATGGGAAACAGCGTATCGATGATGCGCTGCCCCGTGGCCAGCGGAGCGCGGGGCGCAAGTTTCCTGCGATAGGGGCGGCCGCGGCGCACAGGCCAGCGCTGCAGCATAGACAGCGTTTTTTCCTCCGTTCCCGTATCAATCACAGCAATGGTATCCTCCACTGTATATTCGCCTTCCGCCGCGATGGTTTCCACCGTCCCTGCCACGCCGGCAGGCGCCAGAATCCGATGCTCCACCGCAGCCGTTTCCTGCACAGTGCCAAGCACATCGCCGCTTTCCACGCGTGCTCCCTTTTGCACAGCGGGCTGAAATTTCCATTTTTTGTCCCGCGGCAGCGCTGCTGCGGAAACACCGCGCTCTAAATTGCTCCCTGTTTGTTCCATCAGCGCCAGCAGCGGGCGCTGGATTCCATCGTAAATCGTGCCGATCATACCCGGCCCCAGCTCCGCAGAAAGCGGCGCTCCTGTTGTGCGTACCGGTGCGCCGGGCGTCAGGCCGCCCGTTTCCTCATAGACCTGGATGGAAGCCCGGTCGCCGGTCATGTTCAAAATCTCTCCGATCAGCCCGGCTTCCCCCACCTGGACCACATCTGCCATTCCCGCTTCCGTCATCCCCTCCGCCACAACCAGAGGGCCTGCTACCTTCACAATCGTTCCCTGCCTCACGGCTCGTTCCTCCTATGATCTCGCCTCATGTCATCTGCATTCCTATTGCCCGCTGCACCGCGGCGTCCAGGGCATCGGCGGCATAACCTGCGCCGCCGCTGCGCCCCGGCAGCAAGACGATCAGGGGCCGCTTTTCCGGCGGACATGCCCCGATCTGCCCGCGCAGCACCGGAAACCATTCTTCCATCAAAAAAAGCACGCCATACTCCTGCTGTTTCAGTATCGTCTCAAACGCCGCGCGCGCTTGCGTCTCGGTTTCCGCAAATATCGCCTCCACCCCCAGGGCATAAAACAACGCAGCGTCTTCCCGCCGGCCCAGGATTCCTGCTTTAGCCATAGCACTCCTCCACTTCTGTTCTGAGGGCTGCGCCGCGCCCGCTGCGCTTTTGCAGCGTCAGGCGCACAGCGGCCTGCCGCAATTCCAGCCGCAGCAAAAAGCTCAGCAGCACCGGGGCGCCCCAAGCTGCCGCATCACAGCGTGCCGCAAAGGCCCCCAGCACCCGCTTTGCGGCACGCTCTGCCTGTTCCGGCGCACCGCTTTCCGCCGCGGCGCGCAGCGCCGGCTGCGCAAACGCCGCCGCCAAATTGCCCGCACCGCGGCATTCCATCAGCCGGCCAACGCTGCTGCCTCCTCCTTCAAAAAGCAGCTCTGCCACAGCCTCCGGCTGCGCCTGCTGCATGCGCAGGAGCGTCTGTAAATTGACACCGTCAATCCACAAGCGCACATAATCCACAGCCGCACCGCTGCCGCCCTTTTGCGCCGCCTGTCTGCAGGCCGCAAACAGGGCCCGTTCCAGCGCCAAATCCAGCAGCTGCGCACTGCGGCTTTCCATCCATGCCCGCCGAGCCGCCTGCACGCCCTCTCTCAGCCAGGCCGGCAGTGCTGCGCTCTTTTCTTCCTCTATGGCCGCTTTCATCTCCTCCGCCGCCACGCTTGCACAGGGCGAGAGCAGTGCTTCCGTTTCCTGCCCGCTCAGGCTGCCTTTCAGCAGCACTTTTGCATTGTGGCAATCGTAAGGAAAACGGAATAAATCCACCACAGCCCTGCTTTCACCCACGGACAGCGTTTCAAACAGCCGGGCCTTTGCCATTTCCAACTCCCCATTCGGATCCGTCCCCTCCTGCGGAAGCACACCGCCAGTGCGGGCAAGCCGCTCCGCTTCTTCAGGCGTCGCTGCCTCGGCCATGTGCACAATCACTTCCCAGGGCAGCACCGTCCGCTGCAAAACGCGGATACGGCCGCTCAAATACAGATAAATATGATCACTATCCTTCATCATGGTCTCCAAACAGCACCTCGGCAATTTCAGCCGAACGCGCGCTGCGAAGTTCTTCCAAAAGGGTGGGCAGTGTGCAGTCTACCTCCACCGCTCCATAGCGCAGAATCAACCCCGCTGCGCCCGGTGCATCCGCAGACAGATGCAGCTGCGGGTAGGCTGTGAGCAGTGCCGAACCGATTGTTTTCCGGTCTTCCTCCTGCAGCAGCACCTCCCCCCGCTGCCCCGGCTGCACTGCGCGTGAGGCCAGCAGCAAATAGAGTTTTTCCCGCCGGGCCGGATCCAGGGTTTCCAGCGCCTCCAGCGCATTTTGAAACGCTTTTCCCACTTGTTTCTGTTTTTCCTGCAGTACAGCTGCGCGCTGGTGCAGCCGCATCTGATCCGTGCAGCTTTTTTCCTCCAGCGCCAGCTGCTCCTGCTGCCGCGCTGTCTCCTCTGCACGCAGCCGCTCCATTTTCCCGGCGTAGTGGCGGCGCACCTCTTCCGCTCTGCTTTGTGCCTGGCTGAGGATCTCCTGACATTCCCTGCGGTTGTCCTCTTCCATGCGCGCAATAATATTGTCAATCCCTTTCATAGGTCACCCCTCACAGGCTGTTGAGCATCAAAAAAGATGCCAGCAGACACAAAATCGCATAAAACTCCACCATGATGGCAAAAATCAGTCCCTTCGCCATTTGATCGCTGCGCCGCCCAATGGTCATCACGCCCGCCGCAGCGCACCGCCCCTGGGCGATGGCCGTGAAATAACCGCCGATTCCCATGGGCAGGCAGGCCGCAAAATACTGCAGGCCCACGCCCGGGGACAAATCCGGTACACCCCCGGCAAAAAAGCCCATTTTCATCATGGCAAAAAACCAGATCACCAGGCCGTAGAGACCCTGGGTACCGGGGATAATCTCCAAAATCAGGCATTGGGCAAATTTGGAGGGATCCTCGGCAATCACGCCGTTGCCCGCCTCGCCGGCCAGGCCCACGCCTTTGCCGGAGCCTGCGCACGCCAGGCAAACCGCCAAAACAGCGCCCAAAAAGGCGATGCCCGTTCCCACACTTATCATCGCTTATTCCTCCTTGATGATATCGGTATAGCTCGTCCGGCAGGCCAGCGGCCGAAACGGCACGCCGCCCTCCCGGTAAAATTTCCCATAAAATTCCAGGTACTGCAGACGAGCTGCATGCACATAGGTGCCGATGAGATTGACCGCAATGTTGAACAGATGCCCAATCAAAAATACCGGCACAAAGGCAATCCAGCTGCCGGGCAGCGCGCCCAGCGTGTTAATCACCGTAGCAATCACTGAAGTTGCCAGCATCAGCGCCATCAGGCGGGAATAGGACAGCACGTCCGAGAGCCAGTTTGTCACGTTGTACAAACTGGCTGCGCCGCCGGCCAGTTTTGCCAGCACGCCCCGCTTTTTCCGCCCCTGGGTGGCAATCAGCGCCGCTGTGCCAAGCAAAAGCAATGCTGCTCCGCCGTCGAATATCCAAAGAGCGATACCGGCAAAAAAGAGCCACCAGGGCACCGTGTCCAGCAAGCCGTCGAGCGGATGTCCGTCCCGCGCCTTCATATAAATGTGCACCAGCTGGCCAAACAGCAGCTGTATGACACCGATGATCAGCGTGGTGTACAGCACAGCCATGGGCGCGGTGAGCGGATTGAATACAATGCCGCTGCTGAAGCGCTGCAGCCAAAGGGGCAGCGCTTCAAAGGGAACTGCAAAAAATGTGGCTGCAATCACCTCTATCGCATTTCCGAAAAAGCCGCCGGTCAAAAAGCCGCATAAACAGGTGGAAATACCCAGATAAATGCCCAGATGCATCAGCTGTCCCACGGCGCCGCGGGGATCCCACAGCCGGATCACAGCCCAGGACACAGCCAAAAGGATCAGCCCATAGGCAACATCGGCAAACATAAAGCCAAAGAAAAACAGATAAAACCAAAAAATCAGCGGGTTAGGATCAATGCCCCCATACGCCGGCAGAGAATACATCTCTGTCACCACATTGATTGGTTCCATCCATTTTGGATTTTTCAAAAGCGTCGGCGGCACCTCCCCGGAAACCGGAGGCCGGGTTTGAAAAGCACAGGCAAGTCCCGAAAGTGCCTGCGCCAGCTGCGCCTCCTGCGGCGCTGGGATCCAGCCGCACAGCACCACCAGCGTGCCGTCTCCGCCCCCCTGCTCCCTGGCCTCTTCCAACAGGAGCTTCCGTCCCACCTGATCCAGCGCCAGTTCCAGTTCCTGCCGCCGGGAGGCAAAGGCCGCAATCTGCTCTTTCCGGCGCGCAATTTTTTCCTCCAATGCAGCAATTTCCCGTTCTGCCGCCGCTTTCACCTCCGCCGCCGTTCCCCGAAGCCCGGAGAAGGAAGCCATCCGAAACCCATAGGCCTGCAGCGCCTGCTCGGCGGCCTGGCGGCAGTCCCGATGCAGCAGCACAGCAACACAACAGCGCTGCCGCGTTCTTGAAATCAAAAAAAATGCGCTCTGCGGAGCCTCCCGTTCCAACAGCTTGGTCAGGGCCTCCGCCTCCGCTTTTGCCGGCAATGTGCCAAACAGCAGCTGCACAGGCGCCGCCGTTTCAAAATCAAGGGGAACTGCGCAGGCAAGCCAAGGCTCCATAGCTGCCGCCTGCTCCTGCAGCCGGGCAATCTCCCGGCGCTCTGCTTCCATTTCCCGTCCATACCGGTTGATCTCGGCCGCGCCGGACAGCATTTTTCTCAGCCGCCCCTGATCCTGCAGCACAGACGCTTTCACCGCCCTGCGCTTTTGCAGCAACGGGAAGCGCACACCGCACTGTTTCAAATGCTCCATCGCCTGCGCAAGCGCCTGCTGCTCCCCACGCACCTGCTGCAGCGCGGAGCGCTCCGCCGAAAGCGGGAGCTGCAGCGCCTCTTCAGCCTCCTGAAACGGGCGCAGCTCCACGCACCCCAGCTGCATCAACACCTCCAGCAGCCGGTCCTGTTCCTGGCGCAGCGTAAGCAAATAGAGGCGGCGCATTTTTACGATGGCCATCCGTCCGCCACCTCCCGTGCAATTCTGCTCACCGCCTGCACCATGTGCTGCGCGCTTTGTGCACGCAGGGCTTTACAATATCTTTGCGTCTGCGCCTGCATTTCCCTGCGCGCCTGTTCCATGCGTTCATGCAGCGCCGCCTTCCGGGCCTGACTTTCCTGCTGAAGGGTGCTGCGCAGCGCTTCCAGCTCTGCCTGTCCCTGGCGCTGCGCCTCTTCCACCAAAGTTTTTCCCTGCCGCATCGCTTCCTGCCGCCTGCGCCGGTTTTCCTGCTCCGCCGCCTGCACGCGCTCAATTTCCTGTATCAGCATATCATCCCTCCCGAACTTTCTTTTGGTTAGTCTTTTCCCGCTTTTTCCCAATTATGCGTGCAGGCATGCTTTCTCAGGAACAATAAAAAAGAACAGGAACTTCCTTTGGGAAAATTCCTGTTCTTTTGCTCGATATCTTCTATAAATACAGCCAGCCTGGAAAGATTGCACCTTTTTCTCACTGCCAAACTGCAGAAATCCGAGGGCGTACTGTGCCGCACTTCTCCGCGGTCACTTTTATAGACACTCCATCAGGATCTCATAGACCTCATCGTGGGTTAACTGTTTATACCCATTGGGCAGCAAGTTTGTGCTGTCTGCCACCTGCCGCAGCAATTCCGGCGTGATTTCCACCTTGGAGCGAAGCTGGGACAACTGCGTGGGCAGGCCGCACTCCCGAATGAACGCAGCCAAAGCATCTACCGCAGCCGCAGCTCCCTCTGCGCCGAAGACCGTCTTGCCCATCCGTGCAAATTTCTCCGGCGCGTTTTCCACAATATGCCGATAGTAGACGGGATGCAGCACCGCCAGTCCCTGGCCGTGGTTGCAATCTGTGTAGGCGCCCAGCTGGTGCTCTATCTGGTGGCATTCAAAATCCGTGCGCCGGCCTACCTTCAAAATACCGTTCTCCGCCATGGCAGAGGTCCACATGAGATTGCTTCGGGCGGTGTAGTCGTTGATATCCTGTAAAAGCGTCCGCATATTGACCACGGTGCTGCACATGACGGACAGGGCCACCTCATCGGAAACATTGTCCTGGTCAGACCGGCCGAAGTAGGTCTCCATGGCATGGCTCAGGGTGTCAAAGGCGCCGGACAGCACCTGCATCCGGGGCAAGGTCATGGTGTACTCCGGGTCGAGAATGGCAAACCGGGGGGCTGCAGAAAACATCCCGCCTTTAATCCTGGCATCCTCATTGGTGATAACAGCGCCGCCATTCATTTCTGCCCCGGTGCCCGATGCGGTGACCACCGCTCCCAGGGGGATGGGCGTTTTGGCGGGGGCCTTATGCTGGACCATCTCCAAATCCCACAGATCCACATCCTCCACCGCCTGGGCGGCCACAATTTTGCAGCAGTCGATTACAGAGCCGCCGCCCACTGCCAGAATCAAGTCGATCTGATTTTCCCGCGCCAGCCGGGCACCTTCCAGCACTTTTGCATAGGTGGGGTTGGACATAATGCCGCTGAACTCAGTAACGACCTTTCCGGCAGCCTTCAAAAGGCCCGTCAGTTCCTCATAAACCCCGTTCTTCTGAATGGAGCCGCCGCCATAAGCCAGCAGCACATTGGGTCCATAGGCCTCCAAAATACCCGGCAGATGGGTCTTCGCCGCCCCTTTGCCGAAATAGACCTTGGTAGGGTAACGCGCCGCCTGCATTGCACACAGCAAACCGGGCGCCCGGCCTTCCCTTGAAAAAGAACAGCCCCGTGCCTGCTTTCTCCGCATCAGCGCCCTTCTCTCGGTCGGTATAGATGTCATAAAAAACGGTTTCGCCAGCCAGCGCCCGCCCTTTCAGCGTGTTGACGATTTCCACTGTTTTGTTGGGATCGATATGACTGTAAAAAGCCAGATGAAGCTTTCCCAGCGTCTTGCCGCCCCAATAAGCGGTATGGACCGGAAAGAGCAGGCGGCCGTACGCTCCAAAAGCAGGGTCCTTCATCACATCCCGCACCGGCGTATTAACTGTAAATCTGCAATTCAAAGCAGTCCCCCCCGATTGATGGCCCACTGCACAGTTTTCTGTCTGTTCTTCATTCGTCTTTTACGGTCTTTGCAGATATACTGCGCCGCAGAAGCAGCCCCCCGTAATACCCGGCGCATGCAAACAGGGCCAGAATCGCCAAATAGTCCGCCAGAAAGCGCAAGATTGTCTGGTCCGGCGGGAAGAACAGAAAGTGCGTCCGCATAAATAAATAGTCCGGCAGTCCATTGCGGAAAAAAGCGCAAAGCCCATCCAACGCAATTACTGCGGCCAGAAGCCGCAGGAGCGCTCTTCGCCATTTGGACGAAGTCTGCACCCCCGTAATCCGGCGGACCATGCCCATGACTGCACTCCAGTGCAGCCCCAAATGCAAACTCATCAGCAGAAATCCCCAGTAAGCGCAGGGAAGGTGCACCATCCTGGCCAGTTCCTGTCCGCCGTGCGGCGGAAGAAATCCCAGCGCATGCTGCGAAAGCCCCAGGCCGCTGACCATGGATCCCAGCACAGCGAACAAAAGCATCCCATGCAGCACCGTCTGCACGCACTGATACGGAGAACCCCATCTTTTTCGGAAGCTCCGGTACCATGACAAGTTCATCCCGTGGTGAAACAGCAGCAACAGCAGCATAGCCAATCCCAGCCACTCGTGGATCGCTTCCCCAATTAAAGAATAGCCCATCAACAGAAGGAGGATTCCGGTCAATGCCAAATCTACAATCCATTTTTTCGTCACAGCAGTTCTCCTTCTGAATATACTTCCAGGCGCGGTTCACCGATGCATGAATAACCAGCCCATAATCTCAGGATCCCGGGCAAACAGATTCCCGCCGCCGTGCTGGCTGGTTGCGCCGCCCTGGCGAAAGTAATCTGCGTCTTTGATATCCAACACCAGCAACTGATGGATCTCTTCTTCCGAAACTCCCGCCTCCCGGTACAATGCATAGAGGCGGTCATAGGCTTCCTGCGTGGGTTCAGGACCGTAGTACTCGTCTCCTTCGCCGACAACCAGATACACCGGAACTTGAGCTTCCACCACCGGTTCGTAGGCCCCATCCCATTGGGAAGCACAATGGAGATAGGCCGTAAACAAATCAGGCCGCAGCCCCAGCACCCGCGACATAGTTTCCCCGCCTCCGGAATACCCATTGGCATAAACCTGATCCCGGTCGATATGGTAAGCCTGCAGCAGATATTCTGTCAGGGCAATGGTCTGCTCCGCCGAAGTCTCGCCCCAGTCACTGAGCTGCGGCGCTGCCACAATCATTTGATCGTTGTATTGCAGTGCTTCAAAGGCAAAATTTTCACTGTACAAATTCTGGCCGACACCCTGGAAATACAGTCCCTCATAGCCAGGAAGGGTCAGATAGAGCGCGTAAGGCTCACTGCCGTCGTAGCTGTCTGGAATATAGATATGGTAATGGATGTCTCCCTCCGGCGCGTGGAGTACATTGTCCATCAAAAATCCCCGGTAAAGTTCCGTCCCTTCGGTGACCGCCGCTTCCTCCTCTGCGGGGGCTGTTGGCACCGAGGGGGTCTCCTGCACTTGTGCCGGCGGATCGCTGTTTTCCCGGGGCGGGGCGGACGCCGCGTTTCCGCAGCCGCTGAAGTTCAATCCCATTGTTGCAGTCAGCAGAAAAGGAAGGACTTTGAAGAAAGGAAACATGGCAAAAACCTTCTTTCTTATATAGCATTATTGTAAGCCCGGCATCCCGCTCACGGAAGTTCCAGTTCGTTATCCGGTATAAACGCAAAGGTAAATGCAAAATAAATCTCTGGATGAAGGATTACGGTATGTGTTTTCTCCCCCGCTTTCCCCGAATCAATTCACCTGCATTTTATAAAAAAGCGCTGCAGGCCCTGATCGCCTGCAGCGCTTCTATACAAAATAATCTCCTTCCATTCTTCCGCACAGCTGTGCTGCTCACAACCGCTGCCCCGCATCCATGGCCAGGGCAGAACGTTCGCACTCCTCCGCCGAAAGGGTAATCTGCCAGCACAGCGGGCTGCCCTTCATTGCCTTGGCCGCATAGCTCAGCCCATTGGTCCGCTCATCCAAGAAGGGCCGGTCAATCTGCTGCGGGTCTCCCAAAAGAATAATTTTGGTATCCTTTCCCGCCCGGGTGATAATGCCTTTTACCTGGTTTGGCGTCATATTCTGCGCTTCATCGATGATCAGATAAGTGCGGGCAATGGAGCGCCCGCGGATGAAATTCAGTGCCTCCGCCTGAATCACCCCTCGCTCAAATACTTCATTGACCCGATCCCGCAGAAGCACTTCGTCATCGTAGCGATGATGATCGTCAGAATCCAGCAGCTGCTCTAAATTATCTACAATCGGCCGCATCAGCGGTGCAATTTTTTCCTGCTCATCGCCGGGCAGAAAACCGATGTCTTCGTCAAACTGGGCATTGGGCCGGCTCACCATAATCCGCCGATATTCGCCGTTTGGTGTATTGTAAACCTTCTCCAACCCCACTGCCAGGGAATAAAAAGTCTTTGCCGTTCCCGCCACGCCTTTGATAATCACCAGAGGGGCTTTGTCCGCGCCGGTCATCAATGCCTCCTGCATAAAGTATTGCCCCACATTGCGCGGCGAAACACCGTAAGGTTTGCTCTTTTGATACGCCAGAGGCACAATGCGGCCGCCCTCCACCCTGCCCAGCAGCGTTTTTTTCAAAGATTGGTCCAGTTTCAGCACCAAAAACTCATTTTCCGTCAGTTCAGGATAAACAGGCATCCCTTCTTCATCTGTTTGGTATACCGTCTCGCGGGGGATGCCGTTTTTCTTAAACTCCTTGGCCAATTCTTCCGGCAAATAAACCGTGCTGCGCCCCGTATAAAGCGCATCATCCGAGCTGACCTGTTCGGCTGTAAAATCTTCTGCGCGCAGGCCCAAAATCTGCGCCTTGATGCGCAGCAGCAAATCTTTTGTCACCAGCACCACTTGTCCCGGTTCCGCCGCGCGCTCCTGCAGCCCTTTGCACACCATCAGAATGCGATTGTCTGACCGGTCCTCCGGCAGATCAGGCGGCAGCTGCACATGCACAAAATTCTTTTCCAGCCGCAGCAGGCCGCCGCCTTCCAGGGAAACACCTTCGAGCAAATCACCCTGCACCCGCAGATCCTCCAGCAGCCGGATCGCTGCACGGGCATTGACGCCGCGCTCGCCTTCCGCCTTTTTCAGGCCGTCCAGCTCCTCGATCACCACCAGTGGAATGACCACTGTGTGTTCCTGAAAACATGAAATCGCATAGGGGGCCTGGATCAACACATTGGTGTCCAACACGTAGGTCTTTTTCATAGCATCCCTCCATATTGTTATTATACTGTCCACGCCAGCCCCCATACCACCATATTTGGCTGTAGTCCAAGTAAAATGATTGTAAATTCCCCCGGAATTCTTTTGAAACAATACCGCACAACCGGGATATCTCCATTGCGTCATGTGGCTGAAACAGCATGAGAGGGTATCTTCGCTTTGAAGATACCCTCTCATGTTATTCTCTGATGAACAGCGCAATTCACTGAACTCCGTTCCGCTTCCACAATGCAGCAGAGAACGGTTTCTGTTTTTATCCAATGACATAGCTTCCGCCGGTTACCGGTTCCCCGGTTTCCGCCACATAAAACACTTTGCCATCTACATCGCCGCGCAGTGCAGACAGTGCGGTGCGGGCAGCGTCCGCCTCTGTCTGGCCGGCCGCATCCATATAAATGCGGTCTACCTTCTGGGCAATAGCGTTTAAATCCCAGCCCGCTGTTTCATCCGTTTGTGTTTCCAGCAAATCAGAAGGCAGCGCAATCGACAGCGTGACACCCGTACCCTCCAGCTCCGTATTCACAGCATCCAGAAACGCCAGAATGGCATCCACCCGCAGCTGCGGCGTGTCTTCCTGGTCGCCAAAGGTCATGCGCTCCACACGGCCATAATTGGGAAACTGCACATCGTCCAGCACAATTTCCGTAAAACCAAGCTCCACACACTGGCGCACCATAGCAAGCAGCTCATCACAGGCTGCCTGGCTGTATGGGCTGAGCCAGCTGTTGCCGTCCGGATCACGCCAGGCACGGCCGCTGACACTCATAATCGCCATGCTGTTATCCTCATCTGCCCGCTGGGTATCGGCAAAGCAGGAAAGACGCGCCACTGCATCCCGTCCTGCAATTTTTTCACGCAGCAAAGCCGTATCTCCATCGTACATGGTGCCATTAGCCGCTTTCATTACAAACACCGGCCGCTCCCCTTCCTGAAGCTCAGAAAAATCCTCGCTTTCCAGGCTGGCCAAATCCAGCGTCCTTCCGTACAGTTCCTCCGTATTCGCCGCCGGCTCCTGAATATGCAAATCCACCTCATTGCCGGCATTCCCCTCCTCGTCAGAGGAAGCCGGCTGATTCTGTCCAACACCGGGCAAATTCAAATGAGCGCCGTCCCTGTCAAATACCTGATAGTCCTGCAAAAACAAAAAGAGACCTGCGGCAATGAGAATCAAAATCAATACCGCGATGAGTATTTTTTTCCAGCGCGGCATTCGCCCGCGATAGGATTGATACCCTTTTGTCGCCATAGCGGCGCCCTCCTTTCCGGTGGTTCATCTCATGGCTGAATGGCATCCAGCTCCGCTACCCGCCGGGCATGCCGCCCGCCTTCAAAAGCGGTATCCAAAAATACATCCACGCAGCGCTCCGCCAAATTGGTTCCGATGATGCCGGCGCCAAGCGCCAGCATATTGGCATCATTGTGCCGGCGGGTCATTTCCGCCGTCAGCGGGTCGCATACATGGGCACAGCGAATTCCCTTCACTTTATTGGCGGCAATGGAAATACCAATGCCCGTCGTGCAAATCACAATGCCCCGCTCACATGCGCCGCTGGCCACAGCCCGTGCCGCCGCCTCGCCAAAAATCGGATAATCGCAGCTTTCCTTGCTGTAGGTACCGCAGTCCTGCACTTCATATCCTTTTTCCTGCAGATAATGCACAAGATGTTCTTTCAGGTCATAACCGCCATGATCACAGCCGATGGCAATTTTCACAGGTATCTCCTCCCGTAGCTTAAAGTTTATGATAAACAGGCTGGAGCCGTTCGTAAGTGACAAAATAGGAAAAACCCAGCTCACGCAAAAGCTGCTGGCGCTCCCGAATCGCACAGCCTACAAAATTGGGCGTGTGGGCATCACTGCCCAGCGTAATCAGCTCACCGCCCATATCATGGTAAAGCTTGAGAATCTCGCGGTCCGGCAGCGGTGTATTTCCCCGGTTGGTGTTCAATTCGATGCCGATTCCCCTGGGAATAATTGTTTGAAACAACTGACGCAGCTGCTCTTCAAACCCTGCAAACGTCATCTGCATTCCAAGATTTTCATTCAGATAACGCAGCGGCAGCGTTAAATGCCCGATGACACTGAAACGCCCCCATTGCGCCAGCAGCTGCATCTCTTCAAGATACTTCCCAATGGCCTGCCGGGCAAACCCTTCATCCGCTTCCGTCAAAGTACAGAAATCCTTCCGCCCATGCTCCCATGATAGATTATGCAGCGAACCGATAATAAAGTCAAGAGGCGGCGCATCGTCCAAAAAGCGGTCAGCCCGGTCAAAATCCTCTGTCGCCTGGCCAAGTTCCACACCCAGCTGAATTTTGATGCGTGCCCCCAATGCCTGGCGCGCCGCTGCAAACTGGGCAGCCGTCTCCGACCAAGAATGTGCATACACCTGGTTTCCCTGCCAATCAACGACATCCAGGTGATCTGTCAAACAGATTTCATCCAGTCCGGCAGCACTGCCGGCTTCGGCCATTTCCGTCATGGTATTGTGCCCGTCGTCACTGCAGGTGGAATGGGTGTGATAATCCGCAAGATACATGACTGGCGCTCCTTTATTTCTCAATCTTTTCTTTTAAATTTTTTGAAAAATCCCCGGCGCTCTTCGCCGTAATTGCTCTCGCCCAGGGTTTCGCCAAACTTTTTAAGCGCTTCTCGCTGCTCAGCATTCAAATTCCGCGGCGTTTCCACATAGACCGTGACAAACTGGTCGCCCCTGCCTTTGCCATTGAGATTGGGAATGCCTTTGCCCCGCAGGCGGAACACCGTTCCACTCTGGGTCCCCTCGGGAATAGTATACTTCACCTTGCCATCGATGGTCGGGATTTCCATTTCCGCGCCCAGTGCCGCCTGCACAAAAGTAATGGGCGCATCACATAAAACGGAGTTGCCTTCCCGGCGGAAAATCTCATGGGGACGTACAGTCACAGTGATATGCAGATCGCCGGCCGGACCGCCGTTGCGTCCCGCATTGCCCTGGCCGCGCAGAGAAATGGTCTGCCCGTTATCAATTCCCGCAGGAATACTGGCCTTGATCGTGCGCTGACGGCGTTCCGTACCGTTACCGTGACACTTGGGACAGGGCTGATGAATGATTTTGCCGCTGCCGCCGCACTTTGGACAGGTGGTCGTGGTGGCAAAAATACCCATGGGAGTCTGTCTCCGCTGCTGAACCGTGCCGCTGCCGTGGCAATCCGGGCAAACCTCTGCCGTAGTGCCCTTGGCGCAGCCGGTTCCGCCGCATTCACTGCAGTTTTCCGTTCGGTTGATCACCACATCTTTTTCACAGCCAAAGGCCGCTTCTTCAAAACTCAGCGAAATGGATGTGCGAATCGTCTCCCCCCGCATGGGGCCATTGCGCCGTGCCTGGCCGCCGCCAAAGCCGCCGCCGAAAAAGCTGCCGAAAATATCGCCCAGATCGCCAAAATCGAAATCACCTGTAAAACCGCCGTAGCCCGCGCCGCTGCTTGCCGCATAGTTCGGATCCACACCAGCAAATCCAAACTGGTCATATTTTGCCTTTTTATCCGGATTGCTCAACACCTCATAAGCCTCATTGGCTTCTTTAAAGCGCGCCTCGCACTCCTTGTCACCGGGGTGCAGATCGGGGTGATTTTCCTTCGCCAGCTTGCGGTAGGCGCGTTTGATTTCCGCCTCGCTGGCATTTTTGCTGACCCCCAGCACCTCATAATAATCTCGTTTTTGTTCTGCCATTTTGCTCACCCTCGCATACAAGCTCCAAATGGGGCGGAGAAAATCCCCGTCCCATTGGTAGCCCACGATTCTTCTTTACTGGTTGTTCTTATTCTCGTCGTCATCAACAACCTTATAATCCGCGTCGTAATACTGACCGCCGGCTGCGCCGCCCTGGGCATTTGCATCGCCTGCTGCAGCACCGGGACCTGCCTGCGCTGCACCGTTGGGGTTGGCATTCTTATACATCTGCTCGGACACCGCAAAGAACGCCTGCTGCAGCGCTTCCGTATCAGCCTTAATTGCAGCAATATCATCGCCCTTGGCCGTTTCCTTCAGCTTATTCAGCGCTGTTTCGATCTTGTTCTTATCCTCTGCGCTGATCTTATCAGCCATGTCGGCCAGGGTCTTTTCGCTCTGGTAAATGGCCTGGTCCGCTGCATTGTGCGCCTCAACGCCCTCTTTAATCTTGGCATCCTGCGCAGCATACTGTTCAGCATCCTTCACAGCCTTTTCAATGTCCTCCTTGGACATATTGGTGGAAGAAGTGATGGTGATATGCTGTTCCTTGCCGGTGCCCAAATCCTTTGCGCTGACATTTACGATGCCGTTGGCGTCGATATCAAAGGTGACCTCAATCTGCGGCACGCCGCGGCGGGCCGGAGCAATGCCATCCAAGTGGAATTTGCCCAGGGATTTATTGTACTGCGCCATTTCACGCTCGCCCTGCAGGACATTGACTTCCACACTGGTCTGGTTATCCGCAGCAGTGGAGAAAATCTGGCTCTTCTTTACAGGGATCGTGGTGTTGCGCTCAATCAGGCGGGTACACACGCCGCCCATGGTCTCAATGCCCAGGGACAGAGGTGTAACATCCAGCAGCAGCAAATCCTTCTTGGCAGAAGGATCGTCACCCAGAATACCGCCCTGAATCGCCGCGCCGATAGCCACGCACTCATCGGGGTTAATCCCCTTGAAGCCTTCCTTGCCGGTGATGTTCTTCACAGCTTCCTGCACAGCGGGGATACGGCTGGAGCCGCCTACCAGCAGCACCTTGGCAATGTCGCTGGCGTTCAGGCCGGCATCATTCAAAGCATTGCGCACAGGTACCATCGTGGCTTCCACCAGGTCGTGGGTCAGTTCATTGAACTTTGCCCGGCTCAGCGTCACATCCAAATGCTTGGGGCCGGTAGCATCCGCAGTGATATAGGGCAGGTTGATGTTGGTGGTGGTCATGCCGGAAAGCTCAATTTTGGCTTTCTCAGCTGCCTCCTTCAGACGCTGCATGGCAACCTTGTCACTGCTCAAATCGATGCCGTTCTCTTTCTGGAACTCGCTGACCAGATATTTCATGATGGCTTCGTCGAAATCGTCGCCGCCCAGGTGGGTATTGCCGTTGGTGGACAGCACTTCCACCACGCCGTCGCCGATATCCAGGATGGACACATCGAAGGTGCCGCCGCCCAGGTCGTAAACCATGATCTTCTGGCTGGCCTCTTTTTCTGCACCATAAGCCAACGCAGCCGCGGTGGGCTCGTTGATAATACGCTTGACCTCCAGGCCGGCGATCTTGCCGGCATCCTTGGTAGCCTGGCGCTGAGAATCGTTAAAATAGGCAGGAACCGTAATGACTGCTTCCGTAACGGTCTGTCCCAGATAAGCCTCAGCGTCTTTCTTCAGCTTGGTCAGAATCATGGCGCTGATCTCCTGGGGCGTATAAGCCTTGCCGTCCACATTCACCTTGTAATCGGTGCCCATGTGACGCTTGATGGAAGAGATGGTGCGGTCAGGGTTGGTGATAGCCTGACGCTTTGCCACCTGGCCCACCATGCGCTCACCAGTCTTGGAAAATGCTACCACGGAAGGCGTGGTGCGGTTACCCTCTGCATTGGGAATGACGACTGCTTCGCCGCCTTCCATAACGGATACACAAGAGTTTGTCGTACCCAAATCGATACCAATAATTTTACCCATAATCGTTGCCTCCTAAATATTTGAAACTATTTTTTTATAATCAACATTCGCGCATTCAGTTTGCCACTTTCACCACGGCAAACCGCAGCACTTTGCCATGCAGGATGAACCCCTGCTGAAAAACCTCTGCCACTGTATTTTCGCCCAACGTCTCATCCTCGATGTGCATCACAGCGGAATGCTTTTCCGGATCAAACGTCTGACCCACAGCATCAATTTTCTCTACGCCCATTTTCTGCAGAATTTCCTCAAACTGATGGAAAATCATCTCCATTCCTTTTTTGTGGGGCGAATCTTCATCGCCTCCCTGGGCTACAGCACGCTCCAAATTATCATAAACCGCCAAAAATTCTTTCACAGTTGCAATCTTGGCATCAGAATAAATCTGTTCTTTTTCTTTGGCAGTGCGCTTGCGGTAATTGTCATACTCCGCAGCAAGCCGCAGGCGCTGGTCTTTCAGGGATTCATAATCCTTTGCCAGCTGCTCCATGCGCTCGGCTTCCTCCACTGTGAACGTTACAGTCTTTTTGTTTTTTTTGCCCTTCTTATCTTCTTTTTTATGCGTTTCCGGCTGCGCTTCCGCATCCTGAACGGTTTCATCCAGGCCGTCCTGTTCCTGTTTGATCTCTTCGCTCATTTTTCCACATCCTCTTCATGTTTCGGCAGCTTGCCTTGCTCAAACATCCGCCCCAGCCCTTCTGCAAAATAGGCAAGCCGGGCGGCTACAGTTGCATAATCCATTCTTGTGGGACCTACCACGCCAATCAGTCCGCGCATGTCGTCGCCAATATCATAGCTGGCTACCACCACACTGGAATCCTGCAGCGCTGACGCCAGATTTTCAGGCCCGATCAATATCTTCATCGGTGCGTTGTCCTCCGGTACCGGCAGCGGGGCATCTTCTTCACTGAGAAACTTCATCAGCTGATTGGCCTTGCCCACATCCTGATATTCCGGAAGATCCAAAATTCGATTGGCTCCGGCCGTATAAAGCATGCGGTGCTGTAAATTCTCCAAAACCTCGCAGGCATATTCCACTGTCTGCGACAGCACCATGAACAGCAACCCCGGCACCTGATCGGCAATGGCCATCAGCTGCTGATTCATTTCTTCTGCCGAACGAGATACAAAGTCCTTATTCAGCAGCGCAGAGAGCACGGGAAGCTGGCTGATCTCCACTGGCACCCGGGCATGCAGCAGCTCGCTTTTGACCCGGTTGTCATCAGTCATCACTACAGCAATAAAACTCTGCTCATCTACACCCAGCAGATCAAAGCGGGAAACCGTAAATTGTTTTCTGCCTGCCGCCAAGGTATATACCGGATAATTTGTAAAATGAGATACCACCTGCCCCGCCTGGGACAGCATCCGATCCAGCTCCCGCAGCTTGATATGCAGCGCCTGATTGATGCTCTCCGTTTCCTGCAGGGAAAGGCGGTGCTGCTCCATCAGCTCATTGACATAGATACGGTAACATTTGGGCGATGGAATACGCCCGGCGGAAGTATGCGGCTTTTCCAGATAGCCCATTTCCTCCAATTCCGCCATTTCATTGCGGATTGTTGCCGAAGAAACTTTGCTGTCCATCGCAGCGGCAATGGCTTTGGAGCCCACCGGCTCCGCCGTTTTGACATACAGCTCCACGATCGCCTTGAGAATCTTCTTTTTGCGTTCGCTCAGTTCCTTTTCCATATGCTCACGCCCTTCGTTTAGCACTCTTTCTTTCTGAGTGCTAATTTAGTATACTTCGATTGTCAGAGAAAGTCAATAGAGGTAATTTGAACAAATTGTAAACTCTTTTTCGCCCGCTTTTTGACACTGCCCGCAAGCGGCTCTGATTCTCTTACAAAAGAAAAACAGGTTTCATCCATGAAACCTGTTTTTCTTCTGCAGTCTGGCCGGCAAAATGCTCAGCGCTTGACAAATTTGCTCTTGGGGGCACGGCAGATCGGGCACTGATAATCTTCCGGAATTTCATCGCCGTCATAAATATAGCCGCATACCGTGCATTTCCAGCCATAATTTGCATCCAGCGTGCGGTATACCGTGGCCGTAACCGGCGTTGCTGCACCAGCGCCGGTAAATTCATCCAGTGTTAAAGCGCGTCCTTCCGCCAAAGTTTCAGCGTCTACAGCTTCTGCCACATAAAGCACATAATTTCCAATCTCCAGCCGATCAATCACTTTGCAGCTGATGCGCGCAACCATATGCTCGCTCAGATAGGGATTGCCGTTCACATCCTCTTTCGCGTCATAAGCTGCGAATTTATCGCCAACGCGGCCGGATTTGTAGCCAAAGGCATTGACCAACTCCTTGGGGCAGTCCTTCCCCAGCAGCGTCACCGCAAAACTGCCCGCCGCCTCAATAGCTGCACAGGTAGCGTGCTCCCGGTTGACAGAAACGGTGAACTTCGCCGGATAGGAAGACGTCACCTGCGCAAAGGAGTTGACGATGCAGCCGTGACGCTTTCCTTCTGCCGCCGCGCCAACAACGGCCATGGTGTAATTCAGCAAATCAAACGCTTTGGTATTCATATTTTACCCTTCCTTTCAACAGTGCAAACGAATACTTCTGAGTGTAGTATACCATACCACCTCCTTTTTACTATGCTGCAAATGACACAGTTTTCATTTTTCAGGATGCAAGATATCCATAGCGCGCCCCGTAGTGCTTCAAAAACGCCACAGAAAACAACACCGTCGCCAACTCCGCAAAGGGTCCCGCCATCCATACGCCCGTCGCACCAAACAGCGCCGAAAGCACTAAAACACCTGTCAGCAGGAATACCAGCGTGCGCAGTGTGGACACTGCAGCTGAAATTCTGCCATTAGAAAGCGCCGTAAACAGTGCAGAGGTAAAAACATTGGTTCCATAACATAAATAGGCAATACTGTAGATGCGGATCCCCGCCGTCGCAATCGTATAAACTTCGCTGCCAGGATCGGCAAAGGCAATCACCATCCAGGGAGTGAACAATTCCATAATAATGAACACACCCACCGATGCCGCCAAAACGCAGCGGATACTGATGCGGAAGAGGCGTGCCAGACGCACCCGGTTTCCGCTGCCGTAATTGTAACTGAAAATTGGCGCCACACCGACAGAAAAACCGGTAAAAAATGCCTGGAACAGATACTGTGTATAAACCAGCAGCGTGATTGCCGCCACACCGTCCTCCCCAATCATACGCATCATGATTACATTAAAGACTGCTGTAGTGATGGAAGTAGATAAATTAGCCACCATTTCCGACACACCGTTGGTACAGCTGCGAAACAAAACACCGGCATGCCGCCGCGGCCGGGTGAAATGCAGCACCTTATTGCGCCGGAAAAAATAAATTAGTCCCGCAACTGCCGGGATTGAATAGCCGATACAGGTTGCAAAGGACGCACCCACCACGCCCATGGAAAACCAACCCACCAACAGCAAATCCAGCACAATATTGGTGCAGCCCGCAATCAGCGACAGCGCCAGGCCAACCCTGGGTTTTCCTGCCGTCACAAAAAAAGTCTGGAAAAACATTTGCATAAAAATAGCAGGCGTAAAACAAAGCTGAATGCTGAGATAATCTCTGCTCATCGGATATAAAACATCGCTGGCTCCCAGCATATAGAGCAGGGGCTTAATCCAAATGAGACAGACTATGCTGAACACAAGCCCTGTAAGCACCGCTGCAATAGTCAAAAAGGTAAAATCTTCCCGCGCTTCCTGATCCTTTCCTTCTCCCATCTTCTTTGCAACTACAGCACTGCCGCCTGTGGCCAGCATAATGGAAATGGCCAAAGCCGTAAAAAAAGTAGGGTATGTGATATTCATGGCAGATAAGGCATCCGTGCCGGTAAAACGCGCCACACAAACGCCATCGACAATGTAGTACAGCCCCACAAACAGATTCATCAGCACGGTTGGCATGGCAAAGCGAAGCAGCGACCGCAGTTGAAATTCCCATGCCAGTGCATTTTCCATGACCTCACCCCACAATTTTCCCTTTTTCTGTTATGATAACAAAATACCCGCCCCGGCGCAAGCCGGAGCGGGTAGAAATATAACGGAAACCTCAGTCGTTGTCTTTCGTTTCAGCAGACGCAGCCGCTTCCTTGGTTTTGGCCTCGGCGGCAGCCTTGGCAGCTGCTGCTTTCTTTTCTGCCTGCGCCTTCTTCATCGCTTTGAATTTTTCCTTTTCTTCCTTCGTAGCAATGGGAGAAATCGCATCTTTCGGACAGGCCTTGGTGCACAGCTTACAATTCTTGCATTTCGCATAATCGATCACTGCCACATTGTCCACCACATGGATGGCATCGAACTTGCATTCCTTTACGCACAGACCGCAGCCAATACAGGCATTGGCACAAACTTTGGCTGCCGCAGCACCCTTCTGCTTGTTGGCGCATTCCACAAAGACTTTTTTGGAAACAGGCACGGACACAATCAGATGCCGCGGGCACGCCGCTGCGCACTGCATACAATCAGTGCACTTATCCGCATCAATCACCGGCACGCCGTTGGGGCCCATGCTAATTGCCTCAAAGGTACAAGCCTGCACACAGGAGCCAAAGCCCAGGCACCCATATGCGCACTCCAGCGGGCCGTTGCCAGCCACCTTTGTGGCAGCCAGGCAATCCTTGACGCCGATATACTCATACTTTTTCTTGGCTGCCGTTCCGCCGTTGCAGATCACATGTGCGATATGTTTTTCTTCAGCGGAAGCTTCCACACCCATGATAGCCGCAATTTTTTCGGCAGCAGCCGCACCGCCCACGGGGCAGCAGTTGACCGCCGCTTTGCCGGCAATAATCGCATTGGCCGCACTGGAGCATCCTGCATAGCCGCAGCCGCCGCAGTTGGCGCCGGGCAGGCAGTCCATAATCAGGGGAAAGCGCGGATCGGTTTTCACTTCAAAAATTTTAGATGCAACCGCCAGGATCAGGCCGAACACCAAGCCCAAAATACCCAGCACCAAAATTGCATACACAATATTCATAACATCCAATTCCATACTTTTCGCCCCCCCCTTTACCAAACTTTCAAACCGGAGAAGCCCATAAATGCCAGAGCCATCAGGCCGGCCGTGACCAGCGCCAGAGGGAAGCCTTCAAAGCACTTGGGCGAATCTGCAAACTCCAGCCGCTCGCGGATAGACGCAAACAAAACAATCGCCAGCAGGAAACCCAGACCGCCGGTGATACCATAGGTGACGGACTCGATGAAATTATAGCCGCTGGTGATATTGGCCTGCGCCACACCCAGCACAGCGCAGTTGGTGGTGATCAGGGGCAGATACACACCCAGCGCCGTATACAGGGCCGGCACGGATTTCTGCAGGAACATCTCAATAAACTGCACCAACGATGCGATGACCAAGATGAAGGCCACCGTCTGCATATACTCCAGGCCCATGGGCTGCAGGAGTACCGTATCAATTAACCAGGTTACTGCCGAGGCAAGGCCCATAACAAACGTAACCGCCGCGCCCATGCCAACAGCCGTATCCAGCTTCTTGGAAACACCCATGAAGGGGCAGATGCCCAAAAACTGCACCAAGATGAAGTTGTTGGTCAGGATTGCGCCCAAAGAAATCGCAAGAATTGAGGTAATCATTACTTCGTCTCCTCCTTCTTGGCGGATTTATCTGCCGCCTTTTTCATGGCCCAATTCATGACCGCAATCATAATACCCAAGGTAATGAAACCGCCGCAAGGCATGGTAACCAACGATGCCGCAACACCCTCAGGCAGGATCCGGATACCATCGGCACCGCCCAGAACAATACGGAAACCGTTGCTGACATCAATCAATCCGCCGCCAAAAGTACCATAGCCCAGGAATTCACGCACAATGCACAGGATCACCAGGGTGATGGTGTAACCAATGCCCTGGCACAGGCCGTCAATAAAGGACGGGCCAATGCCCTGCTTATATGCCACAGATTCCGCGCGGGCCAAAATAATGCAGTTGACCACGATCAGGGGAATGAATACGCCCAGGGAGTTGGACAGTGCAGGCACATAGGCCTTCAGGAGCAAATCAATGACCGTAACAAAACCGGCAATAATTACAATAAAGGCCGCAATGCGGATCTTGTCCGGGATCACTTTTCTCAGGGCAGAAATCACCACGTTTGCGCCGATCAGGACCAGCGTAACGCACACACCCATACCGATACCGTTGAACAGGGAGGTCGAAATTGCCAAAACCGAGCACAAGCCAAGGAGCTGTACCAGAACAGGGTTGTTGGTCAGTAAACCTTCCTTAAACTGTTTACCAAAATTCATAATCCAACGACCTCCTTTTTAACCCAAGGTTCCATAGATCACAGACGCAGCATTCACGCCGGTGGTAATGGCCCGGGTTGTCACAGTGGCGCCGGAAATGGCATCCACCTGATTGCTGCCGCTGTTGACAGTGAAGGGGTTATCCGCCGTTGCAGTCAGGCCGATAAACTGGGACAGCACGCCCACGCCATTGCGGTTGGGCTTGTCGGAGCAGACATTCGTACCAATACCTGCCGTCTCCGTATTGCTGATAACGCTGATACCCGCCACGCTGCCATCGGCATTGATGCCAACGATCATATCAATGGTGCCGCTGAAGCCAGAGGGGCCCACTTCGATCGCATAGCCGGAGCCATCTGCCACTTCATAAATATACATCAGTTCAACGCCATATTCCGTGGCTACAGCCAGCTGTTCATCACCGATCTCGACTTCATTGAATGTTGCATCCGGGAACACCGCCTGCAGGGATTCCTGCTTAGCCTGCTCCTGCAATGCCGCGATCTTATCTGCCGTAATGCCGTTCACAAAGCCCAAGGCCAAAGCAACTACCAGGCAGATGACCAGCAGCGTGATACTCAGTTTGAGAATGTATTTGGGGTCCATCTGGACTTTTTCCTTTTTCACAGCTTCTCCGCTCATTTTGCAGCCGCCTCCTTCTTCTCAGACTTTTCCGGCTTGACAAAACCGAAACGAACCGGTTTGATATAGCGGTCCAGCAGCCACACAGTGCAGTTCATCACCAGGATGGCGAAGCAGACACCTTCGGAATAGGTGCCGAAATAACGGATAAACACCGTAATTAAACCGCAGCCAATACCAAAAATGATCTGGCCTTTATGTGTGATCGGCGAGGACGCATAGTCGGTAGCCATAAAGATAGCACCCAGCATAACGCCGCCGCTGAGAACATTGTACAGCATCCAGACAACACGATCCTGGCCGCCTTCGGGGAACAGGAATGTAACCACTGCCACCGTCAGGATGAACGCCAGCGGAATGTGCAGGGTAATGACCTTGCGCCAGCACAGATAAATGCCGCCGATAATCAGCATCAGCGCGGAAACCTCACCCAAAGAGCCGCCGACCTGGCCCATAAAGCACTGCAGCAGCGTGGTGCCATCGGGCATCAGCCCCTGATGCAGAAACGACAGAGGTGTTGCAGCAGTAATGCCATCAATCGCTGCGTCAGTAGCCGGGCCCACGGTCATATGAGAACCGCTGGCAACCCAGGTTCCCATGGTGCCGGCCCAGGAAAACAGGAACGCGCGGGCACCCAGCGCCGGGTTCATAAAGTTTTTCCCCAAGCCGCCGTAAAGCTGCTTGACAATGATAATGGCGAAAGCGTCGCCGATCACGATCATCCAATAGGGAATGCTGACCGGGCAGGTAAACGCCAGCAGCATACCGGTGACCACCGCGGACAAATCCCCGATAGACTGGGGCTTGTGCATAATCTTGCGGTACAGCCACTCGAAAAACACACAGGCCACAACCGACACGACGGTGACCGTCAGCGCGCGGAAACCAAAAAAGTAAATGGCAGCGATCAGTGCCGGAACCATGGCGATGATCACATCCAGCATAATGGAACGGACATCCTCATTGCTGCGGATATGGGGCGAGGAGGATGCCTTGAGCGTTAATGTTTTATAGTCCATCTCTTCGCACCTCCGATTACTTTGCTTCTGCCTTGGCGGCAGCTTCAGCGGCCGCCTTTTCCGCAGCGCGCTTGTTGTTGATCTTCTGCTTGCCGGCGCGGAAGTTGTGCACCAAATGCACACGGCCCGGGCAGATATACGAACAGGAACCGCACTCGATGCAGTCAAACACATTGGCCGCCTCCAGCTCCTCCAAACGGTTCTTGGTCGCATACATATTCATAATCAGAGGCTCCAGATGCATGGGACATACGCTGACACACTTGCCGCAGCGGATGCAAACCGGATTTTCAACGGTTTTCTCCTCATTGCCGCAGAATGCCAGCAGGGCATTGGTCGCTTTTCCCACCTGGGCATCCAGATTATACTGGGCATTGCCCATCATGGGGCCGCCCATCAGGATTTTATACGTATTCTCTTTCACACCGCCGCAGGCATCAAACACATATTTGAGCTGCGTGCCGATGCGCACTTCCAAATTCTTCGGCTCATTGGTGCCGGAACCAGCCACCGTGACAATGCGGCGGATCAGCGGCATGCCTGTGGTCACGGCACGGTAAATCGCGCCGGTGGTATCCACATTGAACACCGCGCAGCCCACATCTGCAGGCAGCTTGCCGCCGGGCACCTGCCGTCCCGTAATGGCCTGCACAAGCTGCTTCTCAGCGCCCTGAGGATAGCGCGTGTGCTCCACGTCCACCACAACATTTTCTGCGTTTTCTTTTGCAATCTCGTTGCGCAGTGCCTCTACCGCATCCATTTTGTTGTCCTCGATGCCAATATGTACCTTCACACCGAATACCTGTGCCAACAGCTTGGCACCGCCAATCACCTGCTCAGGCATCTCCAGCATGATCCGGTGGTCGGATGTAATGTAGGGCTCACATTCCGCTGCGTTGATAATCACAGTGTCTACCTTGCCGAGAGCACCGCTGATTTTCACATGGGTGGGAAATGTGGCACCGCCGCAGCCGACAATGCCTGCGTTCTTTACAATTTCCACCAACTGCTCCCCCGTGATGCTCTCTGGATTTGCAACCGGCTTTACGTCCTCGGAAACGGTGTCTTTATGGTCATTTTGAATCACCACAGACATGCACTCCGTCCCGTTAAAATGAGGACGCGGCTCCACCGCAACGACCGTGCCAGATACACTTGCGTGAATCGGCGCCGATACGAAGCCAGTGGCTTCACCGATTTTTTGCCCCATCTTCACGGTATCACCCACTGCAACCACCGGGGTGCAGGGTGCTCCGATATGGAGGGACATGGGAATTACAACTTCATCTGGAGCTTCCAGCTTTTCAATTGCCTTCCCACAGGTCGCGTCTTTCATCGGGTTAGGATGAATGCCGCCAAAAAATGCTTTTGCCATTGTCTTCACCTCATCTAACACCTGTGGATAGCATGACACTACCCCATACTTGGTATTCATAATATACCTCTTCATTTCATCTGGCAAGTCCTTTATAAGAAATTGATAAATTTTTACCAATTCCCCGATATTTTTTTCATTTTTTTACAAATATTTATAGAATTAGGTAAAAAACATCTTTTTTCTTGACATTGGCACCAAATATGTTTCCTCTCCAGCAAGCCTCCCTTCCCGTTTCGGTGTGATGAAAGAATAGGAATTTGGGGCTGCGTTTTTCTCCCCTTTTTTATCAAAATGATCAAATCTTGTAAAAAATCACTAATTTTTTTTTGAATCAGGCCGGAATCTTGTGGTTTTGACATTGACAAGGAAGCGTAAAAAAGCCTATCATGTAAACCACTAGTAACCTAATGTTAGAAAGGGTGAACGCGATGAAAATGAAAGCCGCTCAGGTGGTGTGCGAATGCCTGCTGGAACAGGGCGTCGACACTGTTTTCGGTTATCCCGGCGGCACCATCCTGAACATTTACGATGCGCTCTATGGATATGAAGGAAAACTCCGGCATATCCTGACCGCTCACGAGCAGGGAGCATCCCATGCAGCTGATGGCTACGCCCGTTCCACCGGCAAAGTCGGCGTATGCTTTGCTACCTCCGGTCCCGGTGCCACCAATCTGACCACTGGAATTGCCACTGCTTATTATGATTCTTCCCCTGTGGTGTTTCTCACGGTCAACGTCCCAGAACCGCTGATCGGAAAAGACACATTCCAAGAGGTAGATATTACGGGCATCACCATGCCCATCACCAAAGCCAATTTCCTGGTGCGCGACGCTTCCGCCCTGGCTGACACTCTGCGCACAGCCTTTGCCATTGCCCGCAGCGGGCGGCCCGGTCCCGTGCTGATTGATATTTTAAAGAATGTAACGGCCGAAGAAGTGGAATATGAATTTCTGCCTTTGAGCGAACATGCCAATCACGGCCGTCTGAAAAAAATGCTGGACATTGCTTCCCATGATCTGGTCAGCCGTGAACGCGAGCCCGATCAAAACGATGTGGACAAACTGCTGGAGATGATTGAGCAGGCCAAAAAGCCCGTGGTGCTCTGCGGCGGCGGCGTGATCCGCTCCGAGGGGGCGGTTTCTGAATTCCGCAAATTTTTTGAGACGCTGAACGCCCCGGTGATTTCCACCATGATGGGCGGCGGCGCCTGCCCCGGCAACCATCCTCTGTTTGCCGGCATGGTGGGTATGCACGGCACCCATGCGGCCAACATTGCCGTGTCCCGCTGCGATCTGCTGATCGCCATTGGCTGCCGGTTCTCGGATCGCGTAGCCCTGTCGCCAAAACATTTTGCTGAGAAGGCCAAAATCGTCCATGTGGATATCGACCGGGCTGAAATCGACAAAAATGTGCTCACCGACCACCACATCATCGGCGATGCCCGCCGTGTGCTGGAAATGCTCAACGCCAAGCTGGCACCCCACGACTATCCCGAGTGGAAGGAATATGTATTCTCCCAGAAAGAAGTGCCCCTCACGCCGGTGCCCGGCAAGCTGCTGCCCAGCGAAGTGCTCAACAGCATTTCGAAGCTGACCGATGGCGATGCCATCATCGCCACCGACGTGGGCCAGCATCAGATGTGGGTTGCGCAGTATTTCCATTTCAACCGCCCCGGGCAGCTGATCACTTCCGGCGGCTTCGGCACTATGGGCTTCGGCCTGGGCGCCGCCATGGGCGCTAAGCTCGGCAACCCCGACAAAGTAGTGGTACATGCCACGGGCGACGGCTCTTTCCGCATGAACTGCAATGAGCTGGCTACCGTACAGCATTACGGCCTGCCCATCATCACCGTGCTGTTCAACAATCAGACACTGGGTATGGTGCGCCAGTGGCAAACCCTGATGTACAACAAGCATTATTCCCAGACAACACTGGACCGCGGCCCCGATTTTGTCAAGCTGGCGCAGGCCTATGACATCGACGGCTACCGCGTGTCCAATATCCAGGATTTTGAAAAGGCATTCCAGAAAGCCCTGGCCGCTGACCATGCAAGCCTGATTGAATGCGCCATCGACATCAACGAAATGGTGCATCCCATGGTGCCCGGCGGCAAGCCCAACACGGATTTCCTGTTGGATTAACGGAAAGGAGAGTGGTTCGAGATGAATGAAAACACCCGTCACACCCTATCCGTGCTGGTGGAAAACTCCGCCGGCGTGCTGAGCCAGGTTTCCCGTCTGTTTTCCCGAAAAGGATACAACATTGAATCCCTGGCTGTCGGCACCACCGATGACCCCAATGTTTCCCGCATTACCATTGAGATCGACACCGATGATGCCTCTGCCGCCCAGATTGCAAACCAGCTGCGCAAGCTGTTTTGCGTCTACTCTGTGCAGGAACTGGTGCCGGACAACTCAATTCGCCGTGAACTGGTGATGATCAAGGTCAAGGCAGATACCAGCGAAAACCGCAATGAAATCATCCAGATTGCAAATATTTTCCGCGCATCAATTATTGATGTGTCCCTCAGTTCCCTGACCATTGCCGTCATCGGCGCCGAATCCAAGGTAGATGCCATTCAGCGTCTGCTGCAGGGGTTCGGCATTCTTGAAATGGTTCGTACCGGTATGGTTGCCCTTGAGCGGGGTGACTCTACGATCAACGATAACAACAAAGAAAAAGGAGAGTTCAACTATGGCAAGCTGCTATGACATGAAAGCAAAAATGTACTATGAAAAAGACTGTGATCTCAAATACCTCAAAGGCAAGAAGATCGCCGTCATCGGCTATGGCTCCCAGGGCCATGCTCATGCGTTGAACCTGCGTGACAGCGGCTGCGACGTCATCGTCGGTCTGCATGTGGGCGGCAAGTCCTGGCCCAAGGCAGTGGCAGATGGCTTTGAAGTTTATACCGCCGCCGAGGCTGCCGCTAAGGCCGACATCATCATGATGCTGGTCAACGACGAGCGTGCCGCTGATATCTATAAGGAATCCATCGCCCCCAATCTGCAGCCCGGCAATGCCATCGCTTTTGCTCACGGCTTCAATATCCGCTACAAGCAGATTGTGCCCCCCGCTGATGTGGACGTGTTCATGGCCGCTCCCAAGGGTCCCGGCCACACTGTCCGCGGCCAGTATGTGGAGGGCAAGGGTGTGCCCTGCCTGATCGCTGTGGAGCAGGATGCCACCGGCGACTGCAAGAATATTGCCCTGGCTTACATTGCCGCCATTGGCGGCGCCCGCGCTGGCATTATGGAAACCACGATGGACATTGAGACCGAGACCGACCTGTTCGGTGAGCAGACCGTGCTGTGCGGCGGCCTGGTGGATCTGATGCAGTGCGGCTTTGAAGTTCTGTGCGAAGCTGGTTACGCTCCTGAAAACGCCTATTTTGAAGTTTGCCACGAAGTCAAACTGATCGTCGATCTGATCAACAAGGGCGGTATCGCAGCCATGAACTACTCCATTTCCGACACCGCGGAATACGGCGAATATGTTTCCGGCCCCCGTGTCATTGACCATGAGCAGGTCAAGGCCAACATGCGTGCAGTCCTGTCCGACATTCAGGACGGCACTTTTGCCGGCAAGTGGATTGCCGAGAACAAGAACGGCCGCACCTTCTTCAACTCCAAGCGCGCCATGCTGGCAAAGCATCCCCTGGAGACTGTGGGCGAAAAGCTGCGCAACGAGATGCTGTGGAAAGATGCCGAGGCCGGCGACGCTGGTCTGGATGCCGCTTCCAAATAAGCATTCCCAGATAAAACTGAAAAAAGCGTTCCCCTTGCTGCGCAAGGGGAACGCTTTTTTGTTGTTTTGTTTTAAGCCCATCGCCGCCCCAAAGAGAGGCCAAACTGAAATGCATAACCTGTGGTCAGCAAAAACAGGCATAAAATACCATAACCAAATAAAGTACCCGTAATCAGCCGCCTGATATTGCCGCTCTCGTAGGGTGTGGCTGCCTGCAGTGCGCCGTCTGCCACCATCGGCATCATCAGCAGCAGGGAAACCGGCAGGCCCGGCTGAATAAAAGCAAACGACGCTGCACCAACCAAAATGCCCGTCAACTCCCCCGTGCAGCGCGCACAGAGGGGGAATCGAACGCCTTTCCAATGGAAAGAGCGGTCATCCCGGCAGTGACACCCAAAAAGAATCGGCAGCCAACGGTACAGCCAGGCACACACCTTATGCAAACGCCAGTAATGCGCCTAATGCAATCACAATGATGTAATAAATGATAATAACAGCAACGCCAATCAACGCACCGATACCGGCCACTTTCGCTGTTTTCGGTTTTTGATCCTTCCAAACCAGGAACAAAATCAAACCCACAATGGGGATGCAGAATCCCAAAACGCCCCAGCCGATGCTGCCGCTGTCCACCGGCGCCGGAGTCTGAGGCGGCTGCTGCCAGTTGGGCGGGGTCTGCTGCTGCGGCTGCTGCGGGGCAGTTTCCGACTGAGCCTGGCCACATTTCGGGCAAAACGCCGCATCATCATTGATTTCAGCTCCGCAATGCTTACAATACGCCATAAAAAGTTCCTCCTATTCCTCATCTCTTAATTGAATGCGCAAAGGTTTCTTTTATTTTATCATATTCTTTTTTATCACGCAAGATTCGACAGGATATTCTCTAATAAGCTTTTTTATTATGCTGTTTTTCTCCCTTCCGAAAGCCCGCCGCAAAATATCCCATCATTTTCCCTGATAGAAATAAATTGCCTTTTTCCCCAATCAATGTATAATATAAGAGTAATATAAACAGCCGTTTCCCCATGACACACAGCGGCACAACCCAGCACAGCAAGGAGAATTTTTGTGAAAAAGAAAATAATTTCCGTTTTGTTATGCCTGATTCTGACGGCGGGACTGCTGCCGGCCACGGTTTATGCCGCAGAGAACTGGAGCATCAGCAGTGCCACCTGGCAGGATCCCAATAATGTCGTGCTGCAATGGGCAGCTCAGGAAGGCTATACCTATCAGATTTACCGGAGCGACACCCGGAACGGGGAATATGCGCTGATTGGCACCGCTTCTTCCGGTTCCTATCGGGACAGCGATGTTTCCTGGCCCGATGCAAAGTATTACAGGGTGCAGCCCGTCTCTCAAAGCGGGGCCGAGGGCTCCTTATCCCAGCCCATCCAGGCCGGCACCAATCCGCAGCCGCTCAGCAAAGTTACCGTGGTGATGTATCACAATTTTATTTCCACCGCTGATATGCTCAACGGTGTGTTGTTTGAAGAGTATTCCCTTGATCCCGCCGACTTTGAAGCGGATTTGCAGTATCTGCGCAGCAACGGATACACCACCATCACTTCCGAGGATTTGCTCAGCTACATCAATGGGGAAAAACCACTGCCCGCCAAAGCCATCATCCTCTCCATCGATGACGGCACCCTGGGCGTTTACACCAACGGCTGGCCTCTGCTGCAGAAATACCGCATGAAAGCGGATTTCAATGTCATCGGCGAACAGATTGACGATGCCTGGCAGATCCTCTATGACGGCGGTACCCGGGACGGGCAGAGCGCCCCCTACTGCCAGTGGAATGAACTGGTGCGCATGCAGGAGAGCGGGGAAATCAACATTTGCTCCCACACCTATGGTCTCCACCGCTACAACCGCGAGGGCCGCATCGGCGCCTCCATGATGGACGGCGAACGGCTGGAGCAATACATCCTGGTCATCAAAAACGACTATGACCTCAGCGTAAGCTGCATCGGCGGCTGGACCGGTAAAAATCCCACCACTATGGCCTATCCCTATTCCCGGCGCAGCAGTGCATCTGACGCCGCCATCCTTGAAAACACCGGCTATGAAATTCTGATGGCCGGCGAAGGCGCCCGGGGCACCGCTTCCAACTATTTTGTGGACGGCGCCTCCGCGGAAAGCCAGATGCGGCTGATGAGCCGCCCCTGCCGCATGGAAAACCATCCGCTGCAGGAGTACCTGGACGCCGCAGATCAGCAGGACCAGGCCAACGGTGTCAACACCGCCGAAAACACCCTTGCCCTGAGCGCGGAAAAATGCGCCGAAATCGCCCGGTGGTACAGTCCCTATGCTGATGTGGCCGGGGACGCCTGGTATGCCGGCGCAGTCTATTATGCCTATGTCAACACACTGCTCAACGGCACCTCTCTGACGGAGTTTTCCCCCAACGGAACCGTCAGCCGCGCCATGGCTGCAACGCTGCTGTACCGCATGGCTGGCGAACCCTCAGCATCCGCCACAGTTTCCCTGAGCGATGTGCCCGCAGATACCTGGTACACCCAGGCTGCCCTGTGGGCTGCAGAAAACAACATTCTGCCCGGCATCGAAAACAGCGCTTTTCTGCCGGATCAGGCCATCACCCGGGAAGAGCTGGCCACCGCGCTCTACCGCTATGCGCAGCTGCGCGGGCTAAACCTCCCTGCCGGCAGCGACATCACCACTTCTTTTTCCGATGCAGGCGCTGTTTCTCCCTGGGCGGAGGACGCCGTCCGCTGGGCCGTATCCGAAGGTATCTTCAAAGGAGACGGCGCCGGACACCTGATGCCCCAAAGCAGCCTGACCCGCGCGGAGCTGGCCACCATTCTGCAGACCTGGAACATCAGTCAAAGCACCCTCTCCGCATAATTTTGAAGACAATGCAAAAAAACTCCCGGGCCCATTGTATGGGTCCGGGAGCGCTTTTATGCATAGCGTTTTCCCACAGCGAGCATTGGGAGAAAAAAGCTGAAAACCGCCGCCATGCCGGCGAATATCCAGGCGCTTTCCTGCGCCGCTGCAGCGGGAAACAGGGCGCATATCCCGCCATAGAGCAGCGGCCAAACCACTGCCAGCGCCAACAGCCATACCCTGCAAAGGCGCAGAATATGGGGCCAATTGCGGTTGTTGAAGGTCAGCCCCGGAAAGTTCATGCGAAAAACGCCGTCGCTGTAGATATGAACAGGATATTGGTCGTAATAAGGGGGCAGCGTCTCCTTTGCCCCCAGGCAGAAATAGCCGCCGAACAGCAGGCACATGCCCTCCAGCAGCCCCAGGCAATACAAAATCTCCTCTCCCGGGATCCGCAGAAGCACCCAAAGGGCGGCAAATTCCGCACCCACCAGCGCCAGGCACAGCCCATAGCGCCGCCGCCATTCCCGGCGGCGGACTTGCCGCGCCCGCCGTTCCTCCGATGAAAGCTGAAGCGTCTCCTGCACCAATGCTTCCACATCCCGGTGCGGCAACGCTTCCTGTGCCTCCATTCGCCGGCCCTGCAGCAACTCTGTCACACTCACCCCAAAAAGTTCTGCCAGGGGCAGCAGGAGTGCTGGATCCGGCATACTTAAACCGCGCTCCCATTTGCTGACAGCCTTATCAGTGACATACAGCTGCTGCGCCAATTCTTTTTGTGTCCAGCCGCGCTCCCTGCGCAGCGACGCCAAAAACGCGCCAAAGGCCTCTCTGTCCAGTTCTTTCACACTATCACCTCATACCGCCATTGTGCCGCAGCGGCTGTCTTTTGTCAATCGACCAGCAGTAGAACCGTCCTTTTCCCTTGCAGCGCAGCTCTTTCGCAGCCAGCTGACCTTCTGCCGTCACCGCTCCCGCCTTCCCCAAAACAGGAGCACTGCCGCTATGGCCGCAATCAGCAGCACGGAGCTGATGGCCGCCAGCCACGCCGCCTGACTGCCGCCGGAAAGGATTTGGATGATCGTCAAAACAGAGGCCAGGATGGACACCAGTCCAAACAGCGTGATGATCCCTGCCACCAAATCATTGCGGGAACGCTCGATTTCCCGCTGGTGCTCAATGAGGATTTCCAGTTTATGGCTGATATCTTCAATCGCCTGAGGCACCCGATTCGTCTCCACCACCGCCTGATAGATACACTTGATGTTGTGCCAGCGGGAAATATTTGCCGGATCCACGGTGCCGTAGGCCTGAAATTCCAGCATAATGCGTTTGAGTGCGCGCAGCTGCTTCATATTCCGCTTGTCTGCCGCTGTAATCAGCTGTGTAAAGCGCAGGCAGGTATATTTTTCATAAAGAGCCATCAAAAGCAGCGGAAGGCCGTCCTGCGCCTGAGCGCGCATCTCCCCATCCCGGTCCATCGCCTCGTTGGCCATCACATAGGAAATGGTTTGAGACGAAACGCAGCAGCCCCAGCGATAGGTGCCCAGAGTTTGGGTTTTTACTGCATACACATAGTCCACGTCCGCCTCGGAATCATCTTCCGCGCAGCCATCCAGCGGGCTCATCAGGTGCAGGTTGAACGCCGCTCTGCGAATGGTATCCAGTTCATAAAAACGCCGCGGCACCACGGCAACGTTGTCAATATACGCTTCCAGGAACAAATTGTTCGGCGTAAAAAATCCCTCCAGCCCCAAATCTGAAAGGAATTTCTGCAGCTTGTCCTCCAGAGAAAAATCAACGCTGCGTCCAGCAGCATCACAGTAATGATAATCGGCGCAGCTCTCCGCAAAGCCCAGGTTGCACACCCATTTGAGCACTCTCATATCCTCATAGCAAAGGCCCAAGCACAAAAATGCCACCTGGGTGTGAAACAGATACAGATAAGCCGAATGAAAGGTAAACGGCAGGGCTTCTCCGTCGCCGCCTTTTTCCGAAACAGAAAAGCCGGCAATATCCGCTGCCCGGTCAAACAGCGCTTCCTGCAGAGTTGGCGCGTCGATTTCATAACAGCTGCCAATGGCAGCAGTGCCATCCTCCCGAAAAAGCGCTTTCACCGGCTCGCTCAAATCCATTGTAGTAACCGCCCAGGGCTTTCCCACTGTCCGGACCTTCTCTTTCTGCAGCGCACCGCTCTCATATTTCAAGGGAATGACAAAAAAAGTGCCCACCTTTGCCTGCGCCAGCAAGGGTTTCATTTCCTCAAATTCCCGCAGTGTCTCTTTCTCCTCCATCCCGTTTCTCTCCTCTTTCTGTCGATCATGTTCCCGCCCCGGCAGCGCAGGAGATACCCCTTATCCCGCTGCTGCTCCGGGCCTGAATTGTCAGCCGTAGGTTCAGTTCTTTCTCTTCATCCATCTGCATCATAGCGGATAGGGCGCCGTGTGTCAATCAGCGCTCTGTGCCTTTTCCGCCAGGCCCAGCACAGCAAGCGCATGATGCAAATGAATCGCCATAGCATGCTCTGCTCCGCTTTCATCTTCCTTGCGAAAAAAATCCATCAGCAGCGCGTGATCCCGCAAAGTGTCTTCCGCCAGTTCAGCCTCGTGCTCAGCGGAGACAATCGCCGCCGCCACCGCCTGGTTGATCATAGGCAGCAGGCGCATCATAAATTCATTGTGTGTGGCGCGCACAATGGCCGCGTGGAACTCCCGATCCGCTGCGGTGCGATCCTCTCCCCGCCAGATGCACTGCTCCACTGCAGCGCCGCAGCGCAGGATTTCCTCCCGCTCTTCCTTCGTAGCCCGCCGGCAGGCCAACCGGGCTGCGCTGGGTTCAAAAATTGCGCGCAGCTCGAACAGATCCCGCAGCTGACCGCGCAGGCGTCTCAGGTCTGAAAAACCAAAGTCCTCAATCTCGTTTACCTGTTCAGAAACAAAGGTGCCCTTGCCCCGACGCACCTCCAAAATTCCCTGGGCAATCAACATGCGCAGCGCCTCGCGCAGCGTAGCGCGGCTGACCCCCATTTTTTCTGACAGCTCCAGCTCATTGGGCAGCTTCTCCCCTGCGCCGATGCGCTTTTCCACCACAATTTCATTGTAAAGCCGCTCCATGGTCTGCTGGGATAAATTCTTTTTTTCCATCATTTTACTCCTTTTATATGCATTCAACCGCATACTGCCACATTCAGCGGAAATTTTCCGAAATCTCCTTGACATCTCTTCCCCTATGGTATACCATGTAGTCAGATAATGCAAGCGTTGTCATACATCTTTTTTGTTTGGAGGACGATTTTATGCGCAGTGATGTTGTAAAAAAGGGCATTCCCGCGGCACCGAACCGCTCGCTGCTCTATGCTTTGGGTTACACAAAGGAAGAGCTGGAGCGCCCGCTGATCGGTGTGGTATGCTCCTATAATGAAATTGTACCAGGCCACATGAATCTCGATAAGATTTCTGAAGCCGTCAAGGCCGGTGTGCGCGCAGCAGGCGGTACCCCGGTGGAATTTCCCGCCATCGCCGTGTGCGACGGCATCGCCATGGGCCACGTGGGCATGAAATACTCCCTGGTCACCCGCGATTTGATTGCCGACTCCACCGAGGCCATGGCCATGGCCCACCAGTTCGACGGTCTGGTGATGATTCCCAACTGCGACAAAAACGTGCCCGGCCTTCTGATGGCCGCTGCCCGGGTCAATATTCCCACCATTTTCGTCTCCGGCGGTCCCATGCTGGCCGGTACGCTGAACAGCGGCCGCCGCACCTGCCTGAGCCATATGTTTGAAGCTGTGGGCGCCTATTATGCCGACAAGCTGGACGAAGAGGGCGTGGAGGAATACGAAGAAAACGCCTGCCCCACCTGCGGCTCCTGCTCCGGCATGTACACCGCCAACTCCATGAACTGCCTGACCGAAGCCATTGGCATGGCGCTGCGGGGCAACGGCACCATTCCGGCAGTGTATTCCGCCCGCCTGCGTCTGGCCAAGCACGCCGGCATGCAGATTATGGAACTGGTGAAAAAAGATATCAAGCCCCGGGACATTATGACCGAGGCCGCCTTCCACAACGCTGAAACCGTGGATATGGCCCTGGGCTGCTCCACCAACACCATGCTCCATCTGCCCGCCATCGCCCACGAGTGCGGCATCGAACTGAACTTCGACATGGCCAATGAAATTTCCGGCAAAACACCCAACCTGTGCCATCTGGCCCCCGCCGGCGAAACTTATATGGAAGACCTGGAGCGCGCCGGCGGCGTGTATGCCGTCATGGCCGAACTGACGAAGGCCGGTCTGCTGGATACCAGCCTGATGACCTGCACCGGCAAGACCATCGCCGAA
>CAJFVV010000047.1 GCA_904420565.1 Candidatus Pseudoscillospira faecavium
CCACCACGCTCAGGGTGCCGCGCAGACGGTTGACGATCAGGGTGCTCAGAGCTTCGCCCTCCACATCCTCGGCGATGATGACCAGCTTGCGGCCCATCTTCATGATGCCCTCCAGCAGGGGCACCAGATCCTGGATGACGCTGATCTTCTGATCGGTGATCAGGATATAGGCGTCGTCCATGACGGCTTCCATCTTGTCGGTGTCGGTGACCATGTAAGGAGTCACATAGCCGCGGTCAAACATCATGCCTTCCACAATCTCGCTGTAGGTGTCGGCGGTCTTGGATTCCTCCACGGTGATGACGCCGTCGTTGCTGACCTTCTCCATGGCCTCGGCGATCAGCTTGCCGATGGTCTCGTCGCCGGAGGAAACGGTGCCGACGCGGGCGATGTCCGCAGTGCCGGAGACCTTCTTGGCGTTGGCCTTCACGGCCTCCACAGCGGCGTCCACAGCCTTGGCCATGCCCTTGCGCATCACGATGGGGTTTGCGCCGGCAGCCAGGTTGCGCTGACCCTCGTGGATCATAGCCTGGGCCAGCAGCGTTGCCGTGGTGGTGCCGTCGCCGGCCACATCGTTGGTCTTGGTGGAAACCTCGCGCACCAGAGCGGCGCCCATGTTTTCAAAGGGGTCGTCCAGCTCGATTTCCTTGGCGATGGTCACGCCGTCGTTGGTGATGAGGGGAGAGCCGTACTTGCGCTCCAGCACCACATTGCGGCCCTTGGGCCCCAGGGTAACCTTGACGGTATCTGCCAGCTTATCAACGCCGGTCTCCAAAGCCTTGCGGGCTTCGTCATTGCTCTTAATCATCTTTGCCATATGAATCTACCTCCTATATGATAGCCTGATGCTCTGTTATTCCACAATTGCCAGAATGTCGCCCTGGCGAACAATGGTATATTCAGTGCCGTCCACTTTGATCTCAGTGCCGGAATATTTGCTGGTGATGACCTTGTCGCCCACCTTGACGATCATCTGCACTTCATTGCCGTCCACCATGCCGCCGGGGCCCACGGAAACGACTTCTGCCACAGAGGGTTTTTCCTTTGCATTGCCGGTCAGGATCAGGCCGCCTGCGGTGGTCTCTTCAGCCTCGACCATTTTCAGTACCACACGGTCTGCCAACGGATTCAGTTTCATTTTGAATTCCTCCTTATATTGATCAAAATTTCATAATCAACATGTCGTCCGCGCCGTAAAGCCGGCGCCAGCGTTAGCACTCAAATCACCCGAGTGCTAACGCTGGTATTATCATAAATCAATTCTTCCATTTATGCAAGAGAAATATGAAGAAAAATATCCCATATTTCCAAAAAATTCTTTGTACATTTTGACATACTTTGACCATCCCCGCCCCGCAGCGCTTTCAGCCCTGCACATATTTGTGGGCCGTGCGGTTGCAGGAGGCGCCCTCCGGGGCAAAAAAGCGCAGCTTATGCGCGCTCAGGTCAATCTGCGCATCCTTCGTGTGGAGAATTTCCCCGTCCAGGCTGACCGGGAAGGGCTCACGGGCCTGCAGATGCACATGGTTGGTGCGCACATGGCGGGCAATGTCCGGGAAGCGCCAGGCCTCGCCCTTGGCATACAGGGGCGCCAGACGCAGAAACGTCGCCCGGCTCACCTTGCGCACAATCATCACATCCAGCATCCCGTCGTCCAGCCGTGCCTCTGCCACGGGCATGAAACCGCCGCCGTAGTAGCGCCCGTTGCACACGCATACCATAATATATTCCCCGATGGTGGTCTGGCCGCCGCAGGTGACAATCATCCGCCGGGAAAGTTTTTTGAAAAAATTCACGCCCACAGAGGCAAGATAGGCGTTTTTCCCGCTGACGCCCGGGTATTTGCTGTACTGGTGCACATCGTCGGCCACCCGGGCATCCAGCCCTGCGCAGGCAATGGTCATGGCCAGGCGTCCGTTGCAGGCAATCATGTCCAGCTCATGGCTCGGCGCGTTCCACAGCTGCTCCAGGTCCGAAAACCGGGCACTGTCCTCGCCGAAATTTTTGAGAAAATCGTTGCCTGTACCCAGAGGCACCACCGTAACCTCCACCGCCGGCGCGCCGGCGGCGCCGTTGACCACCTCGTTCAGAGTGCCGTCGCCGCCGCAGGCGTAGATGCGGCAAACCTCGCCGCTTTGCGCAATGCGTCGGGCCAGCTCTTCGGCATGGCCCGCACGGCCGGTTAAAACCGTTTCACAGTCCAAATTGTGGGTGCGGCGCAGGCCGTCCACCTGATCCATCAGGCGCGCGGTGCTGTTTTTCTTCCCGGCCCGGGGATTGATGATAAACACATGTTTCATGAATCTCATCCGCTCTCTCTTCGCGCCGAGCTGTCTCAGCGGTAATACATATATAAATTGCACTGGAGCATGCCGTTATACAGCTTGCGCTTTTTGGCCGCCAGACTGCCGTAGCATTTTTCAAACTCCGGGTGGGACGACAGAATATAAACGCGCCACTTTTCCGGCAGCCTGGCCGCTGCCGCGCCGAAAGACCGGTACAGCGCGCCGGCTTCCTCCCGCTCCAGCAGGCGTTCGCCGTAAGGCGGATTGGTTACCACTTGGCCGTAAGTTCCGCCGCGGCGGAAGCGGGCTGCATCTGCTACCTCAAAGCGCACCAAATCTTCCACGCCTGCCTTTTCCGCGTTGGCCCGGGCGATGGAAATGGCCCGGGGATCGATGTCGCCGCCCCAGATGTCATAGGCGCCGTCAAATTCCCGGTCCATGGCCTCCTCCGCCGCGTCCATCCAGCTCCGGGCGCTGACGCAGGCCCATTTCTGCGCCGCGAAGCTGCGCTCCAGCCCCGGCGCGCGGTTTTTCGCAATCAGCGCCGCCTCGATGGGAATGGTGCCGCTGCCGCAGAAGGGGTCGCAGAAGGGGTCCTTGCCCCGGTAGCGGGACAGAAGCACCATCGCCGCCGCCAGGGTCTCCCGCAGGGGCGCCGCCACGCCCACGGCGCGGTAACCCCGCTTGTGCAGCCCCGCTCCCGAGGTATCCAGCAGCAAAGCCGCCTGGTCGTGCATCAGGGCAAACTGCACCTGGTGCACCGCGCCGGTCTCCGGCAGATGTTCCGCGCCGTATTTTGCACCCAGGCGCGTGGCAATGGCTTTTTTGACGATCTTCTGGCAGTCAGGCACGGAGTGCAGCTGGCTGTCCAGGCTGTAGCCCTTGACGGGAAACGCCCCCTGGGCGTCGATCCAGTCCTCCCAGGGCAGGGCCCGGGTCTGCTCAAACAGCGCGTCAAAGGACGTGGCGGGGAACGTTCCCAGCAGCACCAGCACCCGCTCGCCGCAGCGCAGATTCAGATTGAGCCGCGCCAGGTCATCCATGCCGCCGCGGCACAGCACATGGCCGTTTTCCACCCGCACATCCTCCAGTTTCAGGCGGCGCAGCTCGTCGCCCACCAGCCCTTCCAGCCCGAAAAGGCAGGGAATATAAAAGGTAACCGCCGCCATCGGCAAACACGCTCCCCCGGTTCAAAGTCGATATACCGCTTCCAGTATACTGGAAACGGCAGCGCTTTGCAATCGGGATTTTTCCTTTTCCCCCGCCTATTTTTCAGCGCATGCCGAAGGGCGCGTGATCCTCTGCCGGCGTGGTTTCCCCGGCGGCAAAAATTTTTTCTTTTGCGTTGCACGTTATCGTGCGACAAACCCGTTGCCCTACACTCATGTGTAGGGCAAAAATTTCCCCATGCAAACGCATGGAAAAATTTTTTGATGCGCGCCTTCCTCGCCCCGGCGGGGCAACCGGAAGGGATGCGCAAAAATTACCCTCTGTTTTCGTCAAAGGCCGGCCCCGGGCGGCAGAAACCGCCCGGAGTCAGCAAAAATCGACTACAAAAAGGAGAATGTGATTTGAATTATACGCAAAATTATCAGTTGAACCAATGGGAGGCTTCCGACCGGGTGCTGCGGGAGGATTTTAACAGCGACAATCGAAAGATTGATGCCGCCATTGCTGCATGCAGGGCACGGGATCCACAGCTCTTAAAATCCCTCACTATCTCAAACGACACATCCCAGATAGATATCGATGTTAGCGACATTGATTTTGATCATTGGCATACCATTCTGCTGCGCCTGGAAATCTTTGGCACTGGGGAAATGCGCTTGTGCAGCAATCAATCTTATTCCGAATTTTTTAATCAGTTTTCCGTGTTTGATAGCACCACGGACTGCCTTTCTAAATTTCCTGCCCGGGCCGCCGGGCAGTGCCACGAAATTTCTTTTTTCCCCCTGTGCGACAAGCGCCGTTTGATCACTGCTCTGACTTTCAGTGATACTGTGCTTTTGGGCTGCAATTATCAGCTGTCTTATGAAAACCTGACCACATTGACCATTTTTCCGAAGGAATCAAAGCAAACCCTCGGTGCAGGGAGTAAGATTTCTCTCTACGGACTGCATCTGTAAAGCACAAAATCCCCCGCGCTATCGCGCGGGGGATTTTGTCGTCATAAGATAAGTTACGAACAAAGCGGTAAAATTATGCCTGCTGTGCGTAAGTGATCGCAAGTGTCGTGGGAACGCCGCTGGTCGTTGTGCCCAGGACAATGCTCACTGTCAGGCCAGTACCATCACTTGTGTCGTAGGAACCGCTCCATGCAGTAACAGTGTAGCCTGCAGCCTTCACTGCATTGGCAACCGCGTTCTTAATATCGTTTTCATCTGCAGATGCAACTGCGTCAGGACCGGTAACAGAAGCGGTCAACAGGTTCGTATCAATGGTAGCGCTATACTCGGTAACACCGGTGCTCGGAGGCGCAACCGTCTCATCCACCGTCTGGATCACGATAGTGGTCACTTCGCCGTCGGTGGTCTTGTACCAGACTTTATCGGCATAGATACCCTGATCCTTCACAATGGAGGACGCGCTGGACGCGTAGATCTCCTCACCATCGGCACTGATGCGGAACACCTTGCAGTCATCTGCCACGCTCAGGATCTTGTTGCCCAGCGTCACGCTGCCGTTCTCCACCTTGTCGGTGCCGGTGGTGTATGCCAGATCAGTGTCTGTGCTGTGAGAGCCGCTGTCATCCACATAAGTGGCGTTGGAGAAGTTATACACATTCTTGGAATTCTTGGTAGCATCTGTGTACATGGTGTACTGCTTAACCTGAGTCTCAGAATTGATCTTGGTAATTTCGCCGTTCACAATGGCGTCATAGGTGTAATAATCACCCAGATCGCTGTCGTGGGAAATGCCGCTGTTGTCGCCCAAAACAAAGATGATGTCCTTGCTGGCGCTGCTTACAGTTGCGTTGGCGGTCTCCACATAAACAAATGTAGCCAGTGTATTGCTCTTGCAATATACGGTCACTTTGCTTGCACCCGTCAATGTAATCGTAGGTACATTTGCAATACCGGTATAGGTGCTGTAGGTATTCGTCTTTGCGTTATAGAAAGCAAAGACAGTTTTACCGTTGGCAGAAATCTTGCCGATGCTGCTTTCATTATATTTCAGGTCATTATTATTATTCAACTGAGAATTGCCCTTACTAATCAGAGTACTTGCAGAACTCCGTTTATCTGTATTGGCCAAAACCGTCAGCTTGTACTCATCATCGCTGTTGATGCGATAGGAAACAATATCACCGGTGTTGATCGCAGCATTGGTCAGCGTCTTATCATCAGCGGCAAATTCGGTATCCTTCGTCACGTTGACAGATTTGGTGGTGCCGTCGGCAAACAGCAGGGTCGCAGTGCGGTTGGTGTTCACACCCACGCTGTTGGAGCCAGTCCAGCCCATCACAACGGCATAGTTGTCGGAAGCTGCGTCTGCATCCACATAAACAGCATAGCCATAGCTGTCCAGATAAACCGTAATATCGGTCTTCATGGCATTGGAAAGTGCAGAAGTAATGGTGTTTTTAGAAGCCTGAACTGCATTGGACTCATACACAGCGCCGCCCACGGTAACGCTTTCATTCACTTTATAAGCGGTCAGATTGCCGGTAACCTCTTCCGCTGCCTGCATGGACTGCACGCCCACATCGCCGCTCTTGCTGGAATAAGTATACAGCACATAGCTGTCCACTGCATAGTTGGCATCGGTTTCATAAGTGGAACCGGAACCGGTCTTGGCCTCAAAGTTGACATAAGCATCCTTGGTGGCAGAAGCTGCATAGGATGCAGTGATCTTGCCCAGATAGGTGTTGACCATGGTGATTACAACGGTTCCGGCTTCGTCGTCATAATAGACCTCAGTCAGAACGCCGTTGCCGCCGATTTTGTTGTTGCTCTCACCCTTGGTGATGTCATAGTCGGAAGTCGTCTTCTGGCCGTCTACATAGGTGGTGATGTTGGCCTTGGCAATGCCCTTGCTCAGGCCCAGATCGCTGTAGATGGTGCCCATCTTAACCTCAGTGGTATAAGAAGCATCTGCCTCGTCAGCATAAGTGCCGACATCGCTGTTCTTATATTTCCACGTGGAAGCAGGACGCTCAAAAGCATCTGTATCACCGCTGGTCAGCTTCAAATCCTTGCAGTACTTTTCAGCAAATTCCACAGTCCACTGACCGTCAGTGGTCTTTTCATCGCTGATGTTGGTTGCCTCAGCCTTGACCTTGCTGGTGACGGGCGTAGCTTTGGAAGGATTGGTGTTGATGATAATATCACCGGGCAAAACAATGTTGCTGCCGCCGTCCGTATATTCCACCAACGTAGCCTTCATAGCATTGAAAGCCATTTGTGCAGCCTGTTCACGGGTCAGCGTAGCAGACAACGCAACGCTTTCCATGCCATTATCCAGATTTGCATCACCCAGCGCCAGCTTGGAAGTATTGATCGCCCAGGCACCGCCGGTCAACTGCTCAATTGTGGCATCGTAACCCAGCGCAACCAGCAGC
>CAJFVV010000048.1 GCA_904420565.1 Candidatus Pseudoscillospira faecavium
ACCGTCCATGGCGCCGCCCTTCATGGGAATGCCGATGACAGGCAGCGTGGTGTTGGCGGCGAAGGCACCGGCCAGATGGGCGGCCATACCGGCGGCGCAGATCACCACACCGATGCCGTTGTCCCGGGCGGCGGCGGCATAGGCTGCGGCCTTTGCAGGCGTGCGGTGGGCGCTGAGAATATGGGTTTCAAAGGGGATGCCGAATTCCTTCAGCTGGGTGCAGGCGGCTTTGACAACGGGCCAGTCACTGTCAGATCCCATGATCACGGCAACTTTTTTCATATCATTTTTCCTCCTTGATGTGTGTTGATGCGTTTTGGGAACAACAAAAAAGTGCAGACCGCACTGCGGCCTGCACTTATCCTGTTTATACCTGGAAAGATGCGGACATGAAGCGCCCGTTGCGCTTATAATGAGCCAAAAACAAGCAATTCATGCAACTTCCCTCCCATAATAAAAGTTATATTTATCATATAGAAAACGCGGGGAAAATTCAAGCGTTTTTCGAATGTTCGTGTACCTTGGACAAGGGAAAAAGGGAAATAAGGACGCCTTTTGTCGATAATTGCTCTATCTCACATCAGCCCGGTTTTTTCCACCTGATGTTCAAAGAAACTCATCAGCAAAATGACGGGGCGGCGCAGCACAATGCCGATGAGCAGCGAAATAGGAACATAAATGGCGCAGCATTGCAGCAGATTTGCCGCATAAGCGCCCGCATACAGTCCGCCGATGCATTCGCGCATGGCGTTGATGCAGAATGTAAAGGGGAGAATGGGATTGACGATGTGGAAGAAGGGCGGCAGGACTTCCACCGGAAACGTGCCGCCGCTGCCGGCCACCTGCACCACCATAATAATCACGGCGATGGCCTTGCCCACATCCTTGAAAGATACGGTCAGCGTGTACATCATCAGAGAATAGACCAGCGCCGCCACGATGCCCACGAGGACAAAGCGCAGGGGATACAGGCACTGAATCCGCAGAATGTACAGATCGCCCAGACAGATGATCAGGGCCTGTATGACGGCCACCACAGCGAAGAGACAGTAGCGGCCGAAGTAGGCCGTTGTGGGGCCGAAGCCTTTGATCTTTTCGTCTTCGCCCACATTGGTTTTCAGAATGGAGCACATCAGAAGGCCGCCCACCCAGATGGCCAGAATGCTGTAAAACGGGGTCATGGCGGAGCCGTAATTTTCCACAGGGTATACCTGGGTGGTTTCCACCGCCACGGGAGAGGAGAGAAAGTCCGCCACGGCGCCGGGGTCTTCCCGGATGATATCCAGAAGTTTTGCAAAGCGTTCATCTTTTTCCACGGCGCCCAGCGTATCTAAAAGGGACTGGATATCCGCCCTGGCGTTGCCGAGCAGCTGCCGAGTGCTTTCCAGAGCGGCCACGGAGTGATCCAGAGAATTGTCTACCCCGGTGAGAACGGTGCTGAGCTGGGGGATATTCTGGTTGGTGGTCAGCAGAAGGTTGACCAGGCTGTCTATGCAGACATAAAACTGGCGGATGGATTCGTCCAGCAGGGGGGCTGTATTCGTCTGGTACTGGTTTTTCACGGCGTCCAGATCGTTGCGCAGCGCGGACAGATCGGTGTGCAGCTTTTCGAGCAGATCGGCGGGAAGGGAGCCGTTTTCCTGAATCGTCTGGGCGGCATTGCCCGCATCGCGGCTGATGGCCTTCAGATCACCGTACAGACGGTCCAGCAGGGAAGTCAGCGTGTCCAGAGCCGCTTTGGTGCGGGACTGGAGCGTATCGGTATCGCTGATGGAAAAGGCGGGCAGATTGGGGGACAGTTTATCCCACAGACTGTGAATGTCGTCCAGCCGCTTTGCGATCAGCAGAAAGTCGCTTTCATGGGAAACAAGGAAATTTTTGAAACGCAGGGCACTGCCGGCGGCATTGTCTGCCGCGGCGGATATGTGCGCAAAGGTCGACGCCGCGTTTTCCGACATGGACTGCGCGCTGTCCAGCGCGCTGCTGGCGTCGCTGTACAGCGTTTCGCAGGCGGAAAAGAGAAAATCGGTGCTGCTGTCCATGGTATCCAGCAGTGCGTCGGCGGCGCTGTCGGACGACTGAGTCAGCAGGCGCAGGTTTTCCAGGGCGTCGATGTTGCCGCCCACGGTGCCCTCCAGATCCGGCAGCAGCGCCTGGGCGGACACGGTCAGTTCCTGTGCCGCCCGGGCGGTCTCAATCAAAAGACCGATGGACACATCCAGATCGTCCAGATTGCCCAGAGCTGTTTCCAGAGAACCGGTGAGATGATCTGCGATGGCGGTTTCCTTTTCCGCCAGGGCATGATCGGTGATATTCAGGGTATCAAGAATTGTTTCGGAAATCGTGTTGACGAATTGTTCGTTGATGGTGTCTTGAAGCGTATTGACGCCGGTGTTGGTGATTTTGGTGGCAATGGCGTTTTTCTTTTCATTGCTGTAGTATTCGATGGTGGGACGCTGGGCCTCGCCGGTGATGAAGGTGACCATATCCTCCGAAAACCCTTCCGGAATGATTACAGCGGCATAATATTGCCCGGAACGCACGCCCTCACGGGCTTCTTCCTCCGATACAAATTGCCAGCCAATGGCATCATTGGCATGCAGACTTGTCACGATATTCTCGCCCAAATCCACTGTGATACCTTCTGTACTGTATCCTGCGTCGTTATTTGCCACAGCTACCTGCAGGTTGCCGGTGTTGTCGTATGGGTTCCAGTTGGCATAGATATTGACCCAGGCATATAAGCTGGGCAAAAAAGCAATGCCCAGCAAAATGATCAAAGCCACAGGGCGATGCAGCAGGATTTTAATGTCCCGCAGAAAAATCCGCCATATAGTGGGGATATCTTCTTTGAAAATTTGGGACGGGGTGTGCAGATGGGGAAAAGACATGGAAACCTCCTTGAAAAAAGATGCCGGAAGTACAGAGCACGCACTCCCGGCTGGTATTGCGGATTTTCATTTAATTGGCATCATCCAGCAGCTTTTTCATCATGTCGGAATTGTGCTGCTCGATGCTGCGCAGATGAGCGACAGCACTTTCCAGTGCGGACAGATCATTGCGCAGGGACAGGGCCTGGTCCAGATTGGCGCGCAGGCTGTCGCGGGTGATGACAGACAGATCCTCATACAGGTCCTGTCCCATATAAGAGAGGAAGGAACTGACCTTGGGATCATATACAATGCCGACCAAAGGAACGCCCTGTCCGGCAGCAAAGATCAATCCATGCAGACGCATGGAGATCACAGCCTGCATGCGGGAGATCAGCCCCAGGGTCAGTTCTGTGCTCAATGGGTGGCGAATGACACAGACTTTCTGGCCCAATGCGCGTTTTACCCGGTCGGCAGCAGTGCTGTCAGAATGGTGATTGATGGAAAAGAAAACCGGCGTCAGACCGTAATGATCGGCGGCGTACCGGATGGTATCCACAAACACGGGAATCTTTTCCTCGAATCCGGGCCAGTTGCGCAGGCACAGACCCAGATACGCGCCCCGAGGATCCAGACCGTTTTCCACCATCAAACGGTCGATGGCGGCATCATCTGCCCGCTGCAGCCGCAATGCGGGGTCGGAGGAGAGCACGATGACGGGTTCCGTCACGCCGAAATGCTCCAGCTCTTGCAGGCTGGAGTCCTCCCGCAGCGTGATGGCATCCACATAGCGATTGAGCGTGTGGCGGGTCAGTGCCACGTCTTTGGGGTGGTTGACCGGGCCGATGCCACAGCCATACATCAGCACCTTGCAGCCCAGTCGTTTGGCGGTGCGCAGGGTGTAGAGATAGTACCACAGGCTCCGACGGGAGGTGACGTCCTGAATCAGGCTGCCGCCGCCGTTGATGTACAGCTTTGCGTGGCGCATCGCTTTGCGGACGGCGGGGATATTGAACATGTGCAGTGCACGCACACTGTGACGCGCAGTGGTTTCCTCCGGATTGCGGGACAATACAGTGACCTCCTGATCAGGTGCCACCGTGTGCACTTCCTGCAGAATAGCCTTGAGGATGGATTCATCTCCGGCGTTGCCCAAACCGTAGGAACCGCAGATCACGATGCCGTTGCGCGGCTTATTTGATTTTTGCTGGCTGTAATTGCTCATATCTGTCGTCCTTTGGTTGGGATGATCGTGATGTTTTACAATTCCAAAATTGCGCGGATGCGCTGGGAAATGAGTTCATTATAAGATGTGAGGGGATCGTATTGCTTCTCGGTGCACTTTTGCGCGGTGGACAGAGCGCCCACAATATCGCTGCAGCCCTCGATGCCCGGGTTGTAGATTTCCAGATTCTTGGAGATATACAGGGGCAGGCCCAGTGCCTTGGCCTCCCAGATGACCATGCCCTGGCCCTCATAGCGGGAAGTGAGCACAAAGCCATCCATCTGATCCATGTAGGGGAAGGGATTGGGCTGGTTGCCCAGCAGCGTAACATAGTCCTGCAGTTCCAGTTGACGAATCTGGTTTTCCAGGGTCTGACGGTCAGGGCCATCGCCAATGAGATAGAAATGGAAATCTGTGCGGCGTTTTTTGACCTCCGCCAAATCACGTATCAGCAGATCATAGCCCTTCTGATGGCAGATGCGGCCTACGGAGCAGACATTCCATTTGCGCTGATCTACGGAAAAATCGATTTTTGCGTGGACCTTGCGGAAAATTTCATCGGTATCAATATGGTTGGGAATGGCGGTGATGGGTTTGTCCTGAATGCCTGTCACGCGGCGAAAACCGTCAATGATACCGGGGGATACGGCGGCAAAAGCGTCATAATACTTCAGCTTGCTTTTAAAAAAGTGCCACAGAATGCGGTACTTCGGCTCGTTCTTCCGCTTGATCTCCACATCGTTGTGGATCCACATGACCCGCTTTTTGGCGTGGGCTTTGATGGCGCCCACGGCGCATTCATTGCGATAGCTGCTGAAGTCGACTGCCACATCATATTCTTTCCCGCCCGTCACATCCCGGCTCAGCTTCTTCACCAGGCCGAAATACAGCAGACGGTAATAGGCGGGCATGGGCGGCAGAAAGCGGATATGCAGATTTTCGTGAGAGGGCACGTCAAAAAAGCACTGGTCATCAAACAGATACACGTCGACGCAGCACTTGCTGTAATCAATTTCATTCAGGATGTTGACCAGCGCCTTCTGGATTCCGCCCACGCGCAGGTCTGATTGGAAAATCGCAATTTGTTTCATGCACATGTCCGCCTTTCACTGTACTTAAGAAACTGCGTACGCTAAATTGTATAATAGATTTCCTGTTTTGGCAAGAGCCGTTCCGCGCATTCCAGGCTGTGCTGCATGGCGGCGTGGTGGAAATCAAGGCGTTTGCCGAAGACGTGTCAGATAACCTTCCAAAATTAAAGATGCTGCCACTGCATCCACGGCTTTTTTGCGTTTTTTTGCATTTTTGCCTGCTTGATAAAGGATGTGGTGGGCATCCACTGTGGTGCGGCGCTCATCCCACAGCACGATTGGGAGCCCCACAGCCTCTTCCAGCAAGGTTTTGAGTGCACGGCTTTTTTCGGCTCTTGGCCCTTCGCTGCCGTCCATATTTTTTGGGTATCCCAGCACCAGGGTATCCACCTGATGGGTTTGGACCAGGTCCACAATTGCGGCGACGACTTTTTGCGGGGTGTAGGCGTCAATGGTGGTGGTGTAGCCGGTCAACAGTCCTGTGGGGTCGGAAATGGCGATGCCAGTGTGGGCGTCGCCGTAATCTATGGCCATAATGCGCATAAAAGAGCGCCTCCTTATACATTATAATAATAAAACATATCAGATTGTGGGTATCATCAGCAATCTTGCAGCCCAATGCCATGAAACCGCCTGAAACAGATTGCCTGGCAGAAAATGGCCGGCGCATTTGTGTCAACAATATACCCAATTTTTCCATTTTTTGCAATGCTATCCCAAAAAGTTTGCAAAAAAAGAAAAAAAGAGTTGACCTGAGAACATGGGTATGGTATAGTGTTCATTACCTATGAAAGAAGGGCTTTCTTTTTGCGCGCATTTTTCGCTTTTCGCGTGCAATAGGATGCCTTGGCTTGTAGGGAGGCAGAAGGCTTCAGCGCCTCGAGCGCAGAGAGCCAATAATAAGGAGGTGCCGTTAGATGCGCGTTAAAATCACTTTGAGATGCAACGAATGCAAGCAGAGAAACTACAATACTTTCAA
>CAJFVV010000049.1 GCA_904420565.1 Candidatus Pseudoscillospira faecavium
CGGCCTGCAGGAAAACACCACCTACTACTACACCGTGGAAAAGAACGGCGTGCAGAGCGCCGTGGAGACCTATCGGACCGGCGATTTTGACAGCATCCAGATGCTGTATGTGGGCGACCCCCAGGTGGGCGCTTCCAAGGGCCAGCCCCAAAACGGCGAAGCGCTGAGCGCCGACAGCGGCGCCGCCAACACCGCCGCCCGCAACGACGGTTTTGCCTGGAACCGCACGCTGAACATCGCCATGGAAGAGAATCCCGGCATCGACTTCATCATCTCCGCCGGCGACCAGGTCAACAAGACCGGCCAGCCCAAGGAAGAGGAGTACGCCGCCTACCTGAGCGCCGACGTGCTCGCCTCCATGCCCGTGGCCACCACCATCGGCAACCACGATTCCCTGAATCCGGATTATATGTACCATTTTTACAATCCGAATTCCACGGACTACGGTACTACCCAGGCCGGCGGCGACTATTATTACTCCTACGGCGACGGCTTGTTCATCGTCCTGAACACCAACAACTATAATGCCGCCGAGCATGAACAGGCCATCCAGGAAGCCATCGCTTCCGATCCCGACGCCACCTGGCGCATTGTGACCATCCATCAGGATATTTACGGCTCCGGTCTGGATCATTCTGACACCGACGGCATGATCCTGCGCACACAGCTGACCCCGATTTTCGACGAATATGATATCGATGTTGTCCTGCAGGGCCATGACCATACTTACAGCCGCACCAAGATGCTGTATGGCGATGGCCAGAGCCACGGCACCTATGAGTTCCAGCTGAACGAGGACGGCACTGACTACGATTGGGATCATGCCTACAACACCTCCAACAACACCAGCATCGCCCTTTCTCCTGAAGAAGGCGACACCGCCGGCCAGGCTGCGCTGGACGCATTCCAGCAGGATAACCTCTGCTATACCATTGAGCAGACCGACGGCAACACTGTGCGCAATCCCAAGGGTATTCTGTATATGACTGCAAACTCCGCCTCCGGTTCCAAGTATTATGAGCTGATTTCCACTCAGCAGGATTATGTGGCCGAGCGGAGCCAGAACTGGCTGCCCAGCTACTCTGTGATCTCCATGGATTCTGATTCTTTCACCATTGATACCTATCAGATTACAGATGCTGGTGTGGCTGAAAAGATTGACGAAACTTTCACCATCATCAAGGATGACACCACATCCACTGATGTCGTGACCCGTGCGGATGCCGCAGAAATGCTGTATCATCTGGCAGGTTCTCCCGCAGTTTCTGCAGCGGCCTCCTTCGATGATGTGGCAGCTGATGCTGATTATGCCAATGCTATCTCCTGGGCACAGGCCAATGGCATTGTAACCGGTATTGACGCCAACACCTTCGCTCCAAACGATGTTGTTACCCGTGAGCAGCTGGCTGTGATGGTTTACCGTTATGCCCAGGCCATGGATATGGATGTTTCCGCTGCCTCCAGCAGTCTGAGCGCTTACAGTGATGCCGGCGCCGTGGCTGGCTGGGCACTGGACGGCGTGAAGTTTGCAGCAGGCAACAAGATGATCACCGGCTCCTCCATCGCACCTAAAACCGCTGCAACTTCTACAGATATTGATGTTGCACTGACTTTGGTGAACCGCCTGTAAGTTATCGTATGAAGAATGGACTGCATACGCTCCGTGGGCCTCATCTCTTTTTGAGATGGGGCCTGCCGGTGCTTATTATCATTGTATTTCTGATTTTTGTATTCGCCATCAACCAAGTGGAGAAAACCCAACTGGTATCCCGTGAGGGGCAAACCTTTGAAAAGGGCATCGTCACAGAAATCCTTCAGGACAATTTGCAAAGCGACGGCTCCCGTTTGGGCGAACAAGTAGTGCTGGTAAAAATGCTCACCGGTGTGCGCGCTGGTGAAATCATTGAAACCACTTCCAGCGCCGGTTACCTGTTCGGCGCTGCCTGCCGCGAGGGAATGCATGTAGTAGTGATGCAAAGCGTGGCCGGCGATTCCACCATTGCCAGTGTTTACGCGCAAAGCCGCGAATGGGCAATTTACATTTTTGCCGCACTTTATATTCTGGCGCTGTGTTTGGTCGGCGGCAGACAGGGTATCAAAGCTTCAGGCGGATTAATTTTTACTTTCCTGTGCATTATTTTCGTTTATCTGCCTCTGGTCTATCGCGGCTGGTCCCCGTTCTGGGTATCTGTGCTGTTGTGTATTATCACCACTGTTGTCACCCTGTATTTGATCGGCGGACCAACCCGCAAAACAGCCGTAGCCACTTTGGGCACTGTGGCCGGCGTGATCATCGCAGGCATTGCCGCCACAGCATTCAGCGCCGCTTCCGGAATCAGCGGCTGGAATGTATCGGATATTGAAAGTCTTTTGACCCTGAATTACACCAACGGCATCCATGTGGGCGGGTTGTTGTTCTCAGGACTGCTGATTTCCAGCCTGGGCGCCGTGATGGATGTGGCCATGTCCATCGCCAGCTCCATCAGTGAAGTCCATGAACAAAACCCTTCCCTGTCTTCAAAGGATTTGTTTCGCGCCGGTATGCGCGTAGGCCGTGATATGATGGGAACAGACAGCAATACGCTGATCCTCGCTTTTGCCGGCAGCAACATCAGCATGCTGGTGCTGGATTATGCCTACAATCTGCCCTATCAGCAGATCATCAATTCCAACAATATCGGCATCGCTATCATGCAGGGCCTGTCCGGCAGCTTCGGCATCGTGCTCAGCGTCCCTGTCACTGTATTGCTGGCTGTCATATTTTACCAAAAGAAAGCCCCGGCCCATGGACCAGATACAAAACCGCTGCCTGCGGATACAGCCCAATAACCCGAGCAGCAAACAGCAGCCTTCCCCAAAAAAGATTTGATCTATTAAGGAAAGAGAGAGTAACCATGTACTGCGTGATTGACATTGGCTCCAACACCATCCGGCTCGTAATTTTCCGGTTGGAAGCGGGCGTGCTGATTCCTACCCTCAGCAGCAAAAATACTACAGGCCTTGCAGGCTATGTAGACAAAAAGAACTGCCTCTCCCGAGAAGGGATTCATAAACTTGTCACCGTGCTGCGGCAATACAAGGGCGTTGTGGAAATGCTGCCGGACTGCACATTATATCCTTTCGCCACCGCTTCGCTGCGCAATATCGTCAACACCGATCAGGTGCTGGAAACCGTATGGCGGGAAACCGGGCTTGGCATTCAGGTGCTTTCCGGCTATGAAGAGGCTATGTTGGACTACCGCGGCGCCATCCGCCGCACTTCCACAGCTTCAGGCCTTTTGATTGACGTGGGCGGCGGCAGCACAGAACTCGTCTTTTTCAAAGAGCGCACCGTCCTTGCTGCCCATTCTCTTCCCATCGGCTCTCTCACGCTCTACAATCATTTTATCGACGGCCTGATGCCTAAGAAAACAGAGCTGCGGGCTATGCGCGCGCAAGTGCGCCGCATGCTGAAAGATACCATGCCTGCCTCTAAAGATTACATTGCTCAGCCTCTTTGCAGTGTGGGCGGCACCGCCCGCGCTGCCCTTTCCCTGTATCAAAATCTGGAAGGCAACAAAAAAACACAGGAAGAATATCATACAGACTTTTTATCCGACGTGCTCCGCATGGCAGATAAAGAACCGCGCAAACTGATGCGCCGTATTTTGAAAGTGGCGCCGGAGCGCGTGCATACATTAATACCGGGCATTGTGATTATGCGGAGCATTGCAGAATTTTATGGCAGCTGCACAGTGCGCACCAGCCCTTATGGTGTTCGGGAAGGGTATTTATCCTTTATGTTGGAAAAGGAGGGGATTCTCTGTGACTGATCAGCGTTTTATGCAAAACCGGGAATTGTCCTGGCTTGCTTTCAATGACCGTGTGCTTTCAGAAGCTGTCGACGAAACTGTTCCTCTGCTGGAACGCCTGAAGTTTGTTTCCATCTTTTCCAGCAACCTGGATGAATTTTTCATGATCCGTGTGGGCAGCTTGTTCGACCTGATGCATGTGAAAGGCGATTCCCAGGACAAGCGCTCCGGCTGGTCGCCGAAAGAGCAGCTCAGTGCCATTTACAGCACCGTGCGTCCGCTCTATCACAAAAAGGAACAGATCTGCGCTGTTTTGGAAAAACGATTGCGCGTTCATGGCATTTGCTGTCTCTCTTTCTCCGAGCTGGAAAACAGCGAAAAAAAATTCTGCACACAATACTTCAAAAATGCTGTGGCTCCTATTCTTTCTCCCCAGATTGTGGATACACACCATCCTTTCCCTCATTTGAAAAACAAAGTGCTGCATGTGGGGGCCTGGGTAAAATACAAATCCCGGGAGGTATTTGCTGTGGTTCCCCTGCCGGATGCTCTGCCTCCGATTCTTTTCCTGCCGGGGAATGACTTGCGCTATATCCGCATGGAAGAATTGCTCCTTGCATTTACAGAAACGATTTTCCCCGGCTACACAATCCAGGAAAAAGCCATTTTCTGCGTAACCCGCAATGCAGACATCAACCCGGACGACGAGGCTTTTGATTTCGACAACGACGACTTCCGCAAGAAAATGAAAAAGGTGCTCAAGCAGCGCATGCGCCTGGCGCCGGTGCGGTTGGAACTGTCCGCCCCCATTGGGCCTGCCTTTTTAGATTACTTAAAAGAACGGCTGCCCGTGACAAACCAGCAAATTTTCATCACATCCGCTCCCATGAACCTGGCGTATGTTTTTTCCCTGGCCGACAAGCTGTCAGAAAATAAACAGCGCGCCTTGCTTTATCCTCCGTTCACGCCATGTTTTCCCGCCGGCCTGCAGCCCAACGAGCCCATATTGCAGCAGGTGCTGCAAAAAGACCGCTTATTTTCCTATCCCTTTGAAAGCATGGCTCCCTTTTTGCAGATGATCCGCGAGGCCTCGGAGGACCCTGCAGTGATTTCGATTAAAATCACCATCTACCGTTTGGCGCGCAAGGCCAAACTGGTGGATTACCTGTGCGCTGCGGCAGAACACGGCAAGGATGTCACCGTTTTGATTGAACTGCGGGCGCGATTTGATGAGCAGAACAATATTGACTGGTCTGAGCGGCTGGAAGATGCGGGCTGCACCATCCTATATGGTTTTGAAGAGTACAAAGTGCATTCCAAGATCTGCCTGATCACCCGGCAGGAGCACGGTGAAATCCGTTATATCACGCAGGTGGGGACGGGCAATTACAATGAAAAAACCGCAACCCAATATACAGATTTGTCCCTGCTCACAGCAGACCAGCGCATCGGCGCCGATGCCGCAGAATTTTTCAAAAACATGTCCATCGGCAACTTAGAAGGCTCTTACCGGCATCTTCTGGTAGCACCGGTCTCTTTGAAAAGCACCATTTTGCAGCATATGGACGAAGAAATTGCCAAGCGGGATCAGGGGCGTATTTTAATCAAAATCAACTCCATCACCGACGTGGATATTATTGAAAAACTCAAGCAGGCCTCCTGCGCAGGCGTCAAAATCGACATGATCGTCCGTGGTATCTGCTGCATTCTGCCCGGTGTAAGCGGTAAAACAGAAAATCTTCATATCATCAGCATTGTGGGCCGCTACCTGGAACATTCCCGCATCTATTGCTTCGGCACAGGAGACAAGGAAGTCATGTACATTTCCTCCGCTGACTTTATGACGCGCAATACGCAGCGCCGGGTGGAAATCGCCTGCCCAATTTACGACACAGAAGTGCGCGCCAAGCTGCATGCAATTCTGGATGCCTGCCTGTCTGACACTGCAAAGGCCCGGGTTCTGCAAAGTGACGGCACATACTGCCCCTGCTCTACAGACCAGCCTCCCTTTGACAGCCAACAGGCCATGATGGATGCTGCTATCCGGCAGGAACCCCAAACAGAATCTCCTGCGCAAAAGAAAAAATCCGGATGGCTTCAATCTTTTAAGCACTTTTGGAAAAAATAAGCGCAGAAAACCCTCAGAACAGCCGTTTTCAGGCCGTTCTGAGGGTTATTTGTCCATCCAGCAAACCTGCTCCCGCGCCACGGTCATGCCCAACGCACGCTGCAGCGCAAGCGATGCCGCATTGGCCGGCGCAATCTGTCCAAAGGGAATGCGCTTTTGCTCCAATGCCCGGGCAATGGCCACCTGCTCAAGGTATGTGCCCACCCCCCTGCGGCGATATGCCGGAAGCACTGTCAAAAGTCCAATCGATCCCTCGTCGTGCGTACCTGCAAACCCAACCAGGCAGTCTTTTTGATACGCGCCAAACATTGCCCCGCACGTAATCCGTCCGCGCAAATAAGCGGCTGTCTCCGCACAGTCCTCCACAGACGCACCGGGCAATCGATAATGCCGCGCCATCAGCTCTGCATCCTCCAGCCGCATCACGCGAATTTCCACATCGTTTTCCGGCAGCACAATGGTCTCCCCTGCATACCATGCATTGTAATAGGTTTCGATACAGCGCGGCTGAAAACGTTCCGCAACCGCTTCTATCTGCGCGGTTTCCTGCAGCTCCAGCATGGTAGCCTCCGTCGGTATCATTTCATAAAAGCGCAGTGCCGTTTCCGTATCCTCCGCTGCGATCTGCCATACTTTCCCAGCAGTGCAGAGAAGGCAGCCACGCGCTTCCGCCGCAACAACTTTCGCCAATCCTCCCTGCAGCGCCGCCAGCAGATTGATATTTTGATCGGTTTTGCGGCGCAGATACGCCAGCGCCGCCTCCTTTGCCGTTTGCATCGGCCACCCCTTTTCTCAGTCTTTCAACATACAAAATAGCAAAAATGATCCGCCATATATGGACTGCTGGCAGTATAGCACAGATTCTTGCCTTTTGCCACCATTTCTCCCGCTTTTTGCCTTGTCATTAATACATTCCTGTGCTAAAATATAAATTTAATCGGGCATTTATTTCCCGATTTCATTCATTTCAAAACGAAAGGAGTCGAAGCGCGTGTTTGACGAGCGTATTTACAATTTTTCCGCCGGTCCCTCCATGCTGCCGCTGCCCGTTTTGCAGCAAGCCCAGAAGGAGCTTTTGAACTGTAGCGGATCTGGTATGTCGGTGATGGAGATGAGTCATCGATCTTCCAGCTTTGACTCTATTTTCCAGGATACCAAAGGGCGGCTGCGCAAGCTGCTTGCCGTGCCGGAGGACTATGAAATTCTGTTTCTGCAGGGCGGTGCCACCACTCAGTTTTCCATGGTTCCGCTGAATTTGATGGGAACCACCGGCAAAGCCGATTACGCTTTGACGGGTCATTTTTCCACCAAAGCTTACGAAGAAGCACAGAAATACGGTGTCTGCTCCGTGGCCTGCTCCAGTGCTGAAACGCAGCACACAACCATTCCCCAGCAGGATGAACTGCAGCTGAGCCCCAGCGCTGCCTATTTCCATTACTGTGCCAACAACACCATTTACGGCACAGAATGGAACTATGTGCCCCAGACCGGCGCGGTTCCTCTGGTGTGCGATATGAGCTCCAATATTCTTTCCAAGCCCATCGATGTGGCAAAATACGGCCTGATTTATGCCGGGGCGCAAAAAAATATGGCGCCGGCCGGCGTGACAGTCGTGATCATCCGCAAGGATCTGGCCGGCCACGCCATGGAAAAAACGCCGGTGATGCTGAACTATGCCGTGCAGATCAAAGGCGATTCCATGCACAACACGCCCCCCTGCTGGTGCATTTATATGCTCGGCTTGGTGCTGCAGTGGCTGGAGCAGCTGGGCGGCCTGTCTGAAATGGAAAAAATCAACGCAGAAAAAGCTGCAGTGCTTTATCGGGTTCTGGACGAGAGCAAGCTGTTCCATGGTACAGCCCAGCCCGAGGCGCGCAGCCGGATGAACGTCACCTTCCGCACCGGCGATAAAGATCTGGATGCTTTATTTGTCAAAGAGGCAGCGAATGCAGGTTTTTCCAACCTGAAGGGCCACCGTTTGGTGGGCGGCATGCGTGCTTCCATCTATAACGCCATGCCCATTGAAGGCGTGCATGCACTGGCTGACTTTATGCGCAAATTTGAAAAAGAACACATCTGAAAGGATTTGAAACTATGTTTAAGGTGAAAACACTCAACCACATTTCCCCTTCCTGCCTGGAAATTATGACGCCGGAGGCCTATGAAATCTCCGACACCATGGCCGATCCCGATGCCATTTTCGTTCGCGCCACGGACATGCACAGCTATGAATTCAATCCTGCGCTGCGCTGCATTGCCCGCGCCGGCATCGGCGTCAATTCCATTCCTCTCAAGCGCTGCAGCGAAGCGGGCATCGTAGTGTTCAACACTCCCGGCGGCAATGCCAACGCTGTGAAAGAGTTGTTTCTGTTCGGTTTGGGCATGGCCTCCCGCGATTTGATGGGCGGCATGCGCTGGGTATATAATTACAATGACCCCGACGTACCCGTGGAGGTCGCCATGGAGAAAATCAAAAAGCAATTTGCCGGCCCGGAATATTACCGCAAAACCATCGGCGTAATCGGCACCGGAAACGTCGGTTCTCTGGTAGCCAATATCGCTTTGGATATGGGTATGAAAGTTTACGGTTACGACCCCTACCTGTCTGTCAACGCCGCATGGCGCGTCTCCCGCCATGTCATTCGCGTCGATCAGCTGGATACTCTGCTGAAAAACTGCGATTACATTACCATCCATACCCCCCTGACCGACGAAACCCGCGGCATGATCAACGCCGAGCGCATCTCCAAAATGAAGGACGGCGTGCGCATCATCAATTATGCCCGCGGCGAAGTGGTGGATGAAGATGCAATCATCGAAGCCCTGCACAGCGGCAAGGTCTCCCGCTTTGTGGCTGACTTCCCCACCGCCCGGCTGATAAAAGAGCCCAATGTCATCCTGACTCCCCATCTGGGCGGCACCACAGTGGAGGCCGAGGCCAACTGCGCCCTGATGGCTGCCGAGGAAATGGACGATTATCTGCGCAACGGCAATATCAAGAACTCCGTAAATCTGCCGGATCTGCATTTGGATCGCAGCGGCATTGCGCGCATCTGCATCATCCACCGCAACCTGCCCGGCATGCTGACCACGCTGCTTCCCATTTTTGCCAAAGATCAGGTGAACATCGAAAACATGACCAACAAATCCCGCGGCGAATACGCCTACTCTGTATTCGATTTGAATACAGAGGTGGATGACACCGTGGTTGCAGAACTCAAAGCAGTTGACGGCGTGCTCCGCGTCCGTGTGCTGCACTGAATCGAGGAAAAAAAGACGGCTTTGGTTTTTACCAAAGCCGTCTTTTTTCTTCATAAAAGCGCACCGCAGCCGAGGTATCCTTCCGGCTGTTTCAATTCCGCAAAGCGGTTGAGCAGCCGCAGCATGCCGCAGCCGCTCTGCACGACACAGCGCGCCGCATGCAATTCCTCCGCCAGCAGAGCAAGGGCTTCTCCCCGCACCTGCTCCGGACAGAGCAGCTCCCAAACCTGCGCCACAGCGTCGTTTTTGGCGGCGATGGCGCAAACCGGCGCGCCGTGCAGCTCCATCAAAAACATCCCGCCGCCGCGCCGCACCGCCATTGCCTGCTGAAGCGCGGCAACCAGGTTTCCGGCTACGATGTGGTTTTTCCCCTGCAGCAGTTTTTCCCGCTGCCGCTCATATTCCTCCGGTTCCGCCCGGCGAAGTCTCCCTGTTCCTTTGGGAAGCTCCGCCGCAGTATAGGCGCGCGCCGCAGCTCTTGGCAGCGTCCAAAAGCCCTGCATGGAAAAAAACAACTCCAGCGTATCATCCGGCAACATCGTCCAAATACCGCCGGCCCCTTTCTCCACCATAAAATCGCAGGCCGTTTCCACCAGCCAGCTGGCATATTGGCGGCGCCTGCAATCGGGATCCGTGGCCAGCCCCACCAGGCAGGGCGCCGGGCCGTAACCGTGCGCTTCATCATACCAGAAGGTGGGCAGGAAAAACACCATACTCTGAATTTTCCCGTCCATCAACAGCACAAGGCTGCTCTCCACATGGCCGGGCACAAAGCAGTGCTCAAAAAAATAAGTGTCCGCTGCACAGTCTGGAAAACTCGCCCGCCAAAGGGTCTTCAGCCGCGGCAGATCCGTTTCCCGCGCGGCGCGCAGCTTGATGGCCTGCGCGCCCATGACTCAGCCTTCCGGCAGCAGCAGTGCTGCAGCGATATAAACAATCAAAACCGTGCCGATGCTGCCAAACCCCAGCAGCACCGCCACAATGCGGACAATATTGGGGTCAATGTTAAAATACTCGCCGATACCACCACAAACGCCGGCAAAATAACGCGAAGTTCTGGAACGATACAACTTCTTCATTGCAGAAATCCTTACCCTTTCTTCACAGCAGTCAAATTCCCCTCGGCATCCACCGAAACGGGTGTAATCGTATTCTTCGTAAATTTTGCGATTTCATCCAGCCGAACCAGCGCGGCATAATCCGACACAAAGGTGTAGGCTGTGCCGCTGCGCTTTGCGCGGCCTGTACGGCCGATGCGGTGAATGTAATATTCATTCTCCTCTGGCACATCGTAATTAAACACGGCGTCCACATCATCCACATCGATACCTCGGGCCGCCACATCTGTGGCAACAAAAACGCGCAGCTTTCCATCACGAAAACGCTGCATCACGCGCTCCCGCTTGGCCTGGGGAATATCCCCATGGATGCACTCTGCCTCCACGCCGGCCATCTGCAGGTATTTGGTAGCCCGCTCCACGGTCCCTTTGGTATTGCAGAATACCACCACGCGCTCGTAATGTTCCTTCTCCAAAATGCGGAGCATCACATTTACCCTGTCACCAGCCGCCGTATCCACGCGGTATTGCACAATATCCGGTTTATTTTCCTCCTCCGCGCGGACAGTGATCTCCTCTGCATCGCGCTGATAAACCCAGGCGATGTCCATAACTTCGCGGGAAATGGTGGCGGAGAACAGGCCCAGGTTTCTGCGGTGGGGAATTTTATCCAAAATACGGGTCACATCATGGATAAAGCCCATATCCAGCATCCGGTCCGCCTCATCCAGCACCACTGTCTGCACTGCATCCACCTTAATGGTGCGGCGCTTCATGTGATCGCTGAAGCGCCCGGGCGTGGCAACGATGATTTGCGGATGGCGCTTGAGCGCATTGATCTGTTTGCCGATAGGCTGACCGCCATAGCAGCAGATGATTTTCACACCCTCCATATAAACGGCCAGTTCCCGCAGTTCCTCTGTGATCTGCAGCGCCAGCTCCCGGGTAGGCGCCAAAATCACTGCCTGCACCTGATCGTCTGCCGGGTTGATATGCTCCAGGATCGGAATTCCGAAAGCAAAGGTCTTCCCCGTGCCCGTGGGCGCTTTGGCCAGCACATCTTTCCAGGCCAGCATCGGCGGAATCGCCCCCGCCTGAACCGGCGTTGACACTTCATAGTTCTTTTTTTCCAGTGCCCGCATCAAAGGCTCCGACAGCCCCAGCGTATCAAATCGCACACCTTGCGTTAACTCCATAGCTCTTTTGTCCTCTTGTGTTTCAAAAATAGAATTCAGATATATTTGGTATTATAGCATGTTTCAATTGCCGCCGCAAGAGAGGGCCGCGCAATGGATATTGGGCAGAGCCCCCGGGATGAGGTGTTCCCCCCATTCCGGGTTTTGCGCGGCTGTTGTTTATTTTAAAATCCTTTCACAAAACCGCATCAGGAGAAAACAAGCAGCTTTTCCGCCGGTGCCGCTTTTTATCCCGCATTTTTCAAAAAAAAGCTATACTTCCCTTCGGTTTTATGGTACGCTTAGCATCGTACGATTTTAAGTAAAAGGAGCAAGTTTTACCATGATTACCGTGACAGACCTGGGCCTGCAATACGGCGGCAGTGTTTTGTTTTCCCATGCAGACCTGCAATTCACCCGCGGCAACTGCTATGGCATCATCGGCGCCAACGGCGCGGGAAAATCCACCTTTTTGAAAATCCTTTCCGGGGAGATTGAGTCCACCTCCGGCTCGGTGTCCATCCTGCCGGACATCCGCATGTCCGTGCTGAAACAGGACCAAAACCAATACGACGCCTACAGCGTTATGGACACCGTGATTATGGGCAACCTGCGCCTGTATGAAATCGGCAAGGAAAAGGAAGCCCTCTACGCCAAGGAGGAAATGACCGATGAGGACGGCGTGCGCGCCTGCGAACTGGAGGAAGAATATGCGGAGCTGGGCGGCTGGGAGGCCGAGAGCGACGCTTCCCGCATTCTCCAGGGCCTGGGCATCGGCGTGGCGCTGCACCAGACCCAGATGGCCGATCTGGACGGCCGCCTGAAGGTGAAGGTGCTGCTGGCGCAGGCGCTGTTCGGCAACCCCGATCTGCTGCTGCTGGACGAGCCCACCAACAACCTGGACATCGCCGCGGTGAACTGGCTGGAAGATTTTCTGCTGGACTTCCCCGGCACTGTGATTGTGGTGAGCCACGACCGGCATTTCCTCAACACCATCTGCACCCACATTGTGGACATTGACTACGGCAAAATCAAGATGTATGTGGGCAACTATGACTTCTGGTATGAGTCCTCTCAGCTGATTCAGCAGCTGGTGCGTAACCAGAACAAGCGCAACGAGGAAAAAATCAAGGAACTGCAGGAATTCATCTCCCGCTTTTCCGCAAACAAGTCCAAATCCAAGCAGGCCACAGCCCGGCGCAAGCTGCTGGACAAGCTGACCGTGGAGGAACTGCCCGCCTCTTCCCGCCGCTATCCCTATGTGGCCTTCTCCCCCGACCGGGAAGTGGGCAAGGATATCCTCTTCGTCACCGATGTGAGCAAAACCATCGACGGTGTAAAGGTGCTGGACCATGTGTCCTTCACAGTGGAGCACGGGGACAAAATCGCCTTTGTGGGCGAGAACGAAAACGGCCAGACGGCTCTGTTCAAAATTCTGGCCGGGGAACTGGAACCGGACGAAGGCACCGTGAAATGGGGCCAGACCGCCACCTTCTCCTATTTTCCCAAGGACAATACCCCCTATTTTCAGGACAACGAAGACAACCTGGTGCAGTGGCTGCGCCAATACTCCAAAGATCCCCACGAAACCTATCTTCGGGGCTTTCTGGGCCGGATGCTCTTCTCCGGCGACGAGGTGTACAAGCCCGTCAAAGTCCTCTCCGGCGGCGAGAAGGTGCGCTGCATGCTCTCGCGCATGATGCTCTCCGGCGCCAACGTGCTGCTGCTGGACCAGCCTACCAACCACTTGGATTTGGAATCCATCGCCGCGGTGAACAACGGCCTGGAGAGTGTTAAATGCAATGTGCTGTTGGCCTGCCACGACCACCAGTTGGTGGAGACTGTGGCCAACCGTATCCTCTGCTTCAACGATGACGGCACTGTAACCGATTACCGCATGGACTACGATTCCTATCTGGAAAAGGCCCAGGCGGCGCAGGAGGAATAACCGTTCCCCCGCCGCTTCCAAACGCACATACGCCCCGGCCTGCGTTTTTGCAGGCCGGGGCGTCCTTTTAGGCGGGGCTTGCAATTTTCGTTTCTTTAGAGCAGCCTAATCATCAGAACAGCTCAGGGCGGTTTTTGCGATGGCATTGGAAAAGGATTTCGGCTGCCCGGGCAGGCGAAAAAAACCATTGTCCGGCCTTGACTTTTGGGTAAATTTCCGATATGCTGTAAAAGGCTATATTAAAAAGCGCAGCTTTTTGCAACGCGGCGCTTTGTCAGCGGCTGCCCGGCTGCTTTGGGTGCAAATGCCTCAAAGACAGTGCCTGGAAGCCGTTTTTTTGCGGCCCAAATGAAACCGACAGAAAGGACTCCCCACTATGAAAACAGACGTTGTGATCATCGGCGCCGGACCTGCCGGCATTTTTACCGCCCTGGAAATGCTGCGCCGGGGCAGCAAAAAGAAAATTGTCCTTGTAGAAAAGGGCGCAGCTATTGAAAACCGCCGCTGCCCCAAAAATAAAACCCAGAAATGCATCAACTGCAAGCCCTATTGCCACATCACCACGGGCTTCTCCGGCGCAGGCGCTTTTTCCGACGGCAAGCTGTCCCTTTCCTGCGAAGTGGGCGGCGACCTGCCCGATCTTGTGGGAGCAGACCTGGTGCAGGACACCATCGCCTACACCGACAAAATTTATCTGGAATTCGGTGCAGACACCCATGTGGAGGGCATCACCGACGGCGACGAGATCCGCGCCATCCGCAAACGGGCCATCGCCGCGGGCCTGAAGCTGGTGGACTGCCCCATCCGCCATATGGGTACGGAAAAGGCCCAGGGCATCTACCAGGCCATTGAGCACTATCTGGCAGACAACGGCGTGGAGCTGCTGTTCGGCATGGAATGCACCAATATCATCCTGCAGGATTCCGTCTGCAAAGGCGTGCTTCTCAGTGACGGCAGACAGGAACTGGAAATCTATGCCGAAGAAACTGTGATTGCCGCCGGCCGCCGGGGCGCAGACTGGCTGGAAAAGGTCTGCTCGGAGCACCATATTGCTCATCAAAGCGGCACCGTGGATGTGGGCGTGCGCGTGGAAGTGCGCAACGAAGTGATGGAAACCGTCAACCGCGCCCTGTATGAAAGCAAGCTGATCGGCTATCCCAAGCCATTCAAAAACAAGGTGCGCACTTTCTGCCAGAATCCCGGCGGCTTTGTCAGCCAGGAGAACTACGATAACGACCTGGCCGTGGTCAACGGCCACTCTTTCAAAGAATTCAAGTCGGACAACACCAACCTGGCCATTTTGTGCTCCCACAATTTTAACGAACCCTTCAACCAGCCCATCGCCTTTGCGCAAAAGGTGGGCGAGCTGACCAATATGCTGGGCGCGGGCCACATCCTGGTGCAGCGCTACGGCGATATTCTGGATGGCAAGCGTACCTGGGCCAAGGAGCTGGCCCGCAGCAATGTGCGCCCCACTCTGCCCGACGCTGTGGCCGGCGACATCACCTCCGCCATGCCCTATCGCTCCATGCTGAACATTATCAACTTTATCCAGGCCATGGATCTGGTGGTGCCGGGCTTCGCCGCGCCGGAGACCCTGCTCTATTCCCCCGAGCTGAAATTCTACTCCAACCGCATTAAGATGGATACCCGGTTCAATACCAATGTCCAGGGTCTGCACTGCCTGGGCGACTCTTCCGGCTGGACTCGTGGTTTGATGATGGCCTCCGTGATGGGTGTGTTGATGGGCCGCGAACTGGCTTCCAAAAAGGACTAAAGAAAAAATCCTTACATTTTCAATCTTTTTATGGTATACTAATAGTACAGCGTGTGGTTCTCCATGGAACGTAAGTCCAGTTGTGAGAACCACACTTTTTTATCAAATAATCAGAAACGGGGGATTGCTTTATGAAATTTTCGCAGGGCGCACTGATCATGTACGGCAGCACCGGCGTTTGCCGGGTGGAAAGCATTGCGCCCATGCCGGGCAGCCATGGTGCCGAAAAAGAGCGCCTCTACTATAAGCTCTCTCCTCTGTTTGGCAGCGGCGTCATTTATGTGCCGGTGGATACGCAGATCTATATGCGGCCGGTGATCAGCCGCCAGGAAGCACTGGAGCTGATTGCGCGCCTGCCGGAACTGCGGGAGGACCACAGTCTGGATACTGCCGACCGTCACAGCCTCGGCGCCGTATATCAGGCCCGTATCCAATCCCACGATTGCGAAACCTTGGCACAGCTGATCAAATCCCTTTATCTGAAACAGCAGGCAGAAACGTCTGCCGGAAAGCATCCATATAAAATAGATCAGGACTATCTGAAAAAAGCAGCGGAGCTGCTGCACAGCGAATTGGCCTGTGCGCTGGAAATCGACGTGGCCGACGTGCCGCAATTCATCCAATCGCAGCTGCAAAAAGCATAAAAAGCCCGATGTGCCGTCCTGCCGGAACAGCACATCGGGTTTTCACATATCTCCAAAAGCCAGCGCTTTCTCTTCCCAGGCATGCAAAAGGCGCAGCGTAATCTTTCCTGCCACTTCAGATGCTTTGATGCAATTCTGTTCGAAAACCTGCTGCCCCTCATGATCCGGCGTATCCGTAATGGTACGGACGGCGAAAAAGGGCACCTTATTGACATAACACACATGGGCAACGCCCGCTGTTTCCATATCTGCCGCCAGCGGCGCATATGCAGATTGAACTGCGGCACGCGCCGTTCCTTCCACAAACTGTTCTCCGCTTACAAGAGGTCCAAAAGCAACCGACTGCTCTCCCGCAAATAGTTCTCTGGATAACTCCAGCAGCCTGCCGTCCACCGGAAACCAAGCCGAAGGCATCCATGGATGGTATTCCGTCAGAATTTCCTGCTCCACGTCATAATAGGCCGTCTTTGTGGCAATAACCGTGTCAAAACAATGCAGATGCTCTGCCACAGCCCCTGCGGTTCCGGCATTGATGATGCATGCGGTCTGAAAAGCATCGACAAGAAGCTGCGCCGCAATTGCTGCATTGACTTTGCAGACGCCGCTGTAGACTGCAACTGCACGAATCGTTCCGATCATCCCCTGATGAAACGTCAACATGGCTTTTTCCACCGCGCACTCCTCCTGCAGCACTTGCAAAAACGGCGCCAGTTCTTCTTCGCTGGCGCAGAGAATCCCCACCGGTTTCATACCCATTCTTCCCCTCAAAAACAAATTGGACAGGCCACCCGCAAAGCGCTCCAAGACGCTTTCTGCGGGCGGCCTGCTTTTTTCTGCACTTTGCCCCGACTGCAGAGTGCGTTTTATTTATGATTTACATGCCAGATATTGTCTGCATACTCCGCAACGCTGCGGTCTGCGGCAAAAATACCGCTGCGCGCAATGTTGTGCAAAGACATTCTGTTCCACTGCATGCGGTCGTGATACGTTTCCACCATGCGGCGCTCAGCATCACAGTAGGCTGCGAAGTCCGCCAGAAGCATATAATCATCCGCCGTGCCATAGCGGTTATACAGCAGGCGCTCATACAGCTCATCATAGCGGACACCACCGAAGCCATCGCGGATTTGATCCAGAACACGGTGCAGCACACCATCGCGCTGGTAAAACAGCGCCGGATCGTAGCCGCCGCGTTTGAGATCCTCCACTTCATCGGCGTGAAGGCCGAAAAGGAACATATTTTCATCGCCCAAAACATCGTGCATTTCCACATTGGCACCATCCAGCGTGCCGATGGTCAGCGCGCCGTTCATCATAAATTTCATATTGCCGGTGCCGGACGCCTCTTTGCCGGCTGTGGAAATCTGCTGCGACACCTCCGCCGCAGGCATCAGTTTTTCTGCTAAAGACACGCAGTAATTTTCCAAAAAGACCACTTGCAGCCGGTCCTTACACAGCGGGTCGTTGTTGATCTGCTGCGCAAGAGAATTGATCAGGCGGATAATATCCTTTGCCACCTGATAGCCCGGCGCAGCTTTTGCCCCAAACAGATACACATGGGGCGTGAACTCCATATCGGGATGATCCTGCAGCTGCTGATAGCTGGCAATAATCTGCATCACATTGAGCAGCTGGCGCTTATACTCATGCAGGCGCTTGACCTGCACATCGAAGATAGCGTCGGTATTCAGCACCACACCGCTGATGCGCTTGATATAGGCTGCAAAAGCATTTTTATTGTCCTGTTTGATGGTCTCCAGCCGCGCTAAAACCTGCGTATCATCGGCATAGTCGCCCAGCTTCCGCAATGCCAGCGGCTTCAAAAGATAGCTGTCTCCACCCGTCAGTTCCCGAATCAGGCGGTCAAGCCCCGGATTGCTCTGGGAAAGCCAGCGGCGGTGGTCAATGCCGTTGGTCACATTCTTGAATTTGGCAGGCTCCATTTGGCAGGCTTCCGCAAACACATCATTGCGCAGAATTTCCGTGTGCAGGCCGGACACACCGTTGACCGCGCTGCCGCCCGCAATGCACAAATTCGCCATGCGCACCTCGCCGCCCCAGACCACTGCCATCTTTTCTGTGATGGCACTGTTGTGATGGAAGAATTCTTCCACCCGCTTTTGATAGCGGTGGCCGATTTCATCGATGATCTGCCAGATGCGGGGAAGCAGGGTTTCCAGCAAAGACTGCGGCCAGCGCTCCAGCGCCTCGGCCAGAACCGTATGGTTGGTATAGGCCACAGCATTTCTCGTGATCTCCCAGGATTCATCCCAGGAATAACCTGCCTCATCCATCAGAATCCGCATCAGCTCCGGAATGACCATGGCCGGATGGGTATCGTTGATTTGAATGATATTCTTTTCATGGAAATTCTTCAGCGTTCCATAATTTTCCAAATGCTTGCGCACCATGGACTGCACCGTGGCAGAAACAAAGAAATACTGCTGCTTCAGGCGCAGAGATTTTCCCTCAATATGCTCATCATTGGGATAGAGAATCTTTGTAATCGTCTGTGCCATGGTCTGCTCTTCCGTGGCGCGGACATACTGTCCGGAAGAAAACAGTGCCATATCCAACGTGCGGGGCGAGCGTGCCTCCCACAGGCGCAGCGTGTTTACATGGTCCGTGCCATAGCCTGCAATTTCCATATCGCAGGGAATTGCGATCACCGTGCTGTAATCCTCATGCACCACATGCAGATGGCCATTGTGCCACACCTCGCGCAGTTTGCCGCCGAAATGCACCTCCTCGCGCTCCTCCGGCTTGCGGATCAGCCAGGCGCCGCCCATAGCCTTCCAGTCATCAGGCAGCTCCACCTGCTGGCCGTCCACAATACGCTGCTTAAAAATTCCCAAATCATAGCACAGAGAATAGCCTGTGGCAGGAATATCCAGCGTAGTCATGGAATCCAGATAACAGGCGGCCAGGCGGCCCAGGCCGCCGTTGCCCAAACCGGCATCCGGTTCCATTTCGAAAATATCTGCGGGTTTGAACCCCATTTTTTCAATGGCGCCGTTCATCGCATCCAAAACGCCGAGATTATAAGCGTTTTTCATCAGGCTGCGGCCCATTAAAAACTCCAAGGACAGGTAATGCACCTGCCGCTCGTGGCCGCGCTGCACCTGCTCGGCAGTTTCTGCGCCATGCAGCGCCATCATATCGCGCAGCACCAGGGCGCAGGCTTTGAACAAATACTCTTCGTTCACATCCTTTGCCGAAATGCCGTAATGCAGGCGCAGCTTGCCCCGAATTGCTTCTTCCATGTCTGTAATCGTATAAATTTGCTGCATAGAGAGTTCCTCACTTATGATTCAAAATAAACGGGGGTCCGGAACGGACCCCCATCGCTTCCCTGGAAAAGGCTCAGCCGTTGCGAATCTGTTCGTAAATGCGGTGGTATTCCGCAGCGCTGCGGCCCCAGCTGAAATCCTCGGTCATAGCGCGTTCCTGCAGTGTCCGGAAAGCCTCTTTGTCGTTCCAGAACAAATTGGCAGCTTCACGCACCACATACCACATATCGCCGGCATTGTAGTTGGCAAAGGTAAATCCATTGCCGCCGCAGCACCACTCTTCGTAGGGATGCACCGTATCCTTCAAGCCGCCGGTTTCCCGCACAATGGGCAGTGTGCCGTAGCGCATGGCGATCATCTGGCTCAGGCCGCAGGGTTCGCTTTTAGACGGCATCAGGAACATATCCGCGCCGGAATAGATGCGCATGGACGTAGCTTCATTGTATTCAATGCGCGCCGCCAGCATGCCGGGGAACCGGTACTGGGCGTTGCTGAAAAATTCCTCATACTGCCAGTCACCCTTGCCCAACAGCACAAACTGAATGCCAATATCCATCATACCATCCAGCGTTTCGCAAATCAGATCAAAGCCCTTGTGGGACACCAAACGGCTGACCACCGCCACAATCGGCAGATTGGGATCTTCCTGCAGCCCCATTTCCCGCTGCAGCGCCGCCTTGCACGCCGCTTTTCCGCTCAGATCATCCACTGAATAATTCTGCACAATCTGTCGGTCATGGGCCGGGTCATAGCGCAGGGTATCGATGCCATTGAGCACACCGTGGAGTTTCCAATCGCACATATTCATCACGCCCTCCATGCCGTGGGCGTAATAGGAATATTTCAGTTCCTGGGCATAGGTTGGGCTGACGGTCGTCACAGCGTCACTGGTGAGCAGTGCGCCTTTGAGCAGATTCACATCGCCGGAAAAAGCGATGGTGCCCCCGTCATACCAGCCGCAGGGCAGTCCAAACAAATCTTCCAGTGTTTCTCGGCCATAGCGTCCCTGATACTCAATATTATGCACCGTGAACACGGTACGGATGCTGCGCAGCACATCCCAGCGCACCGCATCATCAGACAAATAGATCGGCACCAGCGCGGTCTGCCAGTCATTGCAGTGGATTACTTCAGGCATAAAGTCCAAGTGCGTCAGCAGTGACACCACTGTACGGGAAAAATAGGCAAAGCGTTCACCGTCATCGTAATACCCATAAAGATCGGGGCGGGCAAAATAATGCTCGTTATCCACGAAATAATAGGTTACGCCGTCCTTGCGGCAGCGAAACAGGCCGCAGTACAAATTGCGCCAGGCAAGAGTGATGTAAATATATTTTACGAATTCCAGCTCTTCAATATACTTTTCCGCCACTGTCTGATACAGAGGCAGAATAACAGCCACTTCGTCGCCGCCGGCTGCCAGCGCCTGGGGAAGACTTCCGGCCACATCTGCAAGGCCGCCGGTCTTGCAAAAGGGAACGCATTCGCTCGTTACGAATAATACCTTCATGTTTTCCTCCGATCTTTTGCCGCATCACGTTTTTATAACGCGGTGCGCCAGCGTTTTTATTATATCAATTCAACAGATGGGATACGAGTGCTTTTTTCCACAAAATTCCAACTTTTTGCAGAAATAAATTTCTCATTCTCGCTAATTCAAAGGAAAATTTCGTACATTAAACGACACCGAACTTCGATATCGCCAGGGGATAACTGCTGTGTCCCATCAGCATGCGATTTTCATTCACCGTTACATTTTTATCTGCGATGGCATAGCGCAGCGTTGCGCCGGCGTGAATCACAGTGTCCTGCATCAGAATACAGCCGTTGATTTTGGCGCCTTTTTCCACATGCACGCCGCGGAACAAAATGCTGTTGACCACCTCTCCCTCAATAATGCAGCCGTCAGAAATCAGGGAGTTGATACAGTGGCTTTTAGGGCCATAATAGGTGGATGCGTCACTGCGGTCTTTTGTGCGGATGGGGCGCTCCGGAATAAACAGGTCTGCGCGGACGCTGCTGTTGAGCAGCTCCATGCTGCGGGCATAATACTCCGCCACAGACATAATGCGTGCTGCATATCCCTGAAAAACATATGCATGCAGCTTCAAACGATTCCTCCTGCTCTGCAGAACCGCTCTGTGAAAACTGTATTCATTGTGGCCGTCGCATTCGGCAATCAGTTCCAGCAGCAGCTTCTTGCCGATGATATAGACCTCCAGCCCGCTGTATCCGCCGGTAACAGCGCTGCGGCTGACCACATCTGTCACATCGCCCGCTTCGTTGATCATATAGGTAGTCGGATTTTCCGCCACATTGCCGGGCGCACATACGCAAGTGATATCCGCACCGGAACGGATATGCTCTTCCAGCACATCTCCCAGGGGCATATTGCAAATCAACGCACCATTGGCCAGCACCACATATTCCTGGCGAATACGCTGCACATAGCTCTCCACTGAGGCAAGCGCTTCCATTTTCCCGCGGAAAGGACGGCTGGGATCACTCTTCGGCACCGATGGAAGCAGCCGCAGTCCGCCGTGTTTTCGGCTCAAATCCCAATCCTTTCCAGACCCCAGATGATCCAGCATACTTTGGTATTTATCCTGCAGGATGACACCTACATCCGTCACGCCGGCATTGACCATATTCGACAGCATAAAATCAATGATCCGGTAACGGGCCGCATAGGGAATAGAATCTGCCACGCGCTGCTCTACCAACGTCTGCAGCTTGGGGCACTGGCCATAGGCAAAAATGATACCATGCATCCGATTCATTTTCTCGCCACCTCCTTGTGATCACGGTCAAGCATTTGATTGGGCGCCACAGTCTCTTCCGCCGCAATTTCGCAAAACGGGCCAATCACCGCAATCCCCCATTTTTCCGGGTCTTCTGCCGTTTCCGGCGGTGCTCCCACCTTTGCATGGGCGCCGACATGTGCGCCCTCACCCAAAATCGCATACTCTACAACCGCACCGGGCCCAATTACCACATTGGGCATTACCACACTGTAGCGCACACTGGCTCCTTCGCCAACAGTTACAGAGTGTGCCACTACCGAATTCTCCACAGAACCTTCGATAATACTGCCCTGGGTCACCACACTGTGGCTGACCACAGCCTGCTCCCCCAAATAGGCCGGCGCTTTTCTGGGAGCACGGGCATAAATCGGCCATTCCGTATCAAATACATCCAGCCCGTTGTTGCCAGCCAGCATATCCATATTGGCATCCCACAGGCTGTCCAGCGTACCCACATCTTTCCAATAGCCGGAAAAACGATAGGCTACCATCTTTTTGCCGTCGCTCAGCATTTTGGGAATGATATTTTTGCCGAAATCGTTTTGAGATGTTTTATCCGCCTCATCTTCGATCAAATACTCCCGCAGCGCTTTCCAGGAAAAACAATAGATTCCCATGGAGGCCAAATTGCTCTTGGGTTCTTTTGGCTTTTCCTCAAATTCGACAATGTTATCTTCTTCATCCACATTCATAATGCCGAATCGGGGCGCCTCTGCCCACGGAACCTCCATCACAGAAATGGTGCAGGCAGCACCGCTTTCCTTATGGCGGTTTACCATATTGGCATAATCCATTTTATAAATGTGGTCACCAGAAAGAATCACCACATATTCCGGCTCATACAAATCGATAAACCCGATATTCTGATAAATGGCGTTGGCGGTTCCCTTGTACCAGGTACCCTGGTCTCCCTGTGCCACATAAGGCGGCAGAATATGTACGCCGCCGTCACTCTGGTCCAAATCCCACGGCTGGCCGCTGCCAATATAGCTGTTCAGTTCCAGCGGCTGATACTGGGTCAGCACCCCCACTGTATCAATGCCGGAGTTGACACAGTTGGACAGGGGAAAATCAATGATGCGGTATTTTCCGCCAAAGGGGATTGCCGGCTTAGCCACCTTGCCCGTCAAGACATACAGGCGGCTGCCCTGGCCGCCTGCCAGGAGCATTGCAACAACTTGTTTCTTCATCGTTTGCCAATCCTTTCCTCTTGATTACGCTTCTTGCCGGGAGCTTGTTTTACGGTGATCAACTTTTGATTCACAGTTTTATTTTTGGGCATACGCAGATATCCTTCCCCATGCAGCACAACACCAGCCATGGGCGGAATGGTGACGGCAATGCTGCAGGGATGTCCATGAGAGGGGATCCATTCCGTCCGCACCGGTTTGGGATTACCTGCGCCTGTGCCGCCGAATTCCAGCGCATCGGAATTAAAAATTTCCCGGTACTCCTTTTTCTGCGGCACGCCAAAGCGGTATTCCCGCCGTTCCACCGGTGAGAAATTCACCACACAGACAACCTCTTTTCCCCGCTTGTCCTTGCGCAGAAACACCACCACATTATTGCTGTTGTCATCTGCCACAATCCACTCGAAGCCTTCCCAGGAAAAATCTACTTCCCACAATTCTTTTGTGTCCAAATAAAAACGGTTTGCCGCTTTGAAAAATGCGTGAAGCTGCTGGTGCAGCGGCTCTTTCAGCAAAAACCAATCCAGCTGGTCCTCATAATGCCACTCATTGATCTGGCCCAGTTCCGCCCCCATAAACAGCAGCTTTTTGCCCGGATGCATCAAAATATAGGAATAAAAAGCGCGCACTCCCGCAGCTTTTTGTATTTCATCCCCAGGCATTTTCCCCATCAGCGAGCCCTTCATATGCACCACCTCATCATGGGAAATCGGCAGCACAAAATTCTCTGAAAAAGCATACATAAAGGAAAATGTCACATCCCGGTGGTTATCCTTGCGGAAGAACGGATCCAACTTGATGTAATGGGTCATGTCGTTCATCCAGCCCATGTTCCATTTCAAATTGAAGCCAAGTCCCCCGGCATCTACCGGCCGGGACACCAGCGGCCAGGCCGTGGATTCCTCTGCAATCATCAGCACATCCGGATTGGTCCGGAAAGCCATTCGGTTCAGATCCTGCAAAAACGCGATAGCCTCCAGATTTTCTTTGCCGCCGCGGCTGTTGGGCGTCCACTGCCCATCGCGCCGGTCATAATCAAGATACAGCATGGATGCCACGGCGTCTACCCGCAGCCCGTCAATATGATATTGCGTAATCCAGTACTCCGCAGAAGACAAAAGGAACGACTTAACTTCCGGCCGGTCGTAGTCAAACACCCGGGTTCCCCAGCCATAGTGCTCCCACTTTTTGGGGTCGCTGTATTCATAGCAGGGGCTGCCGTCAAATTCATACAGGCCGCATTCATCCTTGCAAAAGTGCGCCGGCACCCAGTCCAGCACCACACCAATGCCCGCCTGGTGGCACCGATCCACAAAATACATAAAATCCTTGGGCGTACCATAGCGGGAGGTCGGCGCAAAATAACCTGTGCATTGATAGCCCCAGGACGCATCCAGCGGATGCTCTGTCACCGGCAGCAGCTCAATAAAGTTGTATCCCATCTCCTTTACATAGGGCACCAGCTGCTCCGCCAGTTCCCGGTAACTGAGAGACGTTCCGTCTTCATGGCGCCGCCAGGATCCCAGGTGCACTTCATAGGCATTCATGGGGGATTCTCCGATCTTCTGTTTGCGGCGCTGCTCCCGGAACCCCTGATCATGCCACACATAACCTTCGATATCATAGAGTTTGGAAGCCGTACCTGGCCGGGTCTCCGCATGGAAGGCATAGGGATCGGCCTTCATATGCAGCTCACCGTCAGCTCCTGTTACCGCAAATTTGTAGAGGTCATACTCCCGAAGGCCCGGGACAAAGCCCTCCCAAATCTCCCGCTCTACAATCTGCATGGGATTGGCTTCCGGATTCCACTGGTTGAAATCTCCCACAACAGAAATGGCCTTTGCATGCGGTGCCCATGTGCGAAAGCGATAGCCTTCCACCCCGCTGCGCGTTTCGGCATGCGCGCCGAAAAATTCGTAGCCGCGCGTCATCGTTCCCTCGTGGAACACATGGCTGTTAAACGCCAAGCTGTCCTTTTTTCCCATGGTCATTGCTCCTTGTCCTTCTGTGCGCAATCAATGCGCCTGAAACCTCTATGAAAAATACGACATCTTTCTCGCATTTTCCATCTTTTTTACATAAACTTTCGCATAATTTCTTCTTGTGTTTGTACAAATTATACAACCGCAATCAAAATCCGTCAAGGCAAAATGCCGGATTCTTTGCCCGTTAGAATGCACGAAAAATCCTTGAAATTTTTGCCATCTCCCGCCGAAAAGCATTCCCGCACAAGCAAAATCCGCTGCCGCCGGGCACTCCGGCGGCAGCGGCATTCTCAAATCCTGAACTGCTGTCAGCTCTTCCCTTGCAGCGCCCAGTTCTGGCTCTGTGTCTGCAATTGCACCATATGGGCATAAATGCCATTCCGGGCGAGCAGCGCCGCCGGCTTTCCTTCCTCCGCCACAGCGCCCTGGCTGAGCACCACAATCTTATCCGCTCCGGCAACCGTTCGCATCCGGTGCGCAATCACAAGAACGGTTTTGTTTTGAATCAGGCGGGAAAGCGCAGTTTGTATCAGGGTTTCATTCTCCACATCGAGGGAGGCTGTTGCCTCATCAAGGAGAATAATCGGCGCATTTTTCAAAAAAGCACGGGCAATGGAGATCCGCTGCCGTTCGCCGCCGGAAAGCGCGCAGCCGTTTTCACCGATGTTGCTGTTCCATTTTTCCGGGAGCTTTTCAGCAAATTCGTCCACATTAGCCAGCCTTGCCGCTTCCAATACCTCCGCATCGGTGGCATTCGGATTGCCGATGCGGATATTCTCCAGAATGGTGTTGTCAAAGAGCGTTACATCCTGGAACACAATAGAATACAGGGACAGCAACACTTCCGGATCGACCCGGGAAATATCCATACCACCCACGGTAATCTTTCCCTTCGATACATCCCAAAACCGGGCCGCCAGGCGGGATACCGTAGTTTTCCCGCCACCAGAGGGTCCCACCAGCGCGGTGACTTCTCCCTGCCTGGCTGTGAAGGAGACATCTTCTAAAACCGTCTCTCCACTGTTGTATGCAAATCCCACATGATCAAAAACAATGTCATACCCCTGATTGGTCAGCCGGCTTTCGCCCTGCTGCATCGGATGATCCAAAATTTCATTCATCCGGGCAATGTTCGTCCGGGTGCTGATCACCGCCGCCAAATTCTGCAAAGCACTTTGCAGCGGATCATACAGACGGGAGGCCACCAGAAGAAATGCGAAAAATGTCAGAAGATCCAAGGAACCCTGCACCAGCAGCGCCGCACCCACCAGCGCCACCGTGGCAATGCCGAGCTTCAGGAGCAATCCCGCGCTGACCACAAATGCCGCCAAACCAAATTCATTGATAATGGAACGCCGCTCCACCGCCCGAATCTTCTTTTCCAGTCCCTGCAGATAGGCATTTTCTGCGTTGTTGGCTTTCAGGTCGCGCACAGTTTCAATACATTCCTGAATTCCATCGGCACACGCCATTTTTGCATCCATTGCCTTTCGATTCAGCCCCTCCTGCACCTTTGCAGAAAAGAACACAATGGCAAAAGACACCGGCAGCACCCACAGCGCCGCCAGAGCCAGACGCCAGTCAAACAGCAGCAGGCCTGCGGAAATCAATATTGTGGAAAGAATGGAGCCGGCCAGCTCCGGAATGAAGTGAGAAAAACTCTGCTCCAAAAAAGTGCAGTCTGCCATGATCGTGCTGGTCAAATCCGCCAGATCCTTTTTCCCGAAAAAAGACAGCGGGATCTTCCGCAGCCGCTCCGCCAGGGTGATGCGCCGCACGCCGCTTTCCACATAGGTGGCAAAATATGTGGCATTATACTGCACATAAGTGGTGATAAGGATGAATCCGACGCACGCCGCACAGCCGATGATATAAAACCAGATTCTTCCGCCGCTGACACCCCCGCTCAGCAGGTCGCCAACCAAGAAATACAGCAGTCCTACCGGAATCATAAACGACAGATTCTGCAGGACACAGGCCAGGCAGCCTTTGACCAGATCCTGTGCTCCCTGTTCCGACAGGGCATATTTTTTCTGCAGGCGCTTGATCATGCTTTTTCCCCCTCCTTTGCAACTTTCCACCGGACAGAAGTCTGATACTCCCGCCACATACCGGCAAATAAGCCGTCTTGCTCCAAAAGGGCTGCACAGGTCCCGCTCTCGGCAATTGTTCCGTCTTTCACTACATAAATTCGATCCACATGGGCAACGGTGGAAAGGCGATGCGCAATCATAATCACAGTTTTTCCGCGGGAAAGGTTGGCAAAAGCAGCCTGCACCTTTGCCTCATTGTCGGGATCAGCAAAGGCTGATGCCTCGTCAAGAATAATAATGGGCGCGTTTTTCAGCATGACCCGGGCAATGGCAATGCGCTGCTGCTCACCGCCCGAGAGGTAAACGCCCTTTGTTCCGATCACCGTATCCATGCCATGGGGCAATTTTTCGAGAATATCACCGCACTGGGCCTGGACAAGGGCCTCCAAAACCTCTTCACGGCTGGCCTCCGGCCGCCCCATGCGCACATTGTCCAAAATGGATGCTTTCACCAGGCGGCTGTTTTGAAACACAAAAGATACTGTGCTCATCAGTTCTTCTTTTTGAATCTGCCGAACGTCCACACCTCCGATTTTCACGACGCCGCACCGGGGATCGAAAAAGCGGGAAATCAAATTGGCCAGGGTTGTCTTTCCTCCGCCGGAGGGACCCACAAACGCCACGGTCTGCCCTTCCGGGATAGTCAGGGAAATATCCCGGAGCACATCTTTTTCTCCATCGTAGCTGAAGCTGACATGCTCCAACTCCACAGATGCGCCATGGGGCGAGCATGATTCAGCCGGTTCCCGGAGCGGCGCAAGCTGCAGAATACTGTCGATGCGCTGCAGCGCATCATCCACAATCATGGCATTTTCACTTTGAAACATGATTTTAGTCAGCGTGATGGAAATAATGGGGGTGATGATAATGTAAAAGATCAGATTCAGCAAAAAAATTTCTGTCACCCCCTGCCGGGTCAGCGCCAATGCGCCGGCAATCAAGAAGACAAACACGCCATTGATCGCTGCCGTATACCATACCATGGGCATACGCAGCTGCCTGGTATAGGCAATCACCCACTTCTGATAGCGGTCGATGGACTCTTTGAACTTTTTGAAGGAAAAAATGGTCTGTCCAAATGTTTTTACCACAGGGATGCCGCGCACATATTCCACCGCTTCATTGGACATATCATCCAGCGCATTTTGGTACTCTTTCATCTTCTGCTGCATGGATGCACCGGTCATACTCATCATAATCAAAAACCCCAGCACCACCGGCACAAGACTCAAAAGTCCCAAGCGCCAGTCAAACACCAGCAGCAGCACCAGCAAACCGCAGGGCGTGGCAATGGCTCCGGCCCGGTCAGGCAGCTGATGTGCAAGGTAAGTCTCCGTGGCTGCGCTGGATTCGTTGACAATTTTGCGCAGCCTGCCGCTGCCGAATTGCTCTGCCATGCCCAGCGGCAGTTTGACAATATGGCGCACCGCTTCAATACGCAGGTTGGTGGCAACCCGGAAAGCCCCCATGTGGGAGCACATCAAACCCGCAATATAAACCAGCACCGCCAGCACTGCAAACAGCACCGCCATCCATCCATAATTGACCAGTTGCTGCGCCTGGCCGAATTGGGGCGCCGTCTCCAGGACTTCTTTCATAATACGCCAAATATACCAATAGGGAACCAGCGCCAGCAGTGCGCTGAGCGCAGACAAAACCCAGGACGCATAGGTCAGGTATTTGTGCCCGCCTGCATAATCGAGCAGGCGCGATAAATTGGAACGTTTCTTTTGCTTTTTCAAAAAAATTCCTCCTTCTCTTCCAAATAAAACATTCCGGTGCATTTTCCTTATCTCTCGGCATAGTTAGTTTTAACTAACTATTGATCAAAAATTACGGAGCATCACTGCCCCATAATTTTCATCCAGCCCGCGGTATAGAATGCCCGCATTGCCCTGACATAATTTTCCGCATCCGACAGCGGCATTTCATGGATCACCAGCTCAAAAAATGTATGGAACATGCCGGTGATTAAAATATGCTCCAGCCGCAGGTCAATGGGCGGCGAAGGATGCCCCAGCTGCTCCAAAACCTTTTGATAAGCGTGAGTGCTCTCCGCTTCAATTTCAACCATTTCATCAATCATTCCCGCAAATCGCGTACCCTCCGCGCAGCACAAAAGCAGCTTGCATTCCTGCAGATGGGCATACATATAGTGCAAAATGTCGAACATGCACAGGCCGCTCACCTCGCCCAGCACCTCCGGTTGCTGCTCGCGGGGCAAAGCTGCAAATTCCTCCTGTGCTTCCTTAAAGCGTCCAAGAAGATAGCGATAATGTTCGCCCACCAGACTCTCAAAAAGCTCTTCCTTGCTTTTGTAGTAGCCATAAAATGCACCGGTGGTCACTCCTGCCGCTTTCACAATGTTGCGCAGCGAAGCGCCTTGGAACCCTTTTTCCAGAAACTCCACTCGGGCCGCCTGCTGAATACGTTCCAGCGTGGTTCTTGTTTCTTCCATTTTCATCCCTCATAACAGTGTTATATAACACTGTTATATTATAAACAGAAACAATCCCTTTGTCAAGAGATGCTTTTCCTTTTCAAGTCCAAACCAAATTATATAAAAACCAGGTCCGGCGGAGCGTTCCGCGGACCTGGTTGTCCAATAAAAAGCATGCAAAATACGCCGTATTTTAATTTTTCAGGCTGTGCATCGGCGCAGGAATGCGGCCGCCGCGGGCGATGAAATCCGCTGCACTTTCTCCGTGCACCGGCATAATGGGCGCGCTGCCCAGCAAACCGCCGAAATCCACCGTATCGCCCACCTGCAGACCCGGTGCAGGAATCAGGCGCACCGCCGTGGTCTTGGTGTTGACCATGCCGATGGCCGCCTCATCGGCAATGATGGCAGCCAAAGTCTCCGCTGTGGTGTCGCCGGGCACCGCAATCATATCCAGCCCCACCGAACACACGCAGGTCATGGCTTCCAACTTGTCCAGCGTCAGCACACCGGAAGATGCCGCCGCGATCATACCCTCATCTTCAGAAACAGGGATAAATGCGCCGGACAGGCCGCCCACGCTGGAAGAGGCCATGACGCCGCCTTTTTTCACCGCATCGTTCAGCATGGCCAGCGCCGCCGTGGTACCGTGGGTACCGCAGACCTCCAGGCCCATTTCCTCCAGAATGCGGGCAACGCTGTCCCCCACCGCCGGCGTCGGCGCCAGGGAAAGATCCACGATGCCAAAGGGCACATTCAGCCGCCGGGATGCCTCCTGCGCCACCAGCTGGCCCATGCGGGTGATGTGGAACGCCGTTTTCTTGATGGTTTCCGCCACCACATCAAAGGGCTCGCCCTTCACCGCCTGCAGCGCATGATGCACTACACCGGGGCCGGATACGCCCACGTTGATGACCCGATCCGCCTCAGACACGCCGTGGAATGCGCCGGCCATAAACGGATTATCTTCCACGGCGTTGCAGAACACCACCAGCTTGGCGCAGCCGAATCCATGGGTATCTGCTGTGCGCTGGGCCGTATCCTTGATCACCTGCCCCATCAGGCGCACCGCATCCATATTGATGCCGGCCTTGGTGGATCCGATATTAACCGAGGCACACACCAATTCCGTGGTAGCCAGGGCCTCGGGAATGGCGCGAATCAGTTTTTCATCCGCAGGGGTCATCCCCTTTTGTACCAGCGCGGAAAAACCGCCCACAAAGTTGACGCCGGTCTCTGCCCGGGCCCGGTCCAGCGCTGCGGCAAAAGGCACATAATCCTCCGTGTCCGAAGCGCCCGCCACTAAAGCGATGGGCGTCACAGAAATGCGCTTGTTGACAATGGGAATGCCGAATTCCGCCTCGATGGCCTCCCCGGTTTTGACCAGATCCTTGGCGCTTTTGGTAATCTTATCGTAAATCTTTTCACAGGCCCGCTTGGGGTCGCTGTCGCAGCAGTCCAGCAGAGAGATCCCCATGGTAATGGTGCGGATATCCAGATGCTGCTGGTCAATCATGCGGATGGTGCTGAGAATGTCGTTTTGATTCATCATGGCGCATTCCCTCTCAAATCCGATGCATGGCGTCGAAAATATCCTCGCGCTGGATGCGGACGCTCAGGCTGTGATTCTGACCGTAATCCGCCAGGGCAGAAGCCAGCGCGTCAAAGGGCTGGTTGCACGCCGCTGTGTCCACCACCATCATCATGGTGAAATACTCCTGCATAACCGTCTGGCTGATATCCAGCACATTGACATTGTACTCCGCCAGCTTGGTGCACACGCCCGCGATGATGCCCACCTGGTCTTTGCCGATGACCGTAACAATTGCTTTCATAATGCTTTTCTCCTTATCCGTTTGTTTCATTCAATTCATCCAGCGTCAATTCAAATGCCGGCAGAAAATGCTCGATAAAATACTGCACTTCCGGCAGGGGATTTTCCCGCAGTGTCTGATAAATCTGCTCTGCCGCCGCCCGGAATTCATTGTTGCCCGCTTTCTGCTCCTCCACACATTTGATGTAAGCCGACAGCTTGTCCGCCGCCTTGACCAGCGCCGCGACGGTCTCGTCCTCCGGCTCTTTGAGCACCGGGGCAAATCCCTCCGCCAGCTCTGGCGGCAGCATTCCCAAAAGGCGATCCTGTGCCACAGCCTCAATGGCTTTATAGGCATCCCGGATAGCCGGGTTGTAATATTTAATGGGCGTGGGCAGATCTCCCGTAAGGATTTCCGACGCATCGTGATACAGCGCCGCCACAGCCACAGCCCCCGCATCTACCGTGCCGCCGAAATAGCAGTTGCGGATCATCGCCAGGCCATGGGCCAGCACCGCCACCATGTGAGAATGTTCCTGAATATTTTCCTCGCAGGAATTGCGCATCAGGGACCAGCGCGTAATATAGCGCATACGGGAAAGATAGGCAAAAAAGTTTTCGCTCATGGTAAAATCCCCTTTTTTCTGTTTTTCATTGTACCAAATTCCGCCTGCCGGCACAACTGGCAATCAGACCAATTCTCCCAGCAGCTGCAGTCCTTTTCTCTGCGTTATGCGAACGCTGCGCACCTGATTATGCAGCCCTTTTTCTTCTGCGCACACTTCTGCATAATTGGGTGCATGACCCACGGACAGGCCCTTCCGTTCCCCTTCAAAGAGGACGGCATAGCACTGGCCCACACAGCCGTCGAGATAAGCCTCCTGCATTCTCCGTGCCACCGCCGCCGCCCGGTGCGCCCGCTCTTCTTTGATGTATTTTTCCACCTGTTTCATATCTGCCGCCGGTGTGCCCGGCCGGATGGAATAGGGAAAAACATGCATCTCCGCAAAAGCACAGCGCTCTATAAAAGAAAGGGTCTGTGCAAATTCTTCCTCAGTCTCTTCCGGAAACCCCGCAATCAGATCCGTCGTGATGGCCGGCCGGTCAAAACAGGTCCGCAGCAGCGCTACAGACCGGGCGTAGCGGGCTGTGTCATACATGCGGTTCATCCGTTTGAGCACCGTATCACAGCCACTCTGCAGGGACAGATGGAATTGCGGGCAGAGATTGTCCAGCTTTGCCAATCGGGCGCAGAATTCTTCCGTCACCGTGCGCGGCTCCAGGCTGCCCAGGCGGATGCGCACGCCAGGTACCGCACGGCAGAGCTGCTCCACCAAATCGGTCAGTGTTTCTTTCGATGCAAGATCCCGCCCCCAGGAAGAAATTTCAATGCCTGTGAGCACAATTTCCCGGTATCCTTCCTCAGCCAGGCGCCGTCCTTCGGCCAGTGCATCCTCCAGCGGCAGAGAACGCACCCGCCCTCTGGCATAGGGAATGATGCAGTACGAGCAGAAATTCACGCAGCCGTCTTCAATTTTCAGCATGGCCCGGGTGCGTTCCGCCAGACCTCCGGCGGGCAGTCTTTCAAAAACACGCCGTTCCATGGCGTTGTCCACCGCCACAACGGGACGGCGCTTTTCAAACTCCTCTTCCAGCAGCTGCACAAACGCCATCCGGCCGCCGCTGCCGCTGAGCACGTCGATTTCCAGCGCCTGCAGCTGCTCCGGCGCCACCTGTGCATAGCAGCCGCATACGCCGATCACAGCCTGCGGATTGCGCCGGCGGGCGCGGCGAATGGCGTTTCTCGACTTTTTGTCACTCACTGCCGTCACAGTGCAGGTATTGATGATATAGGCATCTGCCCAGCTTTCAAAGGGCACCAGTTCATGGCCGCGGCGGCACAGTTCCTGCTCCATCGCCTGGCTCTCATATTGGTTAACCTTGCAGCCCAAGGTATACAGGGCAATCTTCAAAGTTTTCCATCTCCCCCTTGCCATTTTCTGAATACATAATTATAATATTATACGTTATGACCCTGCGTCGGACAAGTCTAAAGTTTTGAAATCGGGAGTTTTATTCTGATGTATTATTTTGATTATGCCGCCACGACGCCGGTGCCTGCAGCGGTGGCCGCCGCAATGGTGGAAACCCTGACAGAGCAATTCGGCAATCCATCGTCCCAATATCCCCTGGGAATGGCGGCGCGAGATGCGCTGGCCGCTCATCGTGCGGTGCTCGCCGACACGCTCGGCTGCAGCAGCGACGAACTGTTTTTTACCTCCTGCGGTACAGAGAGCGACAACTGGGCCATTCAGGCCGCACTGCATTACGGCCGCCACCGCGGGCGGCACATCATCACCACCGCCGTAGAGCACAGCGCCGTGCTGGAGCCGTGCAAATTCCTGGCCCAGCAAGGCTATGATGTCACCTTTCTCAAACCGGACCGGCATGGAAAAATCACGGTTCAGCAGGTGGAGGACGCACTGCGCGAGGACACGGTACTCGTCTCCATCATGTCGGTCAACAACGAAACCGGCAACGTCTATCCCGTCCCCGAAATCGCCCGGATGCTCAAAGCCCGCAAAAGTCAGGCACTGCTGCATACGGATGCAGTGCAGATGTTTTTAAAGCTCCCGCTCGATGTCAAACAGTGCGGTGCCGATCTCATCTCCATCAGCGCCCATAAAATCGGTGGTCCCAAGGGGATTGGCGCACTGTACATCTCCGGCGCCATCCAAAGCAAAATCCTTCCCCTGCTGCGCGGCGGCGGACAGGAACGGGGGCTTCGCTCCGGCACAGAGGCCACAGCCCAAATCGCCGGTTTTGCCAAAGCTGCACAACTGCGCGCGGCTCAGTTCGACGCTATTGCCGAACATACCCGCACCATGCAGGCTTATGCCAAAGAGCGCCTGCTTTCCATCCCCACCATGCAGCTGCTGGGCACCCCGGAGGCGCCCCATATCCTGTGTCTGTCCCTGCCCGGTTATCCCAGCCAGAATCTGGTGCATGACCTGGGCAGCCAAGGCATCTGCATTTCGGCCGGCAGCGCCTGCCATCGCGGCAAACCCAGCCATGTGGTGGCTGCCCTGGGGCTCTCCAAGAAAGAATCCGCAGGCGCTTTCCGTATCAGCTTCAGCGGAGAAACCCGCCGCGAAGAGATTGATGCGCTTTACAGCGCCGTACTGACACACAAAAACACACGCTTTCCCATGTTGTAATTTCTGCATGCGGGATTGTAAGACGATAAAAAGGAGCAAGCTGCAATGAGCGACAAACACTTGAACATTTCCAACCCTGAACTGAAAAAAGATCTGGAAACCCTCCGCATAAAACCCAGCGAAGCGCTGGAACAAAGCATATATAGCAGAATCACAGACAGCGCCCGCTTCCTCTCAGTGGCCACACCGGCCAAGGACAGCACGGCGGAAGAACCCAAATTCGACTTCCCCGTTTTAACCACCACCGGCCACGGCTATCTGTTCTATCCCATCTTTACGGATATGGAGGAACTGCGCAAATGGCAGCAGGAAAAAGATGCTCAGGTTTTGGTGCTGACCTTTGACAATTATGCCGAGCTGCTGGAGCAGAACAGCAAGGTACATGGCCTGGTCATCAATCCTTACGGCGCAAACTTTTCCATCGAACGGGACTTGGTGGAATATCTGAAAGTACAGAAAGCGTTTGTGGGCAAGCTGGCCATTGAGCAAATGTTCCACCAGAAAGAGGGAACCCCCGCCGTTCAGCTGCAGGATCCGGACCCATATCCTTCCGAGATGGTAGAAGCTATGCGCAGCTATATGGCCACCAACTCCACGATCCGCCGCGCCTGGCTGCGTCTGATGAACAACGAAGGCGAGCAAAGCTATCTGGTGATTGTGGATGCAGAAGAAAGCGACACTCACGGTGATTTCGGTGAAATCTCCGGCGCCGCCATGCCGTATTTGAATGATATGTATCTGGATCTCCTGACTTTGGAAGATGATTTTGCCAAAAACGCAGTCAAGGAAATCTCCCCTTTCTATGAGCGCGGCTGACCACACAATAAAAAGCTGTGCGGAGCAGAATGGATTCTGCTCCGCACAGCTTTTTTCATTAAAGGCGATATTTCCGTACTTCAGCATCAGATCGGAATCCTGCGCCCTTCTTTACGCCAGGAGGCGTATTCCGCCGTGGCGGTGAACAGCGCGTCGGTGGAGGAGTTCAGGGCCGTCTCGCAGGAGTCCTGGATCACGCCG
>CAJFVV010000050.1 GCA_904420565.1 Candidatus Pseudoscillospira faecavium
AACACTGGACAGAACTCGAGAGCGTGCGCACTTATTCCGACTTTTTCCGCCGCCACGCCGGCGAATTTGCGAAATGACCGGCCAAGGAGCCGGTGCCAAGGAGAATTTTTATGAGCCGAACCTTCACGCCATGCCAGATCGCCGAGCGGAGCATCCAGAAAAAATACCGCCGGGAGCTGTGGGGTCCCTTTGTAGCCGCCATCAAGCGCTATGCGCTGATTCAGGAAAACGACCGCATCGCCGTATGCATTTCCGGCGGCAAGGATTCCATGCTCCTGGCCAAACTGATGCAGATGCTTCAGCGCATCAGCGACATTCCCTTTTCTCTGTGCTTCCTCGTGATGGATCCCGGCTACGCACCTGCCAACCGCGCACGCATTGAAGAAAACGCCGCCCGGCTGGAAATTCCGATTCAAATCTGCCAAAGCAATATCTTCGCCGTATCCGAGCGCATGGATGCCCGAAAACCCTGCTATCTGTGCGCCAAAATGCGCCGGGGATTTCTCTACCATCACGCCCGGCAGCTGGGCTGCAACAAAATCGCCCTGGGGCACCATTTTTCCGATGTAATCGAAACCACGCTGATGGGAATGCTCTACGGGAGCCAAATCCAGGTGATGCGGCCCAAACTCCACAGCAACCATTTCCCCGGCATGGAGCTGATTCGCCCCCTGTACTGCGTGCATGAAGAGCACATCATCGCCTGGCGCAACTACAACGACCTTAGCTTTCTCCAGTGCGCATGCCGCTTCACTGAACGCTGCGCCACCGGCGAGGGAGACTCCAAGCGCCAGGAAATCAAGGCGCTGATCCGCACGCTGAAGGCAAACTGCCCCCAGCTGGAAAAAAATCTTTTCAACAGCCTCCACGATGTGAATGTGGACACGCTGCTGGGATTTTCCTATCACGGTCAGAGTCACAGTTTTTTGGAAATGTTTGAAGAGGAGGGCCGGCGTCTTTCTCCGGCAGATGACGAAGTATAGGCAATTTTCCCCGCGAAAACCGCGAAAAAGCGCTCTCTGCCAGTGCAGCCGGGCATTGCCACCGGGAAAATACCATCTGCTTCCATGATTTTTTCATAACCGCAGATGCATACAGCAAATCCCCGCCAGCTCTTGCAGCAGGTGGGGATTTTCTTTTTATTTATCGTAAAACGATAAATTTTTATTGACTTTCAGAGAATTGTGTTATATACTGACCCTGACAGCAAAACCTGCAACCCACGGCCGTTCGGTGCACAGACTGTTTCCAACGATTCTCAAGGAGGTTACCGCTATGGAACAACAAACGCTTTCTTTTGTGCTGAAGCTGGTGCTGATTGGTCTCGGCGCCGCCGGAATTGTCATTTATTTTTTTGTGCTGCCCATTCTCGGCGGTGATATTGCCGCCGCTTATCCCGAATTTGCTTACTGCTATTGGCCCTGGCTGCTGTTTCTCTGGCTCACCGCCATCCCCTGCTACATCACCCTGGTATTTGGCTGGAGCATCGCTACAGAAATTGGGCGGGATAATTCCTTCTGCATCAAAAATGCCGTATCCCTGCGCAATATTGCGCTGCTGGCTGCGGGGGATGCCGTATTCTTCTTTGCCGGCAATGTTCTGTATTTGTTTTTGAACATGAATCACCCCGCGGTATTTCTCTTCTCCTGTTTTATTGTCTTTTTCGGCACAGCCATTGCCGTGGCCGCGGCTTGTCTGTCCCACTTGGTCTACAAAGCCGCCAAGCTGCGGGAAGAGAACGACCTGACCATCTGAAAGGGGGCGCGGCAATGATCGTGATCAATATCGACGTAATGCTGGCCCGGCGCAAAATGAGCGTGACGGAGCTTTCCGAACGGGTGGGCATCACCCTGGCCAATATGTCCATCCTGAAAAACGGAAAGGCCCGGGCCATCAAGCTGGAAACACTGGACAAGATTTGCCGGGCCCTGGACTGTCAGCCCGGCGATATTCTGGAGTGGAGGGACGAATAATGAAAAAAAACCGTTTATTCTGCAGATCTGCCCTTTTCCCATCGCTGCTTCTTCTTTTTGCCCTTGTGTTCACAGGCTGCAGCAACCAGACGACGGAGGGCACTTTGGAAGAAATCCTGGAACTTGACCTGCAGGGCTGCACCGTGGCAACGAATACCGACACCCACGGCGGCTTCCACGGTGATGGCGAAACCGTTGTTATCCTCACCTGGGAGGACAGCAGCGCCGTGGAAAAGCAAATTGCACAAAGCAGCGTTTGGAATTCCCTGCCGCTAAACGATGATCTGCAGAGCGTGTTCTACGGTACAACCTGGGAAGAAGACGGCATGATGTACTCCCGCGGCCCCCTGGCCGCCGATGAGGACAGGACGCCCCTGTTTCCCACCGTGGAAAACGGATATTACTTTTTCCTGGACCGCAGCGACGAAAGCCGCAACCAGCGCAGCACTGAGGGACTGTGGAACCGCTATTCCTTCAACTTCACCGCCGCCCTGTACGATACCGACAGCGGCACCCTCTATTATTACGAGCTGGATACCTGAATAGCCAAAAACGCGCAGCACTGCCCGGAGGCAGCGCTGCGCGTTTTATTCCATTCACCACACCGGGCGGCGGACCTGCATGGCGCGGTACTGGCGGGTCACCTGGCCGCACAGCGCCTGGTAAAACCGCAGGTACTGCTTTTTGGCCT
>CAJFVV010000051.1 GCA_904420565.1 Candidatus Pseudoscillospira faecavium
AACGGTGGTCATCAGGCCCATTTCCACGCCGAAAGCGTCGTTGACGACCTTGGTCAGGGGCGCCAGGCAGTTGGTGGTGCAGGAAGCGTTGGAAACAAAGTTCATGGAAGGATCATAGGTTTTGTGGTTTACGCCCATGACAAACATGGGGGTGTCGTCCTTGGAAGGAGCAGACATGACGACCTTCTTGGCGCCGGCATCCAGGTGGGCCTGGGATTTTTCCTTGGTCAGATTGATGCCGGTGGCCTCGACAATGTATTCCGCGCCGATCTGGCCCCAGGGAATATTTTTAGCATCCATCTCGTTAAATACCTTGATTTCGTGGCCGTTGACAACAATGGCGTTTTCCTTGGCTTCCACGGTGCCCTGAAAACGGCCGTGGACGGAATCGTATTTCAGCATGTAGGCCATGTAGTCGGGAGAGATAAACGGATCGTTGATACCAACGAACTCCACCCCCTCACGGTTGATGCCTGCGCGAAGCACCAGACGGCCAATGCGGCCAAAGCCATTGATACCAATTTTAATAGACATAGTTGGCTCCTCCTTCAATGTGTAAGTAATGAAAAAACAGTTTGGCTGGATTTATTATACCGAAATCAAAAAGAAGAATATACGTTATTTTGCACAAATAATTTGCTGTTCATTTGGTAAAATACCGGATACTGGAGAGGAAAGCTGCAGAATTTGTCAAAAACCTTGTTTTTTTGACAAATTCTGATATAATAATTAAAATGCTCAGAAGTTCCTTTACCGATTGCTGCACGGTGTTTTTGGGCTTTTTGCCTGAAAAAGAGAAAATTGGCATTGGTAAAATTCGTGCGTTCTGCCGATGCTAAAGAAGGAATTTGTTGTTTCAGAAAGGAATGAATTGTGGCAAAACGAGATGATGAAGAGAAAAAGCTGCTCAATGAGGTTTTGCCGAATGTAGCCGCGCAGATGCGGGGGCCGCTGAGCGTGCTCCACGCGAGTGTGCAGAAGCTGATTCGCCAAAATGCGCCGGGGGTTGCTCAGCTGAACCAAAGCTATCACCAGCTGCTGCGCCTGGCAGGCAACCTCTCTGCAGCGGAAATGCTGGCGGAAGAACCGTATCTGTATGAACAGAAAAACGGTGATATTGTCGCCTTTTGCCGCGCCCTTTCTCAGCAGCTGCAACAGCTGGCAGAGGGGCAGGGAATTGCTTTTTCTTTTGAATGCGCCTGCAAAAGCCATGTGATTTGTTATCATGAGCGCCTGATAGAGCGTCTGATATTGAATTTGGTATCCAATGCGTTGAAATTTACGCCTGAGGGCGGAAAGATTACATTATCGCTGCAGCTTCGCAAGAACCAGGTGCTGCTGAGCGTAGCAGATACCGGATGCGGTATTTCCGAGGATAAGATGGAGACGCTGTTTGACCGGTATCTCCACAGCGAGCGCATGGATCCGCAGCCCCACGGCTTAGGCCTGGGCCTGCCGCTGTGCCGCGCCATTGCCCAGGCCCATGGAGGACGGATTTTCGCCCAGTCTCAGGTTGGCGCCGGCACTCGGATTACGGTGGCTTTGCCGGATTGGCGCAGGGATGTTTACGAGGTGCGGGATGCGGCGTTTGACTATACCGGCGGGTTTGACCATGTGCTGGTGGAGTTGTCTGACGCACTGAGTGCGCATGCTTATGAAAAAAAGGACGGGAATTGAAAAATGCCTCTTCGGCTTACCGAAGAGGCATTTTTTGTTTCAGGAATCCAAAGTGCTGAAATATTTGGCAAATTGGTCGATGGAAATATAGAACCGATCCATCACAGAGGAAGGATCACCGCTGGCGTAAAACTCCATAATCAGCTTTTCCTCCTGGGGATTTCGGGAGGAGGTGTAAATTTCCTGCAGTGTTTCCATGGGGAAAGCAAAGGTAAAATGATCTACGCCGGGGTCAATGACAACTACTTTCAGAATGTAGAGGCTTTCCGAGGCATTCATAATGGAGAGAAACCGGCTTTTCTGGCTGTCAAAATCCATGGTCAGATAGCAAGTGGATCCCTCGGTGGTCATGGTTAAACCGGTGATGCTGACGGCGCCTTCGTTGGCGCTGTCCATGGTGAAGCCCACATACAGCGGCGCATAGAGGGTAAAAGACTGACGGCTGGAAGGCTGCACAATCCGGCCGACAACAGCGGCAACTTCGCTGCGGGAAATAGAAGCGTCGGGAGAAAATGAGCCGCCCTCCCCGCCGGTCAGAACGCCGGCACGGTACAGCTTATAGACACTGAGGGCATAGCTTTGATTCATATCCACATCGGGAATGGCGCCCAGCTCCACTGTGTTGATTTCCTCGTAGGCTTCATCCGGCAATGTCCTGGCCAGGATGCTGGCGAACTGGGCCCTGGTGGCTTCCTGAGTGTAGTTGGTATATTCATCAGCAGAAGAGAGAATGCCATGCTCCACGGCATAATCGATATAGGTTTGATACCAGGGAGAACCCTGGGTGAATTCCTGGGGCTCATTGAAATAGGTGCTGTGTATCCGACAGGCCAAAGTGATGGTTTCTGCCAGGGATAAGCTGTCGTTGGGGTTGAACATGCGTTCGCCGGCTTCGCTGGTGGTACCCTGCATCAGCCCGAGGGTATAGACCGTGGAAACATAGGGGGCATACCAGCCGGATACATCTGCAAAGGAATCATATGCATAGGTGTTGACGGCCTTGAAATTGCTGAAGTTGCCTTTCTCAGCAGCCATGGCGCTGGAACAGAGGGAAAACAGCAGACACAAAGCCGCCAGAAGTGAAAAAATACGTTTCAAGCGGGTCAACTCCTTTCATCATGCTTGGCATCAGGCACAATGGCCCAAACGCAGGGGGAAAACCGCTGCGTACTTTTTTGTGTGGCTATTATATCATGAACATTCGTATTTTTATGTTACATCTTCATTACAAAAAATTTTACCAGACAAAGTTGTGCAGCAGAGGGACACACTAAATGCGAGGTGAATGTCCATGAGTAAAAGCACGGAATTGTTGGAGTTTGTTTATCAGAATGCAAAAATGGGAGAGACTGCACTGCCGCTGGTGATCGGCATGGTATCCCGTCCGGATCTGCGCACGGCGCTGAGCGGCCAATTGATGGAATACCGCGCCATTGGCAGCGAGGCAAAAGCGGAGATGCAGCGCAGAGGCGTAAAACCGAAAGAGCCCGGAGGGATGAAGAGCGCGGCTGCGGAGACGGCTTTGCGGCTGAACACCCTGGCAGATCAATCCAGCGGGCATATTGCGGAAATGATGATCCGCGGCAGCGCCATGGGGACCGTTCAAATGCAAAAGCGCATCAATGCCTGCCGCTACAGCGCAGAGCCTGAGACGCTGAACTTGGCTGAGCGCCTGCTGAAGACAGAGGAAAACAACATTGAACAGATGAAAGCCTTTTTATGAGTGCGGCTGCAGACCGAAAAACGCGCGGACGGGAACATTTCTCCGTCCGCGCGCATCGTGTATTTCTGTTTCGGCATGGCAGTGGCCGCTGAAAAGGCGCGCTGCATGCAGCCGTGTTTTTCAGGATTCGGATGAAGCGGCGTCCTCTTCGAGGTTGGCATAGGGCCAGCCGCCGCTTTGGAAGCCGAGACGTTCCAGATAAGAAGGAGAGAAAAGACCGTTCCATTCAAAGGGGCCGTCCAGCGCATAGCTGCGGCCATTATAAATGAAGAGATAGTCCTGCGAAGAATAAGCGCCAAACCCGTTGGCGGCGCGCACAGTGGCTACCATGGCAAATTTCATGGGCGCAGGGAAGCGCAGGGCATCTTCCTCTTCCAGCAGCGCAGGGTACAGGGTGACGGACTCCAGGGTAACGGACTGAGGATCCTGGAAGAAGTCCCGGATGCCGTCTGTGATGGCGCTGTAGCTGAGGTCACCATAGGTTTCATAGGAGAAATAGGGGGAATAGAGACCGAACAGCATCAAAGGCGTGGGGCCGTCGCCGATGGCCAGGGTGCTGTACCACTGGGAATCGGGGCTGCACACAGCATAAAGATTGTAAATGTCCATGCCGCTGTAGCTGACACTTTCCACTGGAGCCGATTCACTCTCCCCGTCAGAAGACGGAGTGAGGCCGGCAGCCATAATTTCATCCTCTGTCATGCCGGCGGTGCTTTCGGCTTCCTGCCGGTCTGCTGTTTCTTTGGCGCTATAGAGGGTGCGGGCAATTTGATTATCCGCTTCCTCCGGAGTGAAAAAGTGGTGGATGGCGGTGTTTTTTTCCAGGGCTTTCAGCTGTGCTTCCGAACCGTCATAGTTGGCGATGAGCATATCTGTGAGTTCTTCCGCGCTTTCGTAGTTTTTGGAAAAGGGGGCCAATTCCCCGCTGCTGCAGGATGACAGGCAAAAAAGCAGCGCTGCAGCAGAGCATAACACCGTCAGATCTTTGATGTGCAATCTGTGCATATCGTTTCCCTCCCGTTTTTTCTATCACATTGATCACATCAAGTATATTCTGTTTTAATCTTATAGTCAATATAATTTAATCTTATAATTGATTTAATGAAACTTATGACCTCTCTAAAATAAAGTAGAGGTGATAAAATGGACTATGCAGCATTGGGAAAGCGAATTCGGGACGAGCGGCTGCTGCAGCGTCTGACGCTGGAAAAGCTGGCGGAAAAAACCAATAAAAGCATCAATTTTATCGGCCAGATTGAACGAGGAGAGGGCAAACCAAGCCTGGAAACTTTGGTTGACATAGCCAATGCGCTGGGCGTTACAGTGGACAGCCTGCTGCAGGACAATGTGAAAACGGGAGCGGACGACATGACTGAAGAGGTGGCGGCGCTGATGCATACCATGGATGATACCGGAAAACAATTTTTGCTGGATATGGCCCGGCGCTATCTTTATTATCATCAGGCCGAAAAAGACGATGCCTGAGCAGGGCGCACTGCAGAAAACGAAAAGGAAGCAAAGCGTTTGAAAAACCGAAAAAAAGAAAAATTCTGAAAAGTTGCACCGCAAGGTGCAACTTTTTTTGTTTTCCGGCCTATGGGTGAAAGGAGGATCTATGAGTCAGACCATAAAATTGGATGCCGGCAAACGAAATTTTTGCCGCGCATATCTTGAACGGCCGGATGCGGAGTATGCGGCCAGAGAAAGCGGTGTGAAAGACGGCTGGAAAACGCTGGAGAGCGAGGAGGTGCAGCGCTGTTTGGAACGTGCGCGCCAGAGCGCATGGGAAAGCATTCGGCTGGAGGACGTGGTGCGCCGCCTGTGCCAGATTGCATTTTCCCGGCCAAACGACGCGGTGGCCCTGGCCTGCGGCGCAACCTGCAAGAGCGTGGCGGAGCTGGATCTGCTGGCGGTGGCGGAATTCAAAAGCCGCGAGGGCGCCGCAGAGGTCAAGTTTCTTGACCGGGTGCGGGCGCTGCAGATTCTGGGAGAACTGCTGTGCGGCGGAAGGGAGGAGGCCGGCGCTGCAGCCCGGGATTTTTTCCAGGCGTTGGAGGAGAGCGCCGGCGCCCTGGGCGCTGACGGGAGTGCCGCGGCCCGGTGAGATTTTCTGAAAAGCAAAAGCAGGTTTTGACCTGGTGGTGCGAGGCATCGCCAGCGCATGGGCGGGACGCAATTATCTGCGACGGCGCGGTGCGCAGCGGAAAAACGGTGTGTATGGCCCTCGGTTTCATATGCTGGGCCATGGCGCGCTTTGACGGAGCACAATTCGGCATTTGCGGGAAAAGCGTAATTTCTGCCCGGCGCAATGTGCTGGCGGCGGTGCTGCCCTGGCTACGCCGGCTGGGCATCCGCTGGACGGAGCACCGCACGGAGCATCTGCTGGAAATTTCCTGCGCCGGCCGACGCAACCGCTTCTACCTGTTCGGGGGGTATGACGAAAAGAGCGCGGCGCTGATCCAGGGCATCACCTTTGCCGGGGTGCTGCTCGATGAGGTGGTGCTGATGCCCCGCTCCTTTGTGGAGCAGGCCTGCGCCCGCTGCAGCGTGGAGGGGGCCCGGCTGTGGTTCAACTGCAATCCTGAGGGGCCGCAACACTGGTTTTACCGGGAGTGGATTCTGAAGGCGCGGGAGCGCAACACGCTGTATCTTCACTTCACCATGGAGGACAATCCTGCCCTGAGCGAGGCTGTCCGCCGCCGCTACCGCAACTCCTACACAGGGGTATTTTATCGCCGCTTCATTTTGGGCGAGTGGACGCAAGCCCAGGGCCTGGTATACGACTTTTTTGACCGGAGCGCCGACTGCGTTCCGCCGCCGGAAGGGCCCTGTGAGGAATATGTGGTCAGCGTGGATTACGGCACGGCAAACCCGGCGTCCTTTGGCCTGTGGGGCCGGCGGGGGAAAACCTGGTACCGCATTGCGGAATATTACTATGCGTCCCGCCGGGAAGGACGGCAGAAAACGGACGCGGAATATGTGGAGGATCTGCTTGCGCTGCTGGGGGGCCGGGAGGCCGCGGCTGTGATTGTGGACCCGTCGGCAGCCAGTTTTATCGAGGCGTTGCGGCGGACGGGCCTGCGGGTACAGCGGGCGGAAAATGACGTGCTGTCCGGCATCCGCATCACAGCGGGGATGCTCAAAGAAAAAAAGATCGTGCTTTGCAGCAACTGCGCCGACTGTTTGCGGGAAATGGAACTGTATTGCTGGAATGAAGCCTCGGCCAGGGATGCGCCGCGCAAGGAAAATGACCACGCCATGGATGAAATGCGCTATTTTGCAGTGTATCTTGCCAGACGGGAAGCCGGCGACGGTTTCTTTGCCGCTGCAGTGACCCGGCCGGCAGGATAGAGGAGGAGAGTAAAGACAAGAATGAAATTTGGAAGAAAACGCGAAACGATGCCGGCGGCGCAGGTGCAGCTGCGCAGTGCGGATACCCATCCTTTTGGGGCGCTCAGCGGATATGTGCCGCTGCGCAGCGGGGAAATTGCCCTGTATCGCGCCATCCGGGAAGCGGTGCCCATTGTGGATGCGGCGCTGATGAAAATCATCCGCTTGGTGGGCGGCTTTTCCGTGTGCTGCGGGGATGCCGCCGCAGAGCGCGGCCTGGCCGGTTTTCTGCGCACGGTGAATGTGGGCCGGGGACAGCGGGGCATCAACAGTTTTCTGGATCAGTATCTGGATTCTTTGTTGACCTGCGGCCGGGCGGTGGGAGAAATTGTCCCGCAGCGCGGCGGCGGTGCGGCGGCTGTTTTATGCGGCGATGTTTCCCGGGTGGAGGTGCGCGAAGGTGCCTCGCCCCTGGAATTTTGCCTGTGCGCCTGGGATGAGAGCGGTGCGCTGTGCCCCCTGCCCCGCCAGGAACTGCTGCTTTTTACCCCGTTTCATCCGGAAGCCGGGAGCCCCTATGGGGTGTCGCTGCTGCGCTCCATGCCGTTTATGACGGAAATCCTGCTGAAAATCTACCATGCGCTGGGACAAAACTGGGAGCGGGTGGGCAATGTGCACTTTGCGGTGATTTACAAGCCGGACAGCGACAGCGAGCGCAGCCTGGCCCGGGAGCGCAGCGCCCAGATCGCCCGGGAGTGGTCCCGGGCCATGGAGAGCACAAAGGACGGCTATGTGCGCGATTTTGTGGCGGCGGGAGATGTGACGATCAAAGTGATCGGCGCGGACAACCAGGTGCTGGACAGCGAGGTGCCTGTGCGGCAGATTTTGGAGCAGCTGATCGCCAGAACGGGAATTCCGCCTTTTATGCTGGGGCTGAACTGGTCCTCCACGGAGCGGATGAGTTCTCAGCAGGCGGATATGCTGACCACGGAGATGAATGCCATCCGGCGCATGCTGACACCTGTGCTGGAGCGCATCTGCACCTTCTGGCTGCGCAGCCAGGGATGGGTGTGTGATTTTGAAATTGTATGGGACACCATCAATTTGCAGGATGAGGTGGAGGATGCAAAAGCGCAGCTTTATTTGCAGCAGGCAAGGAAGCTGCGAATTGAAAACGACAAGGAGGAAGCCAAGGAATGAAAATTCAAAAACAGGCACCGGCACAAGCGCATGCAGAGCAGAGCGCGGATATGGAGCAGATCAATGCCCTGGCCAAAAAAACGCTTGCGCCGCAAGAGGTCTATACCTTCTGCGTGCGCCTGTGCGACAACGAGGTGGACCGGGATGGGGAGCGCTTTCCCGAAGCGACGCTGGCCCAGCTGGCACCCATGTTTGTGGGCAAAAGCGGCATTTTTGACCACTGCTGGTCCGCCAAAGAGCAGACGGCGCGCATTTATCATACGGAGCTGTGCCGCGAGGAGGGACGCCTGACCGCCGCCGGTGACGGCTATTGCTACCTGAAGGGCAAGGCCTATTTGCTGCGCACGGCGAAAAATGCAGAGCTGATTGAGGAGATTGAAGCGGGCATCAAAAAAGAGGTGTCTGTAGGATGCAGCGTGCGCCAGGCGGTGTGTTCCGTATGCGGCGCGGAAAGCGGCAGCTGCGAGCATATCCCGGGGAAGGTTTATGACGGGAAACTCTGCTATCGGGAGCTGTGCGGCGCGGAAGACGCCTACGAATGGTCTTTCGTAGCGGTACCGGCGCAGAGAAACGCCGGCGTGATGAAGCATTTTATGCCGGAGGGCAGGCACTTGAAGGATTTTTTGCGCGCGGCGGGACGGGAGGCCGATCTTGTGCAGCTGGAAAAGCTGGAGGCAGAGGCTGCGCTGGGCCGGAGTTATTTGCGCGGCCTGCGGAGGGAAGTGCTGCGCCTGTTCTGCGCGGCAGAGCCGGAGGCGGACGGCAAAATTTTTGCCGCAGCGCTGGAAAAACTCGAAGAACAGGAGCTGCTGGAGCTGCGGCGCGTTTGGCGGGGAAAAGGAGAATGCGCGGCGTTTTTACCCCAGCTGCCCTATGACGAAAGGGCGGAACTGCCGGGCGACGGCAGCGCTTTTATGATTTGAAAAGGAGGAAATGACAGTGAAATTTTCTTATGAGGGAATCGGCGCATGGAGTGCCACATTTGCCTGTGACGACGCGGAGGAAGGCCAGGTGGTCAAACTCAGCGCAGCGGACACAGCGGCGCCCTGCGCCAGTGCGGACGCTTTTTGCGGCGTATGCATTTCCAAACGCGGAGCGGTGTGCGCAGTGCAGCTGGGCGGATTGGCCCAGGTGACATACAGCGGCACAGCCCCTGCGGTGGGCCAGGCTGTTTTGACCGCAGACGGCAAAGGCGGCGTGTGTACTGCACAGAGCGGGCAGACCTGCTGGGTGATTTCGGTGGACGCTGCGGCGGGCACCTGCGTGATCAAGCTTTAAGGAGGAACGAACATGACATACCATTGCGATAGCATCAGACTGGAAAAAGGCATGTATGCCGAAAGCGGCAAAAGTTTTACCCAGGTGCTGGAGACGGCAGACCCCAGCGCCCAGTACCACGGGACGCCCCTGGAAGGGCTGGACGCTTATCAGCGGCAGCTCAAGCGCTTTGACATCAAGGTGAAAGGCGCGCTGAGCGACGTGGTGGAGAAATTCTTCCACACCACGGAATCTTCGGTGCTGTTTCCGGAGTTTGTGGCCAGGGCGGTGCGCCAGGGGATGGAAGCGGAAAATATCCTGCCGGCGATCACTGCGGCGGTGACGCGCTTTGACGGGCTGGACTACCGCTCGATCGCATCGGTGCCCAGCGAAGAGGAGAAGAGCCTGCGCGTGGTGGCAGAAGGGGCGGCTTTGCCGGAAACCACGGTAAAAGCACAGACCAACCTTGTGCAGCTGCATAAGCGCGGGCGCATGCTGGTGGCGTCTTACGAAGCCATTCGATTCCAGCGGCTGGATTTGTTTTCTGTAACGCTGCGTCAAATCGGTGCGCACATTGCCCGCATGCATCTGAGCGACGCCATCGATGTCATCCGAAACGGCGACGGCAATGAAAATGCGGCGGCGAGCTTCAAAATCGGCACCAAACCCATCGGCGGCACGGCAGGCACCCTGAGCTATGATGCGCTGCTGGATTTCTGGGCGCAGTTTGACCCCTATGAAATGAACACCATGCTGGTGAGCAGCGATGTGATGCTGAGCCTTTTGAAGCTGGAAGAGTTCCAGAATCCCCTCACAGGACTGAATTTCCAGGGGACAGGTTCCCTGTCCACGCCGCTGGGAGCAACGCTGCTGCGCACGTCTGCCCTGCCGGATGGCACCATGATTGGCCTGGACAAGCACTATGCGCTGGAGATGATCTGCGGCAGCGATGTGCAGGTGGAGTATGACAAGCTGATCGACCGCCAGCTGCAGCGTGCGGCCATTACCAGTATTTCCGGCTTTGCCAAGCTGTATCAGGACGCTTCCAAAGTTTTGACACTGAAATAAAGCGCGGGGCGGTTGCATGGAGGAAAAGATTTTGGAAATGGCCCGGCTCATTACCGGTGCCGGGGAAGAGGAGAAGGACTATCTTGCGGCGCTGTGCAGGGCGGAGCAGGAAAAGCTGCGCGATCGGCTGAGGGAGGAATCCCTGGGGCAGAGCGATGCATTTCTCTGTGCAGTGGCCTGGATGGCTGCGGCAGACTACTGCAGCGGCAAAGGCGCGGGCGGCACGGCATCCTGGCGGGCTGGGGATGTTTCCGTGCAGGAGGCGAATGCGCAGGAGCGGATTGCTGCGTCAGAGGCTCTGCGCGCGGCCGGCGCCCGGCTGCTGGAAGGGCTTGTGAAAGACGATGCCTTTGCTTTTTTGGGGGTGCGCGGATGACGGAACAGTTTGCGCGCATTTTGCGCCAATATGGCAGGGATGTGCAGCTGCAGGGCAGCGGGGAAGCGGTGCAGGTGCGCGCCTTTGTGCAGCAAATTCAGCGGCAGGAAACGCGCTCGCCTGCGGAGGAGACCAATTTCGGCGCCGCCGATTTGCGCCGATGGCTGTATATCGGCCCGGCGGAGCAGGCCCTGCGGGCGGGCGACGGGATCTCTTTCGACGGAGAAGCGTATTTGGTGCAGACGGCTGCGGCCATTTATGCGGGCGGGGAAAAATCCCACTGGTGGGCGGTTTTGCGCCCGGCGAGGGAAGCGCTGGCATGATGAACCTTTTTACGGAGCTTACGGACCGGCTGGTAAAGCAGCTGAAGGAAGCGGGAATTGCTGCGCTGCGGGCCTGGGAGCGAGACAGGCTGCCGCACCTGGAGGGGGCAGCGGCAGTGCTGGGCATCCGGCAGAGCTGCAGCAGAGATGCGGCGCTTTGGCATTATTTGGGAAACAGCGTGGATGAGGCGACGGGCGGCACCGTGGAGCGCTACGGGAAGCAAGTGGCGCTGGAGCTATACGCGGATCTTTACGCGCCGATGGGACAGGTCGAAGCCATAGACGATCTGTTTTGCCAAATGGAGACGCTGTGTTTCACCCGGCAGGACGGGCTGCGCTTTTCGCAGCTGCAGCGCGGCGAGACTGCGGCGGACAGCGCCAGCGGCTATCTCAAATGCCGGTGCACATTGCTGTGCACCGCATATATTTTGGCATCGCGCCGGGAAGAGGGCGCAATGCTGACAGACTTTATTTTGAAAGGTGTGGTGCAATGAACAGTACGATAATCCACGAGCGGCCGGGGGTTTATTCGTCTTATGATGCTTCTGCGGTGGTCAGCGGCGGCGCAGCGCGAAAAGTGATCGGCGTGGCGGCAAAAGCGGCCAAGGGAGAGAAGGAAACGGTGGTGCCCCTGAGCAGCTACGCGGCGGGCGTGGCCGCATTTGGAGAAGATTTGGAGACAACCTCCATGGCACTGCTGCTGCGGATGCTGTATCTCAACGGTGCGGCGTCCGTTATCGCGGTGGCGGTAAAAGATACGGGAACGCAGGCAGACTATCAGGCGGCATTTGCCCTGCTGGAGCAGCAGGATGAGATTGGCGTCATTGTCTGCGACAGTACGGACTCTGAGGTGCAGCAGGCCCTGCGCGACAGCGTGGTTGCGGCATCCGCCGCCCGGCGTGAGCGGATTGCGGTGGTGGGCAGCGCGGAAGAAAGCGTGGCAGAGCTGATCGACCATGCAGAGGCTATCAACAGCGAACGCGTGGTGCTGGTGGGCGGCGAAGGGCTGGACGGCGACGGCAAGGCCCTGGGCGGCGCAGCAACTGCTGCGGCGCTGGCCGGGGTGATTGCGGTCCAGAGCGATCCGGCAGTGCCGCTGAACGGCGCAGTGGTGCAGGGGCTGAGCGGGCTTGCCGCGCAGTACAGCGACGATGAAATCGATTTGCTGGTGCGCGGCGGCGTGACGCCGCTGGAGAGCAGCGCCGGCGCGGTGAGCGCGGTGCGCGGCATCACGACGCGCACCACCACGGGCGCCGCGCCGGATACCACTTGGCGGGAGCTGACAACCATATTGATTGTAGACGACGTCATTCCCCAGATCCGCAATGGGCTGCGGCGTAAATTCAGCCGTACGAAAAACACGGCCCAGACCCGCAGCGCCATTCGCTCCCAGGTGATTGTAGAGCTGGAAAACAAGCGCAGCGCAGAGATCATCGACAGCTTTGGCGAGGTGCAGGTGCGCGCCGATGCGGAGGATCCCTCGGTGTGTGAGGTGGAATTCACCTTTACAGTGGCCCACGGTCTGAACCAGATTTACCTGACGGCGCACATTACCGTTTGAGAAGGGGGTGAGGGACGATGGAACTTTCTGGATTTCCAACCAGCAGCGATATTTATTTGGAAGCGGACGGAAAGAAAATTGCTGTGGTGCAGAGCTACACGGCCCGCGCCAGCAAAACCAGCCAGACGGTGGAAGCCTTTGGCGAGAGCGAACCCGTGGCAATTATCCCGGGGCAGAACAACTATGTTTTGACGCTCAAGCGACTGTATGCCACGGATGACGCCATCAGCGACGGCATCAGTTTTTATGACCTGGCAGACTTTTCCCTGGTCATCTGCAAGCCGGATCGCAAGGTAATTTACAGCGGCTGCCAGTGGAGCGACATAGAAGAGGACGGCCAGCTGGGGGCCATGGTGGCAGAGAGCGTGACCATTCTGGCCTCCAAGCGCATGGAGGTGCAGGAATGACGGATCAATTTCTGCAGAACCTGTGCAGCCGCCATGAGACAAAAAGCATTGCGGTGCGCGGAGAAATGCTGGATATGCGGCTGCTTTCCGCTGCGGAGCTGTTGGAGATTTCCGCTGCCTGCGGGGCATCTCCCGCGCTGATGGAGGCGCTGCCGGGGCTTGCAGCCCTGGCGGCAATATGCCTGCAGAAAAATGGGGCGCCGGTCTTTGCTTCGGCCCAGGAAGTGCTGCAGGCCCTTTCAGCGGAGGAAATCCACGCAGTGGCGGCAGCTTATGCAGATTGGAGTGAGGCGGCGGACCCCGGCATGGACAGCGGAGAGGAGACCATTGAAGCGCTAAAAAAAGGCTCAGGCACGCGCCGGAGGAACGCCTGCGCTGGCGTGTGCTGAAAACATTCGGTGTGCTGCCCGGAGAAGAGCGGGCCCGGCGCATTACGCGCCGGGAATATCTGTATTGCATTTTGCAGCAATGGCTGGATGAAGAAGAAAAGCTGGAGGAACTGTGTCCGGCATGCCGGGCACAGGCGATGGAACGGCGGTGCGTATGCTGCGGCGCACCGCTCTCCCGGTGGGAAGCGGCGGAAAACACGGCGTTTGATACAGAACGCTATCAGACACTCAAGGAGGGACATGCAGATTGAGTTATTGGCAGAAATTGGAGAAACGCAGCGTTTTTCTCTGGCGCGCTCTGTTTGGTACACGCTCAGCAGAGAACGGAGCTGCGCCGGTTTATATAGATCGCTCCGGGAGCACCATTTCGGTGCTCCCGGAGCGGGAAGAAACAGCCGCGCCGGAAAGCAATGCAGCTCTGCAGCCGCAAAAGCGGGAGCAGCCCCTGCGGCAGCGCGGCGGACAGGAAAAGACGGGAGCCTTCGTATTGGCGGGGGTGGAAGCGGCGGAGGCAGCGCTGCGGCAGCTGATGCAGGAAAACAACGGACTGGAAGCACAAAATACTGCCGCATCCAGGCGGCGCTTTGTACCAGAGATATCTTTTGGAACAGAAAATGGGGAAGAAACGCAACGCAAAACGGAAACCGTCCGCGGCGGTGCGGCCAAGCTGCTGGCAGAGCTGGAAACCATGGAGCACACCCGCGGGCGCGCTGCTGCCGCTTCCCCACGGGCGGCGGCGTCTGCCGGGGCGGAAAGCGTGCGGCAGAACAGCGGCGCGGAGTGGTCTGCTTATTTTGAGCGGGATGCGCGGCGTTATGACGGCGCGCACGAACTGCTGTGAGGAGGATGAAAATGGCGAGATTGCAGCCGATGCGTTATAAAGACTATGTCTGGCCTCATAATCCGGAGCGCTACAGTATCACCTACCGCCGCCGCGTGGCGGTGCAGGAGGTGCCCTACGGGTACTACACCATGCAGAATCTGGGGCAGAGCTGCCGGGTGATGACGGGCAGCGGCGCTTTTGTCGGGGAAGGGGCCTATGAAGAATTCAAGCGCCTGGCGACGGTTTACTATACCGGGGGCGAGGGAATCCTGGTGCACCCCTGCTGGCAGTCGGCCCATGTGTATTTTGTGGGGCTTTCCCTGGAGCAGGTGCCAAGGCCTGATTATGTGGCCTATACGTTTGAATTTTGGGAGAGCTACGATGGGTATGATGCAGTGCTGCAGACGGTGACGGATGTTCGGGGCGACACCGGCGGGTCCGGCGGCACACAGCCGGGAGATACAGCCCAAAGTGCCGCAGTTTACCACACAGTGCGCCAGGGCGAAAGCCTGTGGGCGATTGCCCAGAGCCGCGGAACAACAGTGGCGCGGCTGCTGGAACTCAACAGCGGCATCAAAAACCCCAATTTGATTTTTGTGGGCCAGAAAGTGCGGGTGGCATGATGGAATGTGTTTTGGAGCAGTACGGCGGCGCGGCGTTTGCGCTGCCGCCGCTGCTGGAGTGGTCGGTGGCGCTGACGGGCGGCGTGCCCTGTGACAGCTTTCAGCTGCGCTGCCCCTATGTTCCGGCCATGGCGGAGCAGTTGGAAACGGTTTGGCGGGCGACACTCAGGCAGTCGGGGCAAACGGTTCTGCGCGCTGTGGTGGATGAGCATGAAATTGTGCAGGATGGGCGGGGACAGAGCCTTTGTGTCAGCGGGCGGGGGCTGGCTGCATTGCTGCTGGATAACGAGGCCGAAGCGGTGGAATACAGCTGCCCGGTGCTTTCGGAGCTGCTGCGCAGTCATGCTGCTCCCTGCGGCATTTCCTGGACGCCGTTTCCGGAACTGCGGGGCGCCGGCAGCTATGCTGTGGCCAGCGGTTCGAGCCAGTGGAAGGCGCTGAGCAATTTTACCCGCTATTTTGGCGGATTTGAGCCACGCATGACGGCGGAGGGCGTGCTGGTGCCGACTCTCTGGAAGGACGATGGCACGCGGCATCTCATCCGGCGCGGCACGCCGATTTTGGAGCTGCGCTGGAAAGAGCGGCGCTACGGCGTTTACTCGGAGGTGCTGGTGGTGGATAAGGTGCGCAGAACCAAAGAGCGGGTGGTCAATGCGGCGTTTGCGGCGCGGGGCGGCAGCTGCCGCAAAGTGCTGTATACGCCGGGGCGCTCGACAGGAAACGCCATGCGCTACACCGGGGCCTATCAAATTGCGCGCTCCCAACAGGGGGCGCGGGAGATGACTGTCGTGCTGAGCGGCGCATTTTTTATAGAACCGGGCAGCGTGGTGCGCATGGAGCGCGCTGATATCGGGATTACTGGGGATTTCTATGTGGAAGAGCTCGTCCTGGCCTGTGACGGACAGGGCGAGCGCACCACATTGACCATGAGGAGGCTGACAGAATGATGTGGATTTCAAAACGGCTGCGCCACGGCGGGACCGAAAGCGAAACAGCAGCGGACCTGGGCGTGGCCACCATCGGCGGGGAGCAGGCCGGGGTATACGCCCGGGGCGAGGTGCGGAATCTGGCGCTTTGTGCGCCGGGCGGCCTGGCCTGGCGGCCGAAAAGCGGCGACCGGGTGCTGGTGCTCAAGGGCGGCCCCGGCGGAGAAGAGGCTTTTGTGCTGGGTGTGCAGGGGGAGAGTGCAGATCTGGCGGACGGGGAAGTGGAGCTGCGCTCCGAGGCGGCATCCATCACTTTGCGCAACGACGGCGCCATTTTGCTTCAGGGCAATGTGATCATCAACGGCGAGGCCTACCAGCCTTGTCAATGCAAATCTGGCGGCATTGCGGAAGGAGGCCAGGGGTGATGGAGCTGAAAATTCAGAATGGAGATTATGTGCCTGGCAGCAGCGGCGCCATGGAACGCCTGGAGGGCAGCGCCGAGCTGGTGCAGCGGGTGCTCTATAAGCTGACGGCCCGGAGGGCGGGATTCCCGTTTTTGCCGGAGCTGGGCAGCGAGCTGCACCTGCTGGGCCGCACAGCGGCCGGCGAACGCGCCAGCGCGGCGGAACTGGCAGTGCGCCAGGCGCTGAGCGATGAAACGGAGCTGGAAATTACCGGCGTCACGCTGACTGATGCCGGCGGTGGACTTTACACGCTGCAGGTTGCTCTGGCCTGGCGGGGACAGACGATGGAAATCGCCCTGACGATACAGTGAGGAAGCGTGATAGAAATGAAAACAGCAGAAGAGATTTACCAGCAGATGCTGACGGATTTTTCACAGCGCATCGGGCGTGATGTATCCAACAGCTGTGATTTGGCGGTGCGCCTGTATGCTGTGGCGGCGCAGGTGCAGGCGCTGTATGCCCAGGCGGATTGGGTGCAGCGCCAGAGCTTTCCGCAGACGGCGGAGGGCGCCTGGCTCGATTACCATGCACAGATGCGGGCATTGACCCGGGCCGAAGCGGTGCGGGCGACAGGCAGCATACGCTTTTCTGTGCGCACTGCGGCGCAGGAGACGCTGGAGATTCCCCTGGGAACGGTTTGCCTCAATGCTGCCGGTGTGCGTTATGAAACGACGGAAGCGGGGGCGCTGACGGCAGGCGCGCTGTGGACGGATGTGCCGGCTCAGGCAGTAGAGGCGGGTGCCGCCGGAAACACGGGTAAAGATACGATTCTATCCATGTCAGTGCCGCCGGCGGGAATTGTGAGCTGCACCAACCCGGCGGCATTTACCGGCGGCGAAGACGCAGAGACGGACGCGCATCTGCGCGAGCGGATTTTGGACAGCTATCGCCGCCTGCCCAACGGGGCCAATGCGGCTTTTTATGAAAGTCAGGCACTGCTGCACCCAACCGTGGCGGCGGCAAAAGCAGTGGGCCGCGCCCGCGGAATCGGCACGGTGGACGTCTATGTGGCGACTACGGCAGGAAAACCGGGGGAGGCGCTGCTCAGCGCCATTCAGACGGAGCTGGACAGCAAGCGGGAAATTGCAGTGGATGTGCAGGTGAAAGCGCCCGAGGAAACGACGGTGGATGTGAGCCTTACCTTGAAGCCGGCCCAGGGGGCAGATTTTGAAGGGGTGCAGGCTGCGGCAGAGGCCGCTGTGCGCAGCTATTTTACCGGGGCACGACTGAGCTGCGGCGTGTTGCTCTCCCAATTGCATGCACAGCTGCATGCGGTGGAAGGACTGGAAAATTATCACATTTTGGCACCGCAGGCGGATCTTGCGCCCCAGGCCACGGTGCTGCCGGTATTGGGAGCACTGAGCATCAATCCCATGACATGAGGGAGGCGGCAGATTTGGGATATGCGACGTATTTGGAGCAGTTGCTTGCGCCATTGGGAATTTATACGTTTCATTCCGGCAGCATCAGCAAAAGCGAACTGGAGAGCATTGGCCTGATGCTGGATGGCTGTGCAGCGCAGATGGAAGAAACGGAACGGGAAGCGCTGGTGCCCACGGCAGAGGGCTGGGGACTTGACAAGATAGAGACGCTGTTTGCGAAAAAGCCGGCGGCGCCCACGCTGGCCCTGCGCCGTGCGGCCATTGCAGCGCTGACACAGATCGGCGGAGATGATTTTACCCTGCAGGCGATCAACCGCGCCCTCGGCGGCTGCGGTATTATGGCTGAGGTGGCAGAAACAGTGCAGGCAGGCCATGTGCGGGTTACGTTTCCCAACACGGCGGGGATTCCGGAGGAATTCGACCGTATTGCAGAAATTATCCTGGACATTATTCCCTGTCATTTGGAAACAGAGTTCTATTTCCGCTATCTTACCTGGGCGGAATTGGAGGTGCGTTTCCCAACCTGGGGAGATATTGAGCAGGCAGGACACACCTGGGAAACGCTGGAACTGGCTGTGGTGTGAGCGGAAAAGGATATATGAAAAATGCTCCGATGCTTTTGCATCGGAGCATTTTTTAATTTACCTGTGCAGATGAAAGGTCTTTAAAAATCGTCTTCGTCTTCGTCGTCCTCATCGGCATAGCGTTCTGGTTCTTTGTACATGTGGTAGGACACAATCAGCAGGAAGATGCCTGCGATAATTGCAGTGACAACCAGTTCGCCGTTGCCGGTGTCGCGCAAAACCAGCGCGGCAAGGATAAACAGGACGCCGAAAATGGCACAGACCAAAGATTTTGGATTTTTCATAGATGGCCTCGATTCTGACAGAATGATTTTATGCTATATGATTATAACAATTTCAGATAAAATGTCAAGAAAAGTAAAAAAGATGCATCTCTTTCCGGATAACTGCAAAGCAGTGTTTTAGAGAAAGATGAAAAGCTTGTTTTGATATGGCAGCAACGGGGCCTTCCTGAGCAGATGCAGAAATGCTTTGCCTGTGCAGCGCATCCTGGGGAATTCTTACTTTGACACGGAAGGGGAAAGCAGCCTTTGGAAATGCACAGATTATCCGGCGCGTCCTTTCCTGAAAACAGAGTGTAATGCCTGCGCCGGTATCCGTAAAAGAGAATCAGATCTGGAAAGGTTCAGTAACCAAGGGACTCTCCCACCAAAATTACTTCGGTCTCCATACAGTTCATGGGTTCCCACAGCACGACGAGACCGCGGCAAATGCGATCCGGGCTGCTGCAGTTGTAGCATTTGTCGCCTTTTTGCGCACAAGGCGTATTTTTGTGCAGACGCTGGGCGTTTTTGGGGCTGGCGATGTTGCGGGCGCGCCAAAGGGCGGCCTCATAATCCGCGGCAATTTTGTTGACGCCGGCGACAAGGTAAACTTTCTGGTGGCCATAAAGCGTGGAGGCTACCCGATTGCCCGTGCCGTCGATGTTGATCAGCTCGCCGGTTTCGGCGATCGCATTGACGGAGGAAAGGTAAACATCTGCTGTGGCGGCTTTGGCGTAGGTTTCTTCTTTGCTGACGCCCTCCGGCGCATACCACTGCCAGTATACCTGATTGTGCCTGGACAGCGCTTCGTATATGCCCATTTGCTGCAGGGTGACGGCTCCGCCAATGCCGACACTTTTGTTGTCGATGGAGGCATCAAGATAAGCGGCGGCTTCTGCTGCCGTTGGGAAATAACGCACGGCGAAGCCGCGTTTGGTCAAATTTTCGATGGTCTTTTCTACATTCATAAGAAGGCTCCTTTCGGGATGATCAGGCAAGGAAATGGGGCAGAACCGACAGGCTAATTTTCCTCTTGATATACACTGTAAAAGGAAGCGCTGAATTTGTCAAGGCGGGGGAGCGACCATGCCCTTGGCAGTGCCAGCCTGGATTCAGGGAAGCAAAACAACGTCTCCTTCGCTGAGACCGCTGAGAATCTCGGTGTAACCGCCGCCGGACAGGCCAGTTTCCACGGTGCGCTCTTCTGTTTTGCTGCCGTTTTGTATTTGAACCGTGCTGCCGTTGAGAGCGGCGGTGGGGATACGCAGGCAGTTTTCCCGGCGCGCCGTTTCAATGGAGACCATCACATTCATGCCGGAGCGGAGCCCCTCTGTGTTCTCCAAGGTCAGTTCTACCGTATAATTGGTGACGCCGCCGCTGGTGACACCGGCTTCGCTGACCTGACGCACCTGAGCGCTATAGGAGTATTCCTGGCCGGCATCGTCGGTAAAAGTTACGGTGGCTTCCTGCCCCTGGAAAATTTTATCAATGTATATTTCATCGATGGAAACATCTACGCCAAGGGAGTTTTCCTGAGCGAGTGTGGCCAGCGGTGTTGCCGCTGTGGCGTAGTCGCCTTCTTTGGCGCTGCGGGCAATCATGGTGCCGTCTGCCGGAGCGGTGAGTGTGTAGTCGGTGCGTTTGCGTTCCAGCTGGGCAAGATTGGTGGCGGCTGTTTCCACGGACAGCCGGGCATTGTCCCGGGCATTGGTCAGAGAGTCGTTTTCGATGGTCATAATTGGCTGCCCCACGGAAACGGCGCTGCCTGTATCAATGGACAGGGACAATACCTGGCCGGACTGGGTAGCGTACAGGGACTGGGAAGTGCCGGTTTCCACCTGGCCGGTGTCCATGCAGGCGGCAGTGCCGATGCGGGCAGCAGCAGTTTCGCCGCCGCTGAGGGCACCGGGATTTTGAAAAGCAATCTCCACATAGGTGCCTTCACGGCCGCCTGAAAGAGAGGACGGCGTGTCGTAAACCCGGCGCACAGTGCCGGAGGCTGTGCCGCTGTAGGAAACGAAGGAAATCTCTGCGGCGGCCCCGGGAGAAATGGCCGCGGCATCGGCCGTGGCGAAGGGCACCGTCAGCGTCATGGTTGCGCGGTCCGTTACATCGGCAATGGGCGTGCCGGCGGATACATAGTCCCCCACATGGACGTGAAGCGCTGTGACAGTGCCGCTGGCCTTGGCCTGGACAGTGAGATCCTGACAGGCTGCTGCGCTCTGTTCATAGGATTGCCGGGCGCTTTGCAGGGAGAGTTCCGCCTGGGTGATTTGGTCCTCCAAATCTGTGGAGTCGAGAATATAAAGCACATCTCCTGTCTGGACACTGTCCCCTTCTTCAAATTGACAGCTGAGAATTTTGCCGTTGACTGTCGCATAAATGGAATAGGGATCGCGGTGCACCACGGTGCCGCTGTCTTCTACCAGAGATATTACATCGCCGATTTCTGCAGTGGCAGTACCGCTGTTATCCGACTGTGCTGCATTGCAGCCGGCCAGTAAAAAGCATCCCACAGCCAGCGGGAGCATCCGGCAAAATTTCATAAAATCACTTCTTTCCATTCACTATTCCACGCTCTTGAGAGCACCCAGCATGTCAATATCCTTCATCTTGCGGCCGATCATGGCATTGACAACCAGAGCAAACAAAAGCGTAATCAGGCAGGAGAGCACATAGGACAGCGGCTTTGTGGATACCATCAGCGGCAGGTCTTGCAGCACCGAAACAAAAAGGCCTGTCAGCACCATGCCCGCCGGCAGCCCCAGGAGCATACCGCCCAGGGTGAAAAGGATATTTTCACTCAGCTGCAGGCGGCGGATTTCCTGATCATGAAATCCGAGCACCATCAGCGTGGCCAGGGAGCGAATCTGCTCGAAAAAGCTCATGATGCCCAAATTGTAGATCACGACGCAGGCCAGCCCGCCGCCGAAAGCAATCAGAATATAGGCTACCAGCGATGCGCTGGACAGGGACTCTGCCGCGGCGTCGGTGACAGCCTGACGAGTCTGGGTGCTGTTGACAAAATCGTATTGCGCCAATTCCGCGCGCAGGGCATCGGGATCCTCTGCGGCAAAGTAAGCGGTGCTGGGTGTATAAGGCTGTCCCAAACTGCGCCAAAGGCTCCGGCTGATATAGACGCCGGAAACGCTGCGCTCAATCTGGGCTACTTGCATGGCATGAAGCTGGTTGTCTCCGCTGAAACGCAGATATACCGTATCCCCTGTCTCCACATGCAGTGCTTCGGCAATAGCTTCTTCTAAGAGGATGCCGTGCTCCGGAAGCGGCTGAGGTTCCGGGGCATAGGGGTCATAAAGACGCAGGGAGGGTGTGTCCTCCGCCACCGTCAAAACGGCGGTGCGGAGATTCTGCTCAGAGTAAATCCAGCAGGCGGTGGTCATTTCAAATTCAGTCGCCTGTGCGTTGGCGGTTGCCGACAGGCGATGCCACTGGGCGTCGGTGACGCCGCTGTTTAATGAAGCGAGCACGTCGTAGCGGTTTTGGTTGGAGGTCAGGGCGTCAGCGTAACGGGTGATGGCGTCGCGCAGTCCAAAGGCGGCCACCACCAGCGCCATGCAGAAGGCAATGCCGATGATGCAGGTCAGCATCCGGGGTTTATTGCGCAGGGTGTTGCGGATAATGTATTTCTGATTGAAACTGAACCGCTGCCACAAGGCGGGAAAGCGTTCCAGAAAAACTGCTTTTGCATTTTTGGGCGGTTTGGGGCGCATGCAGGCCGCGGGGGATTCCTTGAGCATGGAGCGCGCCACCAGATAGGTGCTGCCAACGCAGCACAATGCTGTAATCAGCAGAGCCTGCAGCCAGGCACTGTAATTTTGAACGATGGTATAAGGCGGCAGATCGCAGCCGGTGGCCAGGGTATCCACGATCAGCCGGATCAGTGGGCGGGTTCCCAATACACCCAGGGGAAAACCGATTATCACTACCAGTACTGCGTGGGTCAGATAATAGCGCAGGATGGTGCTGTCGTAATAGCCGAGAGCTTTGAAGGTGCCGATTTCCTGTCTGCTGTTTTCAATCAATCGGCTCATGTTGTTGACCATAAGCAATATGGCACACAGGAAGAACAATGTTGGAAACAGACGCAGAATGGGCTGCAAATCGTTGGTAGTGCTTTGGAAGGAATAGGCGGCGGTGCTGTCCTCCAATGCCAGCACATTGATGGCCTTGTCGCCTAAAATGGTGTCAATTTGCTGCCGCAGCTGACTGTCATCTGTACCTGGGGCTGTTGTCAGGCAGATCTGATTGTAGCAATTCTCGCCAAGAAGCATATTTAGAGCGGTGTCGCTCAGATAGGCAAAACCATAGCGTCCCAAGTCGGAGGAGGGAGTCGTAGCGCTGATATGGCGTATCAGTTCAGGGCTTTTAATCAGCCCGCTTATCTGCAGATGTACGGTTAGTGATGTGCCGGTTATTGTCATATCGTACCAATCGCCGACAGAAAGCCCGTTGGCTTTTGCGAACTCGTCGCTGATAACCATTTGCCGGTCGCTGCTGGGCAGTGCACCCTCCATGAGATAGGGGGTGTTCATCTCAAAAGCAATGGGCATGGCATACAATACAACGGTGATTTCATCGTTTCCCTTCTCATGGGCTTCCACAGTGATGCGCGGCTGCACGCCGGTTACAGCGCTCAGCGCTTCCAGGGCGCGGCAGTCGGTGTAGTCAAAGTTTGTACCGCTGATCCAGTAATCTGCCACATTTTGCTCAGCAAAATAAGTGCTGCAGAAACGCTGAACATTATATGTAATGCCGCTCAGGGCAACATAAACCATTACAGCAATGGCAGTGATCAGAATGACAGATACCAGGCGTGAAAAGGTACTTTTGAGATCACGCAGAAAATTGAGCCAGATCATAGCATTACCACTCCAGCTCCTGCACCGGGACGGGTGAAGGGTTTTCTGTTAAGGATTCAATTTTTCCGCTTTTCATGCGCATTAAGATGTCGGCAGTCGGGGCCAATGCGCCGTTGTGCGTCACCACCACCACGGTTTTTCCGCTTTTGCGGCAAAGTTCATACAGCAGCGCCAGAATCGCTTTGCCGGTTTTGTAATCCAGCGCGCCGGTGGGTTCATCGCACAGCAGAATATCGGGGTTTTTGGCCAGCGCCCGGGCGATGGCACCGCGCTGCTGCTCGCCGCCGGAGCATTGTGCAGGAAAGTTGTGGATGCGTTCGCCCAGGCCCACCGTTTCCAAAACTTCTTTGGCCGGCAGCGGTGCTTTGCAGATTTGGCTGGCCAGTTCGACATTTTCCAGCATGGTCAGGTTGGTCATTAAATTGTAAAACTGAAAAACGAAGCCGATGCTGTTGCGGCGGTATTCCGTCAGCTGACGCTTGTTATATCCGGAAATTTCCTGCTCGCCAATCCACAGTTTGCCGGAAGTGGGAGAATCCATGCCGCCCAGCAGATTGAGCACGGTGGATTTTCCGGCTCCGCTGGTGCCTAAAATAATGGTGTATTTTCCTTCTGGAATGATGAAACTGATATCGTCTACAGCGTGAATCACGGTTTCCCCCATGGTATAGCTGCGTGTGAGATGTTCTGCCCGGATGCCTGCCATGAGAATCCACCTTCTTTGTGCACAATTCTTTACTTTTAAAGATACCAAGTTGAAAAAAAATGTAAACCGACAATTTTTATGCGATGGCCGTAAAATCAACAAAACTATACAAAGTGTTGTTTTTACAGCCAACCAATGGTAAAATTATTATAAAAATGGAAACAGAAACATGTATAGTATTGGTGAATCGCACAAGGGGAGGCATATGCTGTGGCGGAAAAGAAAATAAATCAACGGGTTATGCTGAGTAAACGGTTAATCAAGGAAAGCCTGACGGAGTTGTTAAAAACGAAGGGTATTCACAATTTGTCTGTGCGTTTGCTGTGCGAAACAGCGGGCATCAATCGGACTACTTTTTATAAGTATTATGGAAGCCAATATGATGTGCTGGCGGAAATGGAAGAAGAACTGCTGGAGAATATCCGCACAACGCTGGAGCGCGGTACGGCGGCGTCGGATCAGGAGCAGATTGAAGCCATTTGCGCTTATTTGGAACAGCATATCGATTCTATTCGTGTCTTGGTTGGAAATAATGTGGATCCTGATTTTCCCAAAAAACTGTTTTATTTGCCGCAGATTCGTCAGATGATTTTGGAGCGCCTGGGGGATCGCTATGATAAAGAAGCGCAGAACTATGTTTATATTTTTATTGTCAATGGTGCATATCATCTGGTGCGGGAGTGGGTCGATCGGGATAGCAGACGCTCTTTTACAGAGATTGCCTTTTTGCTGGAAGATTTAATTGACCGTATTTGCTGCCGGCAAACGGAAAATTGAGCAAAGCGCCGGATTTCCCGGCGCTTGCTTTTGGCATTGAAAAATTAAAAATTTTGTGCGGAGAATCTCTCTGTGAAAAACAGGAACTGCCCCGGATTGTGACCCGGGGCAGTTTCTGCAGTTCAAAATTTCAAATTTCCCGGCGGCCTTCCAGGGCGCGCATCAGCGTAGCGTCATCGGCAAATTCCAAATGACCGCCCACAGGGATGCCGTAGGCCAGGCGGGTGACTCGCACGCCAAAGGGCTTGAGCAGTCGGGCGATATACATGGCGGTGGCTTCGCCTTCCGTATCCGGATTGGTGGCCATGATGACCTCCTGAATATCGCCCTGGGCGACCCGGTCCAGAAGGGATTTAATCTGCAGATCGTCGGGGCCGATATGGTTCATGGGGGAAATGACGCCGTGGAGTACATGATAGCGGCCGTGAAATTCCCGGGCGCGTTCAATGGCAATCACGTCCCTGGGGTCTGCCACGACGCAAACCACCGACGGATCCCGTTTTTGAGAGGCGCAAATCGAGCAGATGCCGCCGGCAGTGAGGTTCTGGCAGATAGGACAGCAGGTGACGTTTTTCTTGGCATTGACAATGGCGTCCGCGAATTCCTGCGCTTCCGTTTCCGGAAGACTCAGCACATAAAAGGCAAGGCGCTGGGCGCTTTTGCCGCCGATGCCGGGCAGTTTTGCAAACTGCTCCACCAATTTTTCCAGGGGTGCGGGAAAATATTCCATAAAAGGGACTCTCCTTTTGCGTTGTATCTCAAAGACCGCGCAGCTGCCGGATGCGCGCGGGAATATCGTCGGCCTTGTAAACGGCGCTGCCGGCCACCAGTACATTGGCGCCGGCTTCCACTGCGATTTTGGCAGTATCAGGATCAATGCCGCCGTCTACTTCCAGCTCGCAGGCGGGATTTTGCGCATCGATATAGCGGCGGATGGCGCGGACTTTATCCATCATATCCGGCATAAATTTCTGGCCGCCGAAGCCGGGTTCCACAGTCATCACCAAAATGATATCCGACGCATGGAGAAAAGGCAGCACTGCTTCCGCGCGCGTGTTGGGCTTGAGAACAACGCCGGCCTTTTTTCCCTTGGTGTGGATTTTTTCCAGGGCAAGATGAATATTTTCCGGGGTGTCCGCCTCCACATGGCAGGTGACCAGGTCGGCGCCTGCATCGCAGAAACGCTCCACATAGCGAAGAGGCTGGACAATCATCAGGTGCACATCCAGCGGCAGAGTGGTAACGGGGCGGATGGACTGCACCACCGGGATACCGATGGAGAGATTGGGCACGAAAATGCCGTCCATCACGTCCACATGCACATAGTCTGCGGTGGAAATGCGCTGAATATCGCGCTGAAGGTTGGCAAAATCTGCCGACAGGATAGAGGGAGCAATTTTGATCTGCATCGTATCGTCTCCTTTGGAATGAAAGTTTGAGGGGAACAACGGGCTGCCTGCGGGCATAAAATACAGCAGGCGGTGCAAAGGGCAGTCAGCGGCACTCTTCATCTGAATTTGCGCTTTTGGGCTCCCGGCCGCATGATCTGGCCAGCCGCTTTCAGATAGATACGGAACGGATGCTGTTGCGGCGTCCGTTCCGTTTTTTATGGGTTAATCGTATACACTCTGGGAATCCACTGCACGGGCATCGTAACCCTCTTTGCGCAGTGCTTCCAAAATGGCGGCTTTGTGTTCGTGGCCGAAGGCTTCGAGGGTGACGCGCAGCTCCACTTTGCTCAGGCGGTTGATGCTGACAAACTGGTTGTGCTCCAGTTTGATGATGTTGCCGCTTTGCCGGGCCACGATTTCAGCCACATGGAGCAGTTCGCCGGGACGGTCCGGGAGCATCACGGAGAATGTGAACACGCGGCCGCGGTTGATCAGGCCGTACTGCACCAGGCTGGCCATAGTGATCACATCCATATTGCCGCCGGAGAGGATGGACACCACATTTTTGCCCTTGCAGTCCAGGTGCCGCAGTGCGGCCACGGACAGGAGGCCGGCATTCTCCACAATCATTTTGTGGTTTTCCATAATATCTAAAAAGGCATCCACCAGTTCGTCGTCCTCAATGGCGAGGAATTCATCCACATTTTTCTGCACATAAGGGAACACCAGATCACCGGGAGTGCGGACGGCCACGCCATCAGCAATGGTGACGGCGGAAGGCAGCGTGACAATGTGCCCTGCCTCCACAGAGGCTTTCATGGACGCGGCGCCTGTGGGCTCCACACCGATGACCTTGACGTGGGGGTTGAGCAGCTTGGCCAGCGTGGAGACACCGGCCGCCAGCCCGCCGCCGCCGATGGGCACCAGGATGATATCCACATCCGGCAGAGACTGGAAAATTTCATAGGCAATGGTACCCTGGCCGCAGGCGATATCCAGGTCATTGAATGGCGGGATATATGTGATATGCTGCTCCTGCGCCAGCTTGATGGCGTACTCGGCTGCATCATCAAAGACTGCGCCGTAGAGAATCACTTTGGCGCCGTATTGTTTGGTGCGGTTGACCTTCATCAGCGGCGTGGTGGTGGGCATGACCACAGTGGCTTTCACACCGGCTACCTGGGCGGCATAAGCCACGCCCTGGGCATGGTTTCCCGCGGAGGCAGTGATCAGACCGTGGGCTTTCTGCTCGTCGGTCAGCTTGCTGGTTTTGTAGTAAGCACCGCGAATTTTATAGGCACCGGTTACCTGCAGATTTTCCGGCTTCAGATAGACTTCGTTGCCGCACAGCGCGGAGAAATATTTGCTGTGAACGAGTGCGGTGTCGGAGATTACGCCGCGCAGCACGGCACGGGCTTCTTTAAATTGTTCCAATGTCAACATGGATAACTCCTCTTTTTATGGGAAATTCCGACCAAACGCCGGTGTGTTGGCTGTTTCTTTATGATAGCAAACTGAGGGAAAATGTCAATGTGCATTCGCCCTGACTGTGCGGAAATTGTAACGAAGTTGCATCATTTTGGAAACAGATTTGTGTCGGATTGAGAGCGTTTATTAAGAACGGTTTAAGACTTTCGCAAGAAGTCGCAAAGTGCCTTGCAATCTGCGTTTGAGATGGTATGATAGGCTCACCGATAAGGGGGTTGGTCAGCGATGCTGAGTTTTATTCATATCTTTAATCTGCTGCTTTCTGTGTTCATCACAGTGGCTTTTGCATATCAGGGCGTTTTTATGTTGATTGGTTTTCTCCAGCGCAGGCGGGCCCGCCTGTATGATGCGCCGCAGGCGAAAGAGCTGCGGCGCTACGCGGCAGTTATCTCTGCCCGCAATGAGGAAGCGGTCATCGGCGAACTGATTGCCAGCCTCAGGGAACAGGATTACCCGCAGGAATTGCTGGATATTTATGTGGTGGCAGACAACTGTACCGACAAAACTGCCAGCTGTGCCCGCCTGGCAGGCGCCACAGTATATGAGCGCTTCAACACTGAGCAGGTGGGCAAGGGCTATGCGCTGGATTATCTGTTCAGTCGTTTGCGCAGCGCTGGATTGGATCAGAATTACGCAGGTTATTTTGTATTTGATGCGGACAATTTAGTGGACCGCAATTTTGTGAGAGAAATGAACAACACTGCGTGCAGCGGCGATTTTGCGGCAATTACCAGTTACCGCAATTCCAAGAATTTCGGCTCCAACTGGATCAGCGCAGGATATTCCCTGTGGTTTTTGCGTGAAGCACGCTTTTTGAATTTCCCGCGTATGCTGGTAGGCTCTAACTGCACCATTTCCGGAACTGGCTTCCTGATTTCGGCAGATATCATCCGGGAAAACGGCGGCTGGCCGTTCCATCTGCTGACAGAGGATCTCCAGTTTTCTGCGGACTGCACATCGGATGGAAAGCGCATCGGTTATTGTGACAAAGCGGTGATTTACGACGAGCAGCCCACGCGTTTCCGCCAGAGCTGGGATCAGCGCCTGCGCTGGACCAAGGGATTTTATCAGGTGGCGTGGCATTATGCGCCGCAGCTGATCCGCGGCATGGGACGCGGTGGAAAAAAGCTGCTGTCCTGTTATGATATTTTAATGGTTGTAGCGCCGGGATCCTTGTTAACCGTATCGCTGCTTCTGGTCAATCTTTTGGTGGCGTTGTCCTGTTTCACACAACCGGGTTATCTGGTAGATGATATTGTGCTGACGGAATTTCGCTTTTTAGTGACCAATCTCATTACCTACTATTTTGGCTTCATGGCTATGGGGGCGGTGACAGTCTATTGCGAATGGGATAACATTTATGCAACAAAAGTGCAAAAATTGGGTTATCTGTTTACATTCCCGCTTTTTATGATGACTTATGTACCCATTGCTGTTGTGGCGCTGCGCCGTAAAGTAGAGTGGAAACCGATACAGCATCATGCTTCCGGCACTGTGATGAAAACTGCGCAGCGCAAATCGTCCAGGTCGTCTTTGCAGACGCTTCTGGATCGCAGTGCTTGAAATTTACGATTATCTTTTTCCTACATATCTTCCTTCTGGACAGGCATATCTGATGGATATGCCTGTCCGCCCTTTTACAGCTGTGTATTTGTAAAATAGGCCAGAAACATTCGAACTTTTTAAAATGCGGTGCTGTGCTTATCATAACTGGAAGGTGCGATATCAATGTATCGGTTGACAGTTTCGGTTTTTCTGCAGCGAATACTGCTGCGGCCGAAAAACTGAGTATATGCAGATTGTCAAATGGTGCATTGGAGTCCTCTCTGAACACCCGGCCAAATGCTGCCCGGTCATTGAAATGATAATTTTTTGTATAATTTAAAGAATATTCTCCTTTTTGTAGTCTGTTTTTGCCGGTTCCGGATGATTTCTGTCGTCTGGGACCGGCATTATTGCTGCATGTTTTGTGCAACAGAGGGAAGAGTTTTCTGCCCGGTGCAAGCGCCGCAAAAAGCGGGCCGGATTTTCCGGCCCGCTGCGGGATGATATGAATTAAGAGGGCTTGGCGCTGTCGCCGCCCTTGGCGCCGCCGCGGCCGCGGCGGAAGGGACGGCGTCCCCGGCGGCGGTTTTTCCGCTCGCCGCTGTCTTTTGCGTCTGCCCCGTCGGGAGCAACGGGGGAGGCGGCGTTCTTTGCCAAGGGAATGCTGGAAGCAAAACGCAGAGGACGAGGCCCGGGGTCACGGGAGGAAGCGGGCTGCTTGGCAGCTTTTTCCGCGCTTTTCTCCGAACTGATGCGGTGTTTTCCTTCCTCGCCGCCGTTTCGGCGTCCCCGGCCGCCCCTGTGGGAACGGCGGCCTTGCGGTTTTTCTCCGCCTCTGCTGCTTTCAGCTTCTTTGGCAGGCGCTTCTTTGGCAGATGGAGCGCTTTGGGATGCTGCCGCTTTGTGCGCACTGCGTTCGCGGCGGGGAGCAGACGTTTCGGCAGCGTGCTGGGATGCAGCGGCTGCCGGAGCGGAAAAGTCCGTTTCCATGCCAAAAGGCTCTGGTTCCGCTTCGGTTATGATCCGGGCAGGCCGGGCAGGAATGTCGATGCCGTCCCGGCTGCCCTTGCCGTTGCGCAGAACAATGATTTCGCCTACCTGATAGGTTTTCGGGGCTTCCGGTGCGTCATCCAGCCGCACGGTTACGGTTTCCTTGACCAGATTGATGGCGCTGATATTGCCGGGGCCATCGGGCGTCTGCACAAAGGAATCATTTTTGGGCATGCGGGTTTGGGCGTCCTCGTAAGCGTGCTGCTCGTATTTCAGGCAGCACATCAACCGGCCGCAGGAGCCGGAAATTTTGGTGGGATTCAAACTGAGATTCTGGGTTTTGGCCATTTTGATGGAAACGGGCTGGAACTCATCCAAAAATCGTTTGCAGCAGAAGGGCTGGCCGCAGATGCCCAGACCGCCCAGCATTTTTGCCTCGTCGCGCACGCCGATCTGGCGCAGCTCAATGCGGGCGTGGAACACGCTGGCCAGATCCTTGACCAGTTCGCGGAAATCCACCCGGCCATCGGCTGTGAAGAAAAAGAGAATTTTATTTCCCTCAAAGCCGCACTCCACGTCCACCAGTTTCATTTCCAGGCCGTGAGCGGCAATTTTTTCCTCGCAGATGGCAAAGGCTTCCTTTTCCCGCCGTGTGTTGCGCTCCACTGTTTTGCGGTCTTCTTCATTGGCCAGGCGGTGCATGGGGCGCAAAGGCTGAATGACGGCGTGATCTTCCACCATATGGTTGCCGCGCACGCAGGTGCCGAATTCGGCGCCCTGGGCAGTTTCCACGACAACCTCGTCGCCTTCCTGGACGCTGATGCCCTGGGGATCAAAAAAATAAGCTTTACAGCCGCCGCGGAAGCGGACGCTGATAACTTCTGTCAAAATGTATACCTCCTTTTGAACGTTTGGGTAAGCGGGGGCGTTTGCACCGGAAAAAAGCGGTGCTCTTTCCGGAGTGCCCCCTGCCTTCTCACGGGAAGGCAGATGCGGACGCAATCGGCCACAGAATACGATGTGTCCTGCGCAGGAGAGCATATCCCGCTGCGCGCAGTTGAAAATTGATGGCTCAGACGCTGGCGCGGCGGAGAATCAAAAAAGACTGTTTCCCTGAAGTTAAGCGGCTGGGCATCAGGCTTTTTTGGAAAGAAATGTGGAAAGCTCGGCTGCCAGGGCACCGAGCATGTGGCCGACGCCGACATTGAAATCACTTTCCCGGCGATAACGCTCTAATATGTCTATTATGCCCATCAGCTGCACTTTTGTCAATTTTTTTGCCAGTTTTTCCGCCATTTCTCCATAAAATGCGGGAGCTTTTTGCCCATATTGAAGCAAAAGAGCGGCAGCGCACAGTTCGCGGGCAGCGGCAAGCAGTGCGGCAAGGTCTGCGCGCTTGAGTTTGGCCCCTTCCAGAGAGCAGAGATAGGACACCAGCGCATCTTCGCGCAGCTGATATAAATAGTCGCCCAATTCCAGGGCGCGTTCGCGCATGACATCTTCTTGTTCTGTGTTCTGGGGACCGCGCAGCTTCAGTTCGACACAGCGGGAGCGGATGGTAGGCAGAATGGCTGCGGCATTTTCCGACAGGAACAGAAAAGCGGCATAGCGCGGCCCTTCTTCCACCGTTTTGAGCAGAATGTCCTGGCAGCGGCTGTCCAGCTGGGCGCAGTCATCGAAAATATAGACTTTGCGTGCGCCTTCGTTGGGGCGGATATAGGCATCGGCGCACAGGGCGCGCACGGTGTCCACCGGCAATGTTTTGTGGGCGTCGTCGCGCACGGTGATTACATCCGGATGAATGCCGACAAAAACCTTGCGGCAGGCGGGGCAGATTTTGCAGGGACGGTCACCATCGGCGGTGCACTCCATGGCGGCGGCAATGTAGCGGGCCAGCTCGTGCTTGCCGCTGCCGTGCTCGCCGCTGAGCAGCAGGGCGTGGTGCAGTGTGCCGCGGCGGGCGGCGGCGCGGATTTGGGTATAAATGCGGTCGTTCAGGGATTCGCTCATCCTGATTGCACTCCTTTTGAAAGGACGGAAATCGGTGCGGACATGTCGTAGCCGATCTGCGTCAGATAGGATAAAACGGACGGGGTAATGCGCTCACCCGGGGCCACCACGGGCACGCCGGGAGGATAGGGAGCGATGGAAACTGCGCTGATGCTCCCCCCGGCCTTCTTCAGGGGCACGGATGTGCGGGGAGAGAATACGGCGCTGCGGACAGAGCAGCAGATGTCCGGCTCCGGCGGTGCGCCGCAGGGGGGGAGAGGCGCATTTCCAGCATGGGCCTCCAGTGCTTTCAGTGCATCGGACAAGCGGTCAATGTCTGTTTCGGTGTCACTGCAGGTGAGAATACACACGATGCAGTCCCGGTTGTCCATTTCCGGCCAGATCTGAAACTGCTGCTCCAGCAGTGCGCCGGCATGCCGCCCATCCAGACCGGCACGGGCAGTGTTCACAGTCAGGCGGGTGGGATCCAGAGCCAGGCCGTCCTCACTGCTGAGCGCGTGGAATACATTTCGGCGGTTGATTTCTGTGCGCAGCTGATGCACCCATCCGGCGCAGCGGCGGTATGCACGGCCGCCCTCGCCCTCTAAATAGGCTCTGGCCCAGTCGATGGAGGCCATCACGGCGTAAGAAGGGCTGGAAGTGCCGAACATGGCTGTTTTTTCCCGCACAGCGGCGGGGGAAAACGAACTGTCTGTCAGCAGCAGCGCGCCGCTGCCCAGAGCCGGCAGGGTTTTGTGGGCGGAACAGACGCAGATGCTGGCGCCATGGCCGATGGCACAGCTGCCGGCGCCTGCAAAAGGAAAGTGGGCGCCGTGGGCCTCATCCACAAACAGCTTTGCGCCGTGCTCCCGGCAGACGGCAGCAGCAGCGGCAATATCGGAAATTACGCCATAATAGGTGGGAGAGGTGATGCAGACGGTTTGGATTTCCGGGTGCTGCGCCAGTGCGGCGGAGATGTGTTCCGCTGTTGCTTCATACAGATACACCGGGTGCAGGTCCAGCAGCGCCATGGCATTGAAAAAAGAACGGTGGGTGTTGCGATCCAGCAAAATCGTGCTCCCGGGTGCTGCGCAGAGGGCCAGGGATGCCATGATTCCCTGGGTGGAGCCGCCGGTGAGAAAATAGGCGTGCTCGGCGCCCCAGGCCGCTGCGGCGGCCTCTTCCGCCTGGGCAATCGGCCCTTCTCCGGTATAGAGGTTGCCGGTGGGGGGGATTTCCGTATAATCAATGGCGGCGGCGGAGAACAGCGGCGTCATCGCCCTGCCTTTGTGGCCGGGCATGTGCATGCGCACTCCGCCCTGCTGCGCCAAAGTGCACAGGGTGTGGTAAAGCGGTGCATACATATGGCTGTCCTCCTTTTCCGCAGCGCATTTGAGATTTTTTATTATATCATAGTGCCGATGGAACTGCCACACAAAATTTGAACGGATTCCCATAGGGACAGCTGTTATGGACTAAACCAGGGGGATCGATGAACGGGATTCGTCAGAATGCTAAAAATATGGATTTTTTTTAGACAATTTGACGATTGAAGAAGGAAAAAACTTCCGGAAAACTGTGTAAATCAATTGCCTGCCGGGGAAATTTATATTATAATGAAGCCACTATAACCGGCAAACTTTATTCAGAATGTGTCAGTGTTAGGAAGGAGCAAAAACAGATGTCTCATAAGTATGTGTATTTGTTCAGCGAAGGCAACGCAAATATGCGCGAGCTGCTGGGCGGCAAGGGCGCAAACCTTGCGGAAATGACCAACCTCGGGCTGCCCGTTCCCCAGGGCTTTACCATTACCACAGAAGCCTGCACCCGTTATTATGACGATGGCAAGCAGATCAGCCCTGAAATTGAAGCGGAAATCATGCAGTATGTCACCAAGCTGGAGGAAATTACCGGCAAAAAATTCGGCGATGCGGAAAATCCCCTGCTGGTTTCTGTGCGCTCCGGCGCGCGGGCTTCCATGCCCGGCATGATGGACACCATTTTGAATCTCGGTCTCAACGAGGAAGTGGTGGACGTGCTGGCCAGAAAGAGCGGCAATCCCCGCTGGGCCAACGACTGCTATCGCCGTTTTATCCAGATGTATTCCGACGTTGTGATGGAGGTCGGCAAGAAATATTTTGAAGAGCTGATTGATAAGATGAAGGAAAGCCGCGGCGTCACCATGGATACCGAGCTGACGGCTGAAGATCTCAAGGAACTGGCACAGCAGTTCAAGGCTGAGTACAAGGCCAAGGTCGGCACAGACTTCCCCACCGACCCTGTGGAGCAGCTGATGGGTGCCATCAAGGCGGTGTTCCGCTCCTGGGACAACCCCCGCGCCAATGTCTATCGCCGGGACAATGATATTCCCTATTCCTGGGGCACCGCGGTCAACGTACAGTCCATGGCCTTCGGCAACATGGGCGATGACTGCGGCACCGGCGTGGCGTTCACCCGCAACCCCGCCACCGGCGAGAAAAAGCTCTTCGGCGAGTTCCTGACCAATGCCCAGGGCGAAGACGTGGTGGCCGGCATCCGTACTCCCATGCCCATTCAGGAAATGGCTGAGAAATTCCCCGAGGCATTCCAGCAGTTTGAGCAGGTCTGCAAAACCCTGGAGGATCACTACGGCGATATGCAGGATATGGAGTTCACCGTCGAGCACGGCAAACTGTATATGCTGCAGACCCGCAACGGCAAGCGCACCTCCGTGGCAGCGCTGAAAATTGCCTGCGATCTGGTGGACGAGGGCCGCATCGATGAAAAGCGCGCGGTGTGCATGATCGATCCCCGTACGCTGGACACCCTGCTCCATCCGCAGTTTGATGCTGAGGTCCTTAAAAAGGCAGAACCCATGGCCCGCGCTCTGGCGGCATCTCCCGGTGCTGCCTGCGGCAAGATTGTTTTCACCGCCGAGGATGCCAAGGTTTGGGCAGCCCGGGGCGAAAAGGTGGTTCTGGTGCGTTTGGAGACTTCGCCTGAGGACATCGAGGGTATGAAAGCTTCCCAGGGTATCCTGACCGTGCGCGGCGGCATGACCTCCCACGCGGCGGTGGTGGCTCGCGGCATGGGCACCTGCTGTGTGTCCGGCTGCAAGGATATCGATATGGATGAGGAGAACAAGCAGTTCGTCCTGGCAGGCAAGACCTTCCACGAAGGCGACGTTATTTCCATTGATGGTTCCACCGGCTGCATTTATGACGGCGCGATTCCCACAGTGGATGCCACCATCGGCGGCGAGTTTGGCCGCGTGATGGCCTGGGCGGATAAATATCGCCGCCTGCGGGTGCGCACCAATGCCGATACGCCCCGCGATGCCAAGAAGGCCCGGGAACTGGGTGCCGAAGGCATCGGTTTGTGCCGCACGGAGCACATGTTCTTCGATGCCGACCGCATCCCCGCGATCCGTGAGATGATCTGCTCCGATACCGTCGAGCAGCGCGTGAAGGCACTGGCCAAGCTGGAGCCCATGCAGCAGGGTGACTTTGAGGCACTGTATGAAGCCATGGAGGGCAACCCTGTTACCATCCGTTATATCGACCCCCCGCTGCATGAGTTTGTGCCCACGGAGGAGGCCGACATTGAAAAGCTGGCCAGCGATATGGGCAAGACCGTCGCCGAGATCAAGGCGATCATCGCATCCCTGCATGAGTTCAACCCCATGATGGGCCACCGCGGCTGCCGTCTGTGCGTCACTTATCCTGAGATTGCCGTGATGCAGACCAATGCTGTGATCAAGGCTGCCCTGAATGTGAAAAAGCGCCATCCCGAGTGGGATATCGTTCCGGAAATCATGATCCCCCTGGTGGGCGAAGTCAAGGAGCTCAAATATGTCAAGGATGTGGTGGTGGAAACCGCCGACAAGGTGATTGCGGAGTCCGGCATGGAGCTGCACTATAAGGTGGGCACGATGATTGAGATCCCGCGTGCCGCCCTGACTGCCGATGAAATTGCCAAGGAGGCAGAATTCTTCTCCTTCGGAACCAACGATCTGACTCAGATGACCTTTGGATTCAGCCGCGATGACGCGGGCAAATTCCTCGGCGACTATTATGAGAAGAAGATCTATGAGAATGATCCCTTTGCCCGTCTGGACCAGGTCGGCGTCGGCAAATTGGTGAAGATGGCTGCCGATTTGGGCCGTCAGACCCGCCCGGACATCAAGCTGGGTATCTGCGGTGAGCATGGCGGCGATCCGTCCTCCATCCGTTTCTGCCATAAGGTAGGCCTGAACTATGTATCCTGTTCCCCCTTCCGTGTCCCCATTGCACGCCTGGCCGCTGCACAGGCTGCCATTGAAGAGGGTTGAGCAAAATCTTTTTACGTACAACGAGCCATGCCGTAAGGTATGGCTCGTTATGCTTTATACCGTCGATGACTGAAATCACAGCCGAGTGTTTTTTTGTTTCAAACAAAAAAGCACTCGGCTGTGTCGGATTGAATGATATAGCGATATTGAGATTGGATGTTAGTGTAGTATTGCTTGGTGTAAAGGCGTCGTTCTATATGGCGGCCAGGTTGCTGCGGACCGGAACGTCCAAATAGCTGGATGCCAACGCATTGGATAGCAGGTAGGCAAGGCTGCTGACCGCCGCCGCAGTATACGTTTCCGCTGCGGGCAAAATACCTCAAAAGAGACCAGGTGGGAGTTGTTGCCGGTTTTCATGGGGAAGCACTGTGATTCTTCTTGACAATTATTTTCCCGGATCGGACAGCAGAACTGGTATCCGTGACAAAAAGACAGGCAAAGAACTGCTGCCTGAATTGAAAAAGCGCATTAGAAAAGATTGGGTGCTGCTGCAGAGTTTATAAAAAGGCCCGAAAACCAACGGCGTTTGTGCTTTGTTGTAAAACAGGCTTAAAGGAATAAATTTTTGGAAAATATAACAAAAAAAGTTGGCATTTTTGGTAAAATGCATAAATTTTTTAGACAACACCAAGGTATGCTTTGACGTTGTGTATCTTGACAGTACAGGCAGAAAGTTTCTATACTAATAATTAGAATACTAATAATTAGCGAACGAAATGGGGGAGTTTTCATGACGAGGTCTTTTCACTATCTGAGTATGGCCAATCACGCGCTGTTCAGCAAACACGTTTTTACAATGTTGGAACGTGCCGGCTTAACGCCGGGGCAGCCAAAAGTGTTGGACTATCTGGGGGAGCACAATGGTTCCAGCCAAAAAGACATTGCCCGTGGCTGTCATATTGAGGCGGCCACGCTGACCTCTCTTTTGGGCCGCATGGAAGAAAAAGGGCTGATCATGCGTAAAATGCAAGACGGTAACCGTCGTTCGCTCTATGTCTATTTGACACAAACGGGCTGGGCGCAGCAGGCTGCTGTTGCCCGGACCTTTGCACAGGCGGAACAGCAGGCAATGAAGGGTATTTCGCCGCAGGAGCAGGAACAGTTCCTGAATACAATGGAACATATTTATCAAAATCTTATGGCAGAGGAAGTTTTATAAATCGTGGAAAAAGCAAAACGCTATCTTATTTTTTTAATCGGCCTGTTTGTCAACTCTTTGGCATCGCTCTGATTACCAGGGCGAATCTGGGCACCTCACCCATATCATCCATTCCGTATGTTCTCAGCCTGCTTTATCCGCCTACGCTGGGAGTGTTCACCATTTGGATGAGCGTGGTGCTGATTCTTCTGCAACTTTTTTTGCTGCGCAGAAATTTTAAACTGGAACATGTTTTGCAGCTGCCGTTCTCATTTTTGTTCGGTTATTTTATCGATTTGAACATGATGCTGCTCAACGCTGTAAACCCACAGTTTTACCCGATACAAATTATGTCGCTGCTGGCTGGCTGTGTGGTGCTGGGCTTTGGTGTGTATCTGGAAGTGCTGGCCGATGTGGCTATGCTGCCCGGCGAATCTTTTGTACGGGCAGTGTCTGCTACCTTTAAAAAAGATTTCGGTGCCACAAAGGTGACATTTGATGTGTCCGTCACAGCGATTGCTGTTGTGTTGTCTCTGGTGCTGGCGCACAGATTGGTTGGTGTGCGGGAGGGCACTGTAATTGCTGCGCTGTTGGTAGGCTTTTTGGCACGGCTGTTTGGCCGCCTGCTGGCGCCTGTAAAAGAAAAGCTGTTTGGTGCGTCGGCACCTGCTGCAGAAACTGCAGTGCCGGAGCATGTGCAGGTGATTACCATTGCCCGGCAATACGGAAGCGGCGGTCACGATATCGGCGAACATCTGGCCCAAAAATTGGGATATGCTTTTTATGATAAGGAAATGATTGAGGCCACTGCCGGCTGTACCGGTTACACTCCGGAATTTGTGCGTCAGCAGGAAGAAAGTATGACCAACAGTTTGCTGTTTGATTTACTCAACCATGTTTATGCGTATTCATCCGACAATGAGGCGCCTAAGGATGCTATTTTTGAAGCTCAGGCAAATTTGATTCGGGAGTATGCAGCCAAGGGAAACTGTGTTATCGTGGGCCGCTGTGCGGATTATGTGCTGAAAGATCATCCAAACTGCCTGCGGGTTTTTCTGCATGCACCGCTGCCGTTCCGCATCCGGCGGATCATGCGGACTGAGCATTTGTCAGAGCAGGAGGCCCGTGCAAAAATCGAGCAGACGGATCGCCGCCGGTCGGTCAACTACCGCTACTACACCCGTCAGATCTGGGGGCAGGTAGATAACTATCAAATCAGTGTCGATACTTCCATGGGTGAAACTTATGTGGAAAACTTAATTGTCGATGCGCTGAAAGAAGAGGCAAAAAATAAGCTGCTTACTTCAGCGTAAGCAGCTTTCTGAAAAGTGCGTACTTGTATTTTGCTGCATTTAGAGTATGATGAATACAGAAAGAAAACGAGCTGTTCAGAAAGAATGGCTGAAATTTGGATGTATGGAGGAATGCATGATGAAAAAGGATCTGGGTGTTAAACCGTATCTTTTCCCGATGCCGGTGCTGATGATTGCCACTTATGGCGAGAACGACAAGGTAGATGTGATGAATATGGCCTGGGGCGGCATCTGCGCCAGCAACATGGTGGCGCTGAATATCAGCGAGGGGCACAAAACTGCAAAAAATATCAAGGCTCGCGGTGCATTTACGCTCAGCGTGGCAGATATGGAGCATTTGGCCGAGGCAGACTTTTTCGGCATTGCCTCCGGCAACAAAATGGAGGATAAATTTGAGCGCACCGGCATGCATGCGGTTCAAAGCAGCCGGGTGGATGCGCCGATAATTGAGGAGTTCCCTGTGACGCTGGAATGCAAAGTCGTGGATATCCAGCCCTGCGGCGGTGAACTGCACATCGTGGGTGAGATTGTCAATGTCTGCGTGGAAGAAAAGGTTCTGGACAGCGAGGGCAAGGTGGATCCGAAAAAAGTGAATGCCTTTGTGTTTGACCAGTTCCAGTCCGGCTACTATGCCATCGGTGAAAAAGTAGGCCAGGCCTGGGAAAGCGGCAAAAAATTTATGTAAATCAAAAACACACCCCGCTGTGCCGAAGGCGCGGCGGGGTGTGTTTCAGCCCAAAGCAACATCCAGCACCATCATCAGCAGGAACCCGCCGGCAAAAGCGGCAATGCCGGCACTGGCGCCGCGGCCGCTCAGACCTGGCAGCAGCTGTGCTGCTACAACAAAAAGCATGGCACCTGCGGCAAAAGCGAGGCAATAGGGCAGCAGCGGCTGCAGAATACCGGTCAGGAGGAGCATGACGCCTGCGCCCATGGGTTCCACGGCACCGGAAATAACGCCCAGAGTGAAAGCTTTGCCTTTTTTCATGCCGGCACCGGCCAGCGGCATGGAAATGATAGCGCCTTCCGGGATATTCTGTATGGCAACACCGGCGGCCAGCGCCAGAGCCGCCGGCGGGAGAACGCCGCCGGAAAGCACCCCGGCAAAAGCGGCACCCACCGCCATGCCTTCGGGAATATTGTGCAGCGTGATGGCCAGAGCCATCATGCTGCGCTTTCTGCCGGGTTCTGAAACAGGAGATTCGGGAAGATAATGGTCCAGCAACAGCAGCAGTGCAAAGCCCAGAAGGAAACCGGCAGCGGCGGGGAAAAAAGACAGACGCCCCAAATTGGCGGCACTTTCGATGGCAGGCAGCAGCAGGGACCAGACCGAAGCGGCGGTCATAACGCCGGCGGCGAAGCCCAAAAGGACTTTTTCCGCTGTAACATGCAGTGTTTTCAGAAAAAAGACGCAGGCCGCGCCGAGACTCGTTCCGAGAAACGGAATCAGCAGGCCGAAGACAGATTGCATAAGTATGTTCCCCCACAATGGATTCAATATGGTTGAGCGGGCCGGAAAGCCCCCTGATTCACGCTATGCAGCGCTGTGTGCTGCTGCTACAAAAATGCTTTGACACCGGTGCATGTTCGGGCTATGATAGAAGCCGATGCAAGCTGCAGTGAAAAGGAGCACAAAATGAAACTGAAAACAATTCTTTTTGATATGGACGGCACGCTGCTCGATTCGTTGCCGGGCCTGCTGCACAGCACCAATGCGGCGCTGAATGTATGCGGCTATCCTGAGCGCACCTGTGAGGAAGTGCGTACCTTTGTGGGAAACGGCGTGGGAAAGCTGATCGAGCGGGCACTGCCCGGCGGCCTGAGCAATCCGGATTATGAAGCCTGCCTGGCTGCGTTTCGAGCCGATTATCAGAACGCAATGTTTACCGGGTCAAAGCTGTATCCTGGAATTTCGGAGCTGCTGGAGACCCTCCGGGCCGAGGGCTGCCGCTTGGCAGTGGTGTCCAACAAAATTGACAGCGCGGTGCAGGCGCTGTCTGCCCGCTTTTTGGAGCAGAGGGTGGATGTGGCCATCGGAGAGCGGGAGGGCGTTGCGCGCAAACCGGCGCCGGACAGCGTCTATGCGGCGCTGGACGCGCTGCAAATGCCCCGGGAGAGCGCTGCTTATGTGGGTGACAGCGAAGTGGATCTGCAGACGGCACGCAATGCCGGCGTGCCCTGTTTTTCTGTGGATTGGGGCAATCGGAGTGCCCAGGAACTTGTGCGCGCTGGCGCAGTATCCATTTCCCATACGCCGGAGGAATTGCTGCAGGCGCTGCGCTCCCATGGATAATCAAGACAGTCAGAAAGGCGACCCGCTGTGTGTTTCACAGCGGGTCGCCTTTTCGTTTAATCCTCTATATGAAATTGTTTTACTTGGAAATCGTGTCCGGGGTGTGCTCTGCAGCGAAAAAGTTCCAGGGCTGTTCTCTGCCGCAGGCAGGACATGTCTCCGGATTATTTTCCAGCAGAATACCGCAGTAAGGGCAGCAGCGTTCACCGTCGCGCAGCGCCCGCACGGATTCCTCGGGGGGGCGCTGGGACAGCGCCTGTGCAGCCGGTGCTGTATTGCGTTTGAGAAACCCTTTCATGGCGCTGCATCTCCTTCCCATTGCAGCAGATGAACAAATGCATGCTGCTTGCACTCCAGCAGCTCCAGCTGCTGGATATGGAATGTCTTGAGCTCTGAGAGCGCTGTCTCCAAAAGGCGCTGCGCGCCCTGCCAGCATGTGCGTACCCGGGCGATTTCATCTTCCGCGGAAAGGGCGGTGTTGGAAATGCCGAGGCAGGCCATCATGCGGCCGACATCGTCTTTCAGCCCCTCAATTTCCACGGCTGCATCAATCTGGACAGAAAGGCCCAGCGCTTCTGCTCTGCTGCAGAATGGAAGCAATTCTTCCTGCAGTTTTTGTCCCAGCGCCTGAATCTGCTCCAGGCGCTGGTATTTGAAATCTGCTGTTAAAAAGCTGAGATTGAGCAGAAAACCTGCGGCTTTTCCGCGGTCCAACTCCTGCAGAGCAGCGCTCAGGGTCTCGCGCAGGTAATGGCCCAGGCGCAAAAGCCGGGCCGCTTCGCCGCAGCGCAGCGCCAAAGCGGACAGTGCCTTTTGCTGGCGGAAAAATTCCCGGGAGAAGCGTTCGTTCTCAGCCAGAAGACGGGGCAGCTGCTTTTCTATTGCTGCGCGTTGAATCGGTAAAGGTTTCTGGTCCATGCTGAATCACGCTCCCTTGATTCATATGGTGCTCTGTCTATAGCATAGCGGAGAATGGAATGCGGCGCAATCTATTTCTTATAAAGATTTTGAAAAAGGGTTGACAAAACAGGAATGATAGAATAACATATGAGCAGATGTTCATGTGATGAATGGAGGAAAGGGAATATGGAGCAGGAAAAAGCGCCCTGCTGTGCGCAGGAAAGCATCCACGAGGATTTAATCGCGTCTGTGGAAAGAGAGCTGCCGGAGGATGAGGTGCTCTATGATTTGGCGGAATTGTTTAAGATGTTTGCCGATTCCACCCGGGTGAAAATTTTATATGCGCTGTTTGAGTCAGAGCTTTGTGTCTGCGATATTGCCAAAGTGCTGAATTTGACGCAGAGCGCGGTGTCCCATCAGCTGCGGATTTTGAAGAGCGGCAAGCTGGTCAAGTACCGTCGTGATGGAAAGACGGTCTTTTATTCTCTGGCGGACGACCATGTGCGCTCTATCATTGACCAGGGTATGGATCATATTTCTGAATAAACGATCACAGGAGGGAATTGTGATGAAAAAAACATTCAAATTGGTGGATCTGGACTGTGCCAACTGCGCGGCAAAAATGGAAACGGCCATCCGGAAAATCGACGGTGTCCACGATGCTTCTGTCAGTTTTATGACCCAGAAGATGACGGTGGATGCAGAAGACGAAAAGTTTGAAGCGATTATGGATCAGGTGGTCAAGGTTTGCCGAAAGGTGGAACCGGACTGCGAGATCGTGCGGTAACTTCAGCGGGAGGCTTTTATGACAAAAAAACAGAAAAAAGCGCTGCGGCGCATTCTTGTGGCGGCAGTTTTATTTTTTGCGCTCTTTTTTGTGCCGGCAAGTGCGGTTTGGCCCTGGCTGCGTTTTGTTTTGTATTTGGTCCCCTACGCGATTGTGGGGTGGGATGTGCTGTGGAAGGCGGTCCGCAATATCCGGGCAGGGCAGGTGTTTGACGAAAATTTCCTGATGGCGGTGGCAACCCTTGGCGCCTTCGGCTGCGGGGAATATCCGGAAGCTGTGGCGGTGATGCTGTTTTACCAGGTGGGTGAGCTGTTCCAGAGCATTGCCGTGGGCCGCAGCCGCAAATCCATTTCCGATTTGATGGATATTCGCCCGGATTACGCCAATATTGAACAGGACGGTGCATTGGTGCAGGTATCTCCGGAGCAGGTGCATGTTGGAGATCTGATTGTCGTCAAGGCGGGAGAGAAAATCCCGCTGGACGGTGTAGTGCGGCAGGGCACCAGTTCGGTGGACACGGCCGCGTTGACCGGGGAATCTCTGCCCCGGGATGTGGCGCCGGGCAGCGCGGTTATCAGCGGCTGCGTGAATCTCAGCGGACTGCTGCATGTGGAAGTGGAGAAAGAATTTGAGGATTCCACAGTGTCCAAAATTTTGGATCTGGTGGAAAATTCCAGCAGCAAAAAAGCGAAGGCCGAAAATTTCATCACAAAATTTGCCCGTTATTATACGCCGGTGGTGGTTTTGGCCGCGCTGGTTCTGGCGATTGTTCCGTCGCTGCTCACCGGGGCGTGGAACGTGTGGATTCAAAGAGGTTTGACATTCCTCGTGGTTTCCTGCCCCTGCGCGCTGGTGATTTCCGTGCCGCTGAGCTTTTTCGGCGGCATCGGCGGCGCATCAAAAAAAGGGATTTTGGTCAAAGGCGGCAACTATCTGGAGGCCATGGCCGACGCAGGCATTGTGGTGTTTGACAAAACAGGAACGCTGACCCGCGGCAATTTTGTGGTCAGCGGCGTTTACCCGCGGGGTATCAGTAAGACCGCGCTGCTGGAAATGGCTGCTTTGGCAGAGGGGTATTCCGACCATCCCATTTCCCGCTCCCTGAAAGAGGCTTGGGGAAACGATCTGGATCTTTCCCGCTTAAGCGAGATCCATGAGGTTGCAGGCCACGGTGTAGAAGCCAGAGTGGATGGCAGACAGGTGCTGGCCGGCAACGAAAAACTGCTGCGCAAGCATGGGATAGAATGCCCGGCCTGTGCGCAGGTTGGAACGGTGATTCATGTTGCCATGGAAGGGAGTTACGCCGGCTGTATTGTCATTTCCGATGAAATCAAGCCGGACGCAGCCGAAGCCATCCGCGCATTGCATGCAGCTGGCGTGCGCAAAACGGTGATGCTCACCGGCGACCGCCGTGCTGTCGGCGAAGCTGTGGCGCAGGAACTGGGATTGGACGAAGTGCATACGGAGCTGCTGCCCGCGCAAAAAGTGGCCCAGGTGGAGCGTCTGCTGGATCAGAAGAGTGCCAAGGAAAAGCTGCTGTTTGTAGGCGACGGCGTCAACGACGCGCCGGTTCTGTCACGGGCAGACATCGGCATTGCCATGGGAGCCATGGGCTCGGATGCCGCCATTGAGGCGGCAGATGTGGTGCTCATGGATGATGCGCCGTCCAAACTGCCGGAAGCCATCCGCATTGCAAAAAAGACGCTGCGTATTGTGCACCAGAATATCGTTTTTTCCCTTGCAGTCAAAGCATTGGTATTGGCGCTTACTGCCGTGGGCATTGCCAATATGTGGTGGGCGGTATTTGCCGATGTGGGCGTGATGGTGCTGGCGGTCTTAAACGCCAGCCGCATGCTGCGGGGGTGATCTGTTTCACAAGGATTGGCAATGCAGCCGGGCAAACATGAGAAATGTGGCCGCAGGCTTGTAAAATCTCCGTTTTCGGTTCCAGGCCGAAGCGGAGATTTTTACTTTTGGAGTTTCAGGTTTCATTTTTCAACAGTGGCAGGCATATGGCCGGAGATAACATTTGGAAAACAACCGGATCCGATATCTGATCTCTGGCGTGTTATTGATGAGACAGCTGATACCTGTATCAGCAGTTATCCGTGGAAATTGGTTCTCCTTCTCGGTGGGCCATATCTCCGTCAGGAGATGCTATGGCGCTGTCAGTTTGCAGCGTGGCAGCAGTTTTAAATAATTTTTTGTATAATTTTTGTAAATTTATCCAAATAGTAGTCAAAATTTACGAAAATTCAACAAAGACAAGCGCGCTTCATTCATGCCGGGTGCGGCAAAAACGAAAAGTCTCCATGATAAATTCATAATTCCATGGTATACTCCCCTTGGTGATTGCAAATGAAACACATTTTTGTCATAGAGGACGAGCCGGACATTCAGGAGCTGCTCTGC
>CAJFVV010000052.1 GCA_904420565.1 Candidatus Pseudoscillospira faecavium
CGCACAGTAATGCTTCTGCCCAAGAGAGTGAAATACCGCAGAGTTCACCGCGGCCGCATGACCGGCAAGGCCACCAGAGGCAACAAGGTCACCTACGGTGAGTTTGGCCTGGTCGCAACCGAGCCCGCCTGGATCACCAGCAATCAGATTGAGGCAGCTCGTATTGCCATGACCCGCTATACCAAGCGCGGCGGCCAGGTGTGGATTAAGATTTTCCCCGACAAGCCTGTTACCCAGAAGCCTGCTGAAACCCGTATGGGTTCCGGTAAAGGCTCTCCCGAATATTGGGTAGCCGTTGTCAAGCCCGGCCGTGTCATGTTTGAGATTGCCGGTGTTTCCGAAGAAACCGCCCGTGAAGCCCTGCGCCTGGCCAGCTACAAGCTGCCCATCAAGAGCAAGATTGTCAAGCGCGAGGAACTGGAATCTCAGGAAGTTGGTGAATGATGATGAAGGCAAGTGAAGTACGTGCAATGAGCACAGAGCAGCTGAACGAGAAGCTCTCTGGCCTGAAAAAAGACCTGTTTTATCTGCGTATGCAGCACGCAACCAACCAGCTGGACAATCCGCAGAAAATTGTGGAGACCAAGCGCGATATTGCCAGAGTCAAAACCGTGTTGCGCGAGCAGGAGCTCAAGGCAGCTCCCGAGAAGCAGTAAAGGAGGTAAACAGGAATGAGTGAAGCAAGAACTACCTCCCGCAAGACCCGTGTCGGTAAGGTCGTTTCCAATAAGATGGATAAGACCATTGTGGTCGCCATCGAGGATCGCGTGCAGCATCCGCTGTACAAGAAAATCATGGGTCGTACCTATAAGCTGAAGGCTCACGATGAGCAGAATCAGTGCAATATCGGCGATAAAGTCAAGGTCATGGAAACCCGGCCCCTGTCCAAGGACAAGAGATGGCGCCTGGTTGAGATCATCGAGAAAGCGAAGTAAGGAGGTGCCGGAGCATGATTCAGCAGGAAAGTTATCTGAAGGTTGCCGACAATACCGGCGCCAAGGAAATCAAGTGCATCCGCGTTCTGGGCGGATCCAAGCGTAAGTACGGCAACATCGGCGATGTGATTGTGGCTTCCGTCCGCAAGAGCACCCCCGGTGGCACCGTGAAGAAGGGCGAGGTCGTCAAGGCTGTAATCGTCCGCTCTGTCAGAGGCGTGCGCCGCGGCGACGGCACCTATGTCCGCTTCGACGAAAATGCGGCCGTTCTGATCAAGGACGACAAGAACCCCAGAGGAACCCGTATCTTTGGGCCGGTGGCACGCGAGCTGCGCGACAAGGATTATATGAAGATCCTGTCCCTGGCGCCGGAAGTAATTTAAGGGGGACACTGAGATGGCAAATATGAAGATTAAAAAGGGCGATACCGTTGTCGTCCTGTCCGGCAAGGACAAGGGCAAGCAGGGCAAGGTGCAGGTTGCCATTCCCGCAGACCGCAAGGTGGTTGTGGAGGGCGTCAATATTGTCACCTGCCACACCAAGCCCCGCCGTCAGGGTGAAACCGGCGGTATCGTGAAAAGAGAAGCCGCGATTTATGCAAGCAAGGTGCAGGTGGTCTGCCCCAAGTGCAAGAAGGGCACCCGCGTTGCTTTCAAGATCGAAAACGGCAAGAAGAGCCGCATTTGCAAGCACTGCGGCGCAGCACTGTAAGGAGGGTTTGACATATGGCGAGATTGAAGGTTCAATATCAGCAGGAAGTCGCCCCCGCTCTGATGAAGAAATTTGACTATAAGAGCGTGATGCAGGTTCCCAAGATCGATAAGATCGTTGTGAATGTGGGCTGCGGCGAAGCGCGTGAAAATGCAAAGGTGCTGGATGCTGTGGTCAGCGATCTGAGCACTATCACCGGCCAGAAGGCAATTATCACCAAGGCAAAGAAGTCCGTGGCAAACTTCAAAGTGCGTGAAGGCATGCCTGTGGGCGCAAAAGTGACGCTGCGCGGTGAGAAGATGTGGGAGTTCCTGGACCGCCTGTTCAATGTGGCCCTGCCCCGCGTCCGCGACTTCCGCGGCATCAACCCCAATTCCTTCGACGGCCGCGGCAACTATGCCCTGGGCATCAAGGAGCAGCTGATCTTCCCCGAGATCGAGTATGACAAGATTGACAAGATCCGCGGCATGGATATCATCATCTGCACCACCGCTAAGACCGACGAAGAAGCCCGCGAGCTGCTGAGCCTGATCGGCGCTCCGTTTGAGAGATAAGGGAGGAAAAACTGATGGCGAAAAAGTCTATGATTCTGAAGCAGCAGGCTCCTGCCAAGTTTTCTACCCGCAAGTACAACCGCTGCAAGATCTGCGGCCGTCCTCATGCATATCTGCGTGACTACGGTGTGTGCCGTATCTGCTTCCGCGAGTTGGCTTACAAGGGCGAGATTCCCGGCGTGAAGAAGGCCAGCTGGTAAAACACTGATTCTGCCGGGCGGCGCAGGGCGCTGTCCCTGATCCGCCCGGGCTTGATCGGTTCCGCAGACTGCCGCGTGCAAGACAGCAACTGCGGAAATAAAAAGGATGACGAAAGGTCACCGGTAATTTCCCAATTAGCGGTGATACCTCGCCGCCTGAACAGGCCCGATGGGTCCTGTAACTCTAAATTAGGAGGATAACACAAATGCACATCACAGATCCTATTGCGGATATGCTGACTCGTATCCGCAACGCGAACAACGCGAAGCATGAAACCGTGGATGTTCCCGCTTCCAACATGAAAAAGGCAATTGCCCAGATCCTGCTGGATGAAGGCTACATCAAAAACTATCAGATTGTGGATGATGGCACTCAGGGCGTGATTCACATCACCCTGAAGTACAACCCCGGCAAGGAAAAGGTCATCACCGGCCTGCGCCGCGTGTCCAAGCCCGGTCTGCGCGTTTATGTGGGCACCGATGAGCTGCCCTCCGTTCTGCGCGGCTTGGGTATCGCTATCATCTCCACGTCCAAGGGCGTCATGACCGACAAGAAGGCCCGCGCGGCTCATGTCGGCGGCGAAGTCCTGGCATTTGTTTGGTAAGGGAGGTAACTGGAAATGTCTAGAATTGGTAGAATGCCCATTACCGTCCCTGCTGGCGTCGAGGTCACCATCGGCGAGGGCAATGTGATCACGGTCAAGGGCCCCAAGGGTGAACTGACCAAAACCATGCATCAGGATATGATTATCGAGCAGGAAGGCAATGAAATCCTGGTAAAGCGTCCTGATGATGAACCGATGCACCGTGCGCTGCACGGCCTGACCCGTTCCCTGATTCACAATATGGTTGAGGGCGTGGAAAAAGGCTTCAGCAAGACCCTGGATGTCAATGGTGTCGGCTACAGAGTGGAGAAAAAGGGCTCTGACCTGGTTATGAACCTGGGCTTTTCGCATCAGGTTGTGGTTTCCGAAGTGCCCGGCATCACCATCGACGTCCCCAATGCAAACCAGATCGTTATCTCTGGCCCTGATAAGCAGCAGGTGGGCCAGTTTGCGGCAGAAGTCCGCGAGAAGCGTCCCCCGGAGCCTTATAAGGGCAAGGGTATTAAATATTCCGACGAGGTCATCCGCCGCAAGGTTGGTAAGACCGGTGCGAAGAAGTAAGGAGGTGTGCCAAAATGGTTAAAAGACCCGATACGAATGCGCAGCGTTTGAAGCGCCATAAGAGAGTGCGCGCGAAGATTTCCGGCACGCCCGAGAGACCGCGCCTGAACGTGTTCCGTTCCAAGCAGAACATCTATGCGCAGATCATTGATGATGTCAACGGCGTGACTTTGGTCAGCGCATCTTCCCTGGAGAAGGATTTCGAAGGTTTCGGCGGCAATATCGCGGCCGCTCACAAGGTTGGCAAGACCGTCGCTGAGCGTGCCAAGGCAAAGGGTATCGATACCGTTGTGTTTGACCGCGGCGGCTATCTGTATCACGGCCGTGTCAAGGAACTGGCTGAAGGCGCCCGCGAGGGCGGCCTGGAATTCTAATACGGGAGGAGGAACCGCAAAATGGCAAGATTTGAAAGAGAACCCAATGAATATATTGAAAAGGTCGTTTACCTCAACCGTGTTTCCAAGACCGTCAAGGGCGGCCGCGTCATGAAGTTTTCCGCGCTGATGGTTGTCGGTGACGGCAAGGGCAAGGTCGGTTATGGCCTGGGTAAGGCCGCCGAAGTTCCTGAGGCAATTCGCAAGGGAATTGAGGATGCCAAGAAGAATATGGTGACCATCACTACCGCCGGCACGTCCATCCCCCATGAGGTAATCGGCGAGTTCAGCGCAGGCCGCGTGCTGATGAAGCCCGCAGCCCCCGGTACCGGTATCATCGCCGGCGGCCCGGTCCGTGCCGTGATGGAAGCGGCCGGCATCAAGGACATCCGCGCAAAATGCCTGCGCTCCAACAATCCCGCAAACGTTGTTGCTGCGACCTTTGAGGGCCTGAAGTCCCTGAGAGGTCCTGAGGAAATCGCCAAGATCCGCGGCAAGAGCGTGGAAGAAATTCTGGGTTAAGGAGGGGCTCACAATGGCAAATCTGAAAATTGAGCTCGTCAAGAGCCTGAACGGCAGACTGAAAAAGCACATTGCAACTGCCAACTCCATGGGCCTGCGCAAAATCGGTGACAGCACCGTGCAGCCCGACAACGCACAGACCCGCGGCAAGGTCGCTCAGATCGGCTATCTGCTGCAGGTTACCGAGGAAAAGTAAGGAGGTGCAAGCGAAATGAAACTTCACGAACTGAGCCCCGCAGAGGGATCTGTCAGCAAGGCATACCGCAAGGGCCGCGGTGAAGGCAGCGGCAACGGCAAGACCGCAGGCCGCGGCCAGAAGGGCCAGAAAGCCCGCAGCGGCGGCGGTGTCCGTCCTGGCTTTGAGGGCGGTCAGATGCCTCTGGCACGCCGCATCCCCAAGCGCGGCTTCAACAATATTTTCGCTAAGCCCTATGAGATCATCAACCTGAACGCGCTGAATGCTTTTGAGGACGGCGAAACCGTCACGGCAGAGGCGCTGATTGAGAAAGGCATCCTGCATGACTGCAAGTATGGCTACAAGGTGCTGGGCAACGGCAGCGTGACCAAGAAGGTGACAGTCAAGGCTGCTGCTTTTTCCGAATCCGCTAAGAAGGCGATTGAAGCGGCGGGAGGAAAGGCCGAGGTGATGTAAGGGTGATCCAAACAATTCGCAAGGCCTGGAATATTCCGGAACTTCGGAAGAAGATCGTCTTTACACTGTTGATCCTTCTGATTTACCGCATCGGTAATGCAATCCCGGTTCCTTATGTGGATGTGCATGCCCTGACGGAGTATTTGAACTCTATGAGCACAACAGTGCTGGGCCTGTACAATGTGATGTCAGGCGGCGCCTTTGCAGACGCAACGGTGTTTGCGCTGAGCATTCAGCCCTATATCAACGCCTCCATCATCATCCAGCTGCTGACGGTGGCCATTCCCGCTCTGGAGCGAATGGCCAGGGAAGAAGGCGAGGAAGGCCGCAAAAAGATTGCCAGCATTACCCGCTATACCACAGTGGGCATCGCACTGATCCAGGGCTTTGCCTACTATATGCTGATGCGGAATCAGTATAATATTCTGACAAATGAAGGCATCGCTGCTGCATTTGTGATTATTATCACCTTTGTGGCTGGCTCTGCTTTCATCATGTGGCTGGGCGAACAGATCACCGAATTTGGTATCGGCAACGGCATTTCCGTTATTCTGTTTGCATCCATTATTTCCCGTATTCCTGCGGGCGTTCTCACAATGTACAGCAACCGTGAAACCCTGGGCGCTGTCGGTATCATTGGCATTGTTGTTGGGCTGCTTGCATTGATTGTGCTGATCGTCCATGTTTACAATGCTGAGCGCCGGATTCCCATTCAGTATGCAAAGCGCCAGGTGGGCCGCAGAATGTACGGCGGACAGAACACCACGCTGCCGGTGAAAGTCAACATGTCCGGTGTGCTGCCCATCATTTTTGCGCAGTCCATCGCCATGCTGCCTGCCACCATTGCAGCATTCCTGCCGGAGCCCGCAGAGGGTACTTTCTGGTATGGGTTCATTCAGGCAATTGATACGCAGTCGGTATTGTATATGATTGCGTATTTCCTGATGATCATCGGCTTCAGTTATTTCTATGCAACCATTCAGTTTAATCCCACCGAAATTGCGAATAACCTCAAGCGTAACGGCGGCTTTATTCCTGGTTTCCGTCCGGGCAAGCCCACTGCGGACTTTATCGCAAAGGTGCTCTCCCGCATTACGCTGTTCGGTGCAATTTATTTGGGTATCGTGGCAATTGCTCCGTTGGTTGCCGGAAAGTTTATTAGCATTCAGGGCCTGGCCATCGGCGGCACCTCTGTTATCATCGTGGTCGGCGTTGCGCTGGAAACGGTGAAGGCACTGGAAAACCAGATGCTGGCCCGCCAGTACAAGGGGTTCCTTGAATAAGAAGGTGTGATCAAAGGATGAATCTGATTATGTTGGGTGCGCCCGGTGCGGGCAAAGGCACTCAGGCTGCGATTCTGAATCAAAAGCTCGGTATTCCGACCATTTCCACCGGCAACATCCTGCGCGCTGCGATCAAGGATGGCACGCCGACAGGCCTAAAAGCCAAGGAATATATGGATCACGGCCAGTTGGTTCCGGATGACGTCATCATCGGTATCATCAATGAACGCCTGCAGGCGGAAGACTGCAAGAAGGGGTATATCCTGGATGGGGTGCCCCGGACGATTGGTCAGGCAGAAGCCTTGGAAAAAGCGGGAATCCACTTTGATGCGGTTATCAATCTGGAAATTTCCGATGAGGAAATTCTGCAGCGGATGAGCGGCCGCCGTGTTTGTGAAAAATGCGGTGCCAGCTACCACGTTGTGGCGATTCCGCCCAAGGTGGAAGGTGTGTGCGATGTTTGCGGCGGCCCATTGGTGCAGCGTGCAGACGACGCGCCGGATACGGTGCGTGCCCGCCTGGAGGTTTACCACCGGGAGACGGAACCGCTGAAGGAATTTTATGCTGAAAGAGGAAACCTGAAGGAAATCTTCAACCAGCCTACAGTGGAAGAAACAACGGAAAAGATCCTCGCGGCTCTGGGGCAGACGAAATGATTACTTTGAAATCTCCCCATGAAATTGAGGCTATGCGCCGTGCAGGGCGGATTACTTCTGCGGCACGCGCGTTGGCAGGTGCCTTGATCCGTCCCGGTGTGACTACCGGAGAGATCGACAGGGAAGTGCATGCTTTTATCACGGCCCAGGGCGCCACACCGTCGTTTTTGAACTACAATGGCTTTCCCGCCAGTGTCTGTGCATCAGTCAATGACGAAGTCATTCACGGCATTCCCGGTAAAAGGGTGCTGCAGGAAGGCGATATCGTCAGCATTGATGTGGGAGCATATATCGGCGGATATCACGGCGATTGCTGTGCGACATTTCCCTGTGGAACGATTTCTGCAGATGCGCAGGAATTGATCGCCGTAACGCAGCAGAGCTTCTTTGAAGGCATTCAGTATGCCACGGAGGGGCATCGCCTCGGCGATGTTTCCGCTGCGATTCAGCAGTATGTAGAGGAACATGGTTTCTCCATCGTGCGTGAATATGTCGGCCACGGGATCGGCACCCGCATGCACGAGTCCCCAGAAATTCCCAATTACGGCCATCCCGGCCGCGGCCCCCGGCTGCTGCGCGGCATGACTTTGGCCATTGAGCCGATGGTCAATGCAGGCAGCGCCGCCATCCAGATTCTGCCGGACGGATGGACGGTAAAAACTCAGGATGGAAAATGGGCGGCGCACTATGAGAATACGATTTGCATCACAGAGGGCGAACCGGAAATTCTCACAGCGCTGGATGCCAGTTGGGAAGAGTTCGGATGGACGCTGTAACACGAAACACTTTCCCCGCCGGCGGAAATTCTCCGCCGGCGGGGAGAACGGGCCGGAACGGACAAGACGTTCCGCATTTGCCCCCTCGCCCGATACGAGGGTTATCTTGACCAGGAGGGATACGCTTGGCAAAAGACGACATGATCGAAGTAGAAGGCGTAGTCGTTGAGGCTTTGCCGAATACAACGTTTCAGGTGGATATCGGAAACGGACACACGATTTTGGCGCACATTTCCGGAAAACTCCGGATGAATTTTATCAGGATTCTGCCCGGTGACAAGGTTACGGTGGAGATGTCTCCCTATGACCTGACTCGTGGTCGGATTACCTGGCGAAGCAAGTAACAGGAGGTTTATTGACATGAAAGTAAGACCGTCCGTTAAGCCCATGTGCGAAAAGTGCAAGGTTATTCGCCGCAAGGGTCGCCTGATGGTGATTTGCGAAAACCCCAAGCATAAGCAGAGACAGGGCTAACTAATTATTGGAGGTGCTTAAAAAGTATGGCACGTATTGCCGGCATTGACCTGCCCAAGGAAAAGCGAGTCGAGATTGGACTCACTTACATCTATGGTATTGGCAGAAAGAGCGCAAATGATATTCTTGCGCAGACAGGCATCAACCCCGACACGCGCGTAAAGGATCTCACCGATGAAGAAGAGGCCAAACTGCGCGAGGCGATCGATAAGAGCTACATCGTCGAAGGCGACCTGCGCCGCAACAACGCATTGGACATCAAGCGTTTGATTGAAATCGGCTGCTATCGCGGCACCCGTCACCGCAAGGGCCTGCCTGTGCGCGGCCAGCGCAGCAAGACCAATGCGCGTACCCGCAAGGGTCCCAAGAAGACCATTGCCAACAAGAAGAAGTAAGGAGGGAGATTCAGAATGGCTAACGCAAAGAAGACTGTTCGCCGCAGACGCGAAAAGAAGAACGTGCCCAATGGCTGCGTCCATATCCGTTCTTCCTTTAATAACACCATGGTCACCGTTACCGATCAGCAGGGCAACGCCCTGTCCTGGGCTTCCTCCGGCGGCCTCGGTTTCCGCGGCAGCAAGAAGTCCACGCCTTTCGCAGCTCAGACTGCTGCCGAGACTGCCGCAAAGGCAGCCATGGAATATGGCCTGAAATCTGTGGAAGTTTACGTCAAGGGTCCCGGCGCCGGCCGTGAAGCAGCCATCCGTGCGCTGCAGGCTGTGGGTCTGGAGGTAACCATGATCAAGGATGTTACCCCGATTCCCCACAATGGCTGCCGTCCCCCGAAGAGACGCCGCGTCTAATCGGAAAAAGGAGGATTTGAAATATGGCTAAAAATATGCAGCCGATTGCAAAACGCTGCAAGGCTCTGGGTATTTCTCCTACCGTTATGGGCTATTCCAAGAAGGAGACCAACCGCAATCCCGGCGGTCAGATGAGAAGAAAACAGAGCGAATATGCAATGCAGCTGAATGAAAAGCAGAAGGTCAAATTTGTCTATGGCATCATGGAGAAGCAGTTCCGCGGCTATTATGAGCGCGCTGAAAAAATGCAGGGTAAAACCGGTGAAAATCTGCTGATCACCATTGAGCGCCGCCTGGACAATGTGGTATACCGTCTGGGCTTTGCCATGACCCGCCGTGAGGCTCGCCAGCTGGTGAACCATGCTCATTTCACCGTCAATGGCAAGAAGGTCAACATTCCTTCCTACCTGGTGAAGCCCGGCGATGTGATCGAAGTGAAAGAAAGCAGCCGCTCTTCTTCCAAGTTCAAGAGACTGCTGGGTGAGGATGCAATCCAGGTTACCGTTCCTCAGTGGCTGGAGCGTGAAAAGAACGCTCTGAAGGGCACTGTCGTGAAAATGCCCGAACGCGGCGATATCGACATGCCGATCGAGGAGCATTTTATCGTCGAGTTGTACTCCAAGTAATAAGGAGATCACCCTCAGCATGTACGATTCACACGAACGCCGCAGCGTGAAAAACGCTGCATGAAGAGGAGGGGTAACGGATGATTGAAATCGAAAAGCCGCAGATTGAGTGCATCGAAACACCCGGAGATGTCACCTATGGAAAATATGTGGTGGAGCCGCTGGAGCGTGGCTATGGCACGACCCTGGGCAATGCGCTCAGACGGATCTTGCTCTCGTCTCTGCCCGGTACTGCTGCCACCAGCATTAAAATTGCCGGTGTACAGCATGAATTTTCCACCATTCCCGGCGTCAAGGAAGATGTGACGGATATTGTCCTGAATGTGAAGGGCATCGTTGCAAAACTGCACAGCGAGGGCGTAAAAACCGTTTATATCGAAGCGGTGGGACCCTGCGAAGTGACTGCCGGTGACATCAAGAGCGACGGCGAAGTGGAAGTGCTGAACCCGGATCTGCATATTGCAACTCTGGGCGAAGGCGCAACCCTGAATATGGAAATCACCATGAACCATGGCCGCGGTTATGTTTCCGCTGATCGGAACAAAACGCCGCAGACGGTCATCGGTGTGATTCCCGTGGACTCGATTTACACCCCGGTGCATAAGGTCAATTACACAGTGGAGAACACCCGCGTTGGCAATATGACGGATTTCGATAAGCTGACCCTGGAAGTTTGGACGGATGGCACCATCACGGCAAGAGATGCTGTGTCCCTGGCGGCAAAGATTCTGTGCGATCATTTCGCACTGTTCACCGATCTGTCTGAAACTGTGGGCAGCCGTTCCACGGTGGTGGAAAAGACGGAAACCCAAAGAGACAAGGTTTTGGAGTTGACCATCGAAGAGCTGGATCTCAGCGTTCGCAGCTTCAACTGTCTCAAGCGTGCCAATATCAATACTGTCGCCGATTTGATCTCCAAAACAGAGGACGATATGATGAAGGTCCGCAATCTGGGCCGCAAGTCGCTGGAAGAAGTGATCAACAAGCTGGCCATGATGGGCCTGAGCTTGGCAGACGACGACAACAATTAAGCGCCATTTGACAATGGCAGAGATATTCCCACACAAGGAGGAGAAAATACATGCCCGGAACCCGTAAGCTTGGCAAGACGACTGCCCAGCGCAAGGCCATGCTCCGCCAGCAGGTGACCGATTTCCTGGACAAGGGAAGAATGGAAACCACGCTGACGCGCTGCAAGGAAGTTGCGCCCCTGGCGGAAAAGATGATCACCCTTGGCAAGAAGAATGATCTGGCGGCTTATCGTCAGGCAATGAGCTTCATCACCAGGGAAGATGTCGTCAAGAAGCTGTTTAAGGAAATTGCTCCCAGCTATGCAGAGCGCCATGGCGGTTACACCCGCATCACCCGCACCGGCGTGCGCCGCGGTGATGCCAGCGAAACTGCTATGATTGAGCTGGTGAAGTAAACAAATTCTTTGCTTTCAATGGTGGGAAACCAGCCTGCAGCTGGTCCCATTGGCCGCGGCATGCGGCCAGGCAATTCAACCCAATGGATGGCTTTTATGGGCGCGGGGATTTCCCCGCCCTGTAAAAGGCCCCTTTTGTATGGCATTCCGGCCGGAGCCATACAAAAGGGGCTTTTTTTAAAAGACAGGGGCAGTTTGGGAGCGTGCTCCCGCCGGCCGCCGCTGTACACCGCTGGTACGTTCACCAATATTGGATGTGTGCTGCCGGTCTCCAATGAAAGACAGATGATACGATGATGCTGAAGCATATGCTCTGCAAAAGGGATTTGGCGTAATGTGTTGGTGCTGCCGTATAGACTTTTGCTGTACCGGTATCGATGGAAAGTATGCTCAGTACATACGAACCATAATACGTTCACCTTTTGTGTCATATTCACCATTGAATGAAAAGCCTGCCTGGCGATAGAGACGGATTGCAGCGGTGTTGTCCTCATATACACTCAAATAAACGCAGCTGCAGGACGGATATTCCTGCTGCAGACGCTTCAGTAAGGCGGCAACAGCGGCGCGTCCATAGCCTTTATGCTGGTATTGCTTATCGATGAGCAGCCGGTCAAACCACAGCTGTCCCTCACCAAGAAAAGGGAGATAACCGTACATGGCAAATCCTATTAAGGTTGTGTCATCATAAATGCCTACCGGCCTCCAAAAGGATAATTCATCTGCTTCCCGCAGGCATTCCGCAGTTGTTTCAATAAAATTGGCCTGCGCATCAAAAAGTTTCAGCGCTTCAATCTCTTTTCGGTGCTCACCAGTGACTTTTTTGAAATTCAGGTGCATGTTGATACCTCGCATCATTCCGCGTTGTTTTTTGCAAAGAAGCTGCAGCGGGGAATAATCTGCTTTTGTGCAGTTATCCGGCGTTCCGGCGCAGCTATCCGCTATTATGTCGGCCCTTTGGAAGCTTGTCAAAATGTACGGTAAATTTGCAGGAGGACACCCTGGAGACATGACGGATGCTTGCGGCATTTGCCGAATGGGAGTATAATCCCTTTGTGTAAGAACAGCATGTTCCGGCACCGGATGAGAAAACAGGAGAACAGGTATTTATGGAAATCACAGCACAGCGGATTTGTGGGGATACATGGTGCGTCATAGAACCGAAAGCCATTGTGCCCTATTACCGGTTGAATGAAAAAGAAATCATTCTCCTCGACAGCGGCTGCTTGCTGCAAGGGGAGCTGGAGACGTGGTTGGCGGAGCAAAAGCTGCGCGTCAAGGCGATTTTGACCACTCATGACCACTGGGATCATGTGGCCGCGCACCAGGCTCTGCAGCAGGTCCATGGCGCGAAAATCTATCTGCCCAAAATTGAGGCGGCGCTCCATGCCACGGATTTGGGCCATTTGACGGCCCACGCCAATGGAAATTTGAAAAAAATTCACAATTTTTTTGAACCTTTTTCTTACTGTGTGGACGAGGAAATCGGACTGGAGGACGGTGTGCTCGACGTTTGTGGCGTACCCTTTTCCGTGGTGCATACGCCGGGGCACTCCGTAGACCATGTGTGCTATATAACCCCGGATCAGGTGTTGTATGTGGGGGATACACTGATGTCGGAAGAACTTTTGCGCCGGACAAAGCTCAGCTATGCAGCCAGCCATGAAGAGGACATCGCGAGTAAGAAAAAACTGCGTCAATATGACTGCAAAGCCTATGTATTGGCGCATGGCAGCATAGAACAGGATATTGGGGCGCTGATTGACCAGAATATCGACTATGTGTGCAGGCGTGCAGAAGAGGTTTGGCGGCTGATCACGGAACCCATGTCCATGGAGCATATCCTGCGCAAGCTGTGGCGCCATTTTGCCCTGCGGGACGGTATGTATTATAAAAATTTGGAAATGGGCAATATGATCCGCTCTTTGGTGCAGTATCTGGTCAGTACCGGGCGGCTGGAATGCCGGTATTACGACGGTGTGGACTACTATGCGCATAGTCGGGAACAGGAGGAGACGACATGGAATTGAAACAGGTGCTGGGAAACACCTATGTAATCGATGCGGCGGCAGGTACGCTGGTGTTTTATAAGACAGGAGCGCATGAGGGCATCCTGATCGATACAGGCTATGCCAAGGAAGACCGGGAAGAGCTGATTCGCACCTTTGAGCTGTCCAACATGCGGCCCAAAGGCGTGATTGTGAGTCATACCCACTACGATCATGCAGGCAATGCCCAGGCGCTGAAAGACCGCTATGGCTGCCCGATTTTGGCCAGCTTGGCGGAAGCGGGCACAGCCATGAGTGTCATGTCCTACCGCGGAGCCTATCCGGCTATGACACCGAAAGAAATTGATGATATGATGGCGGGCCAGTGCTACCAGGTGGATCAGGTGATCATGCCCCGCGAGCGCGTGACGCTTTTTTGCGGCGTGCCTTTTGGCATTTTGCCCCTGTACGGCCATACGCCGGGGCACATCGGCGTTGTGACGCCGGATCATGTGGCCTATCTTGCCGATGCACTGATGAGCGAGGAGGTCATGCACGCATCCAAGATGCCCTCTGCAGTCTGCAGAGAGGACGATCTGAAGGCGAAAAAGAGTCTTCATGCCCTGAAATGCGAAGCTTATGTGCTGGCACACAGGGGCGTTTATACGCAGATTGGCGATTTGATCGACAAGAATGTCGCATTTATTCTGGAGCGGGCAGAGCTGGTTTATTCCTGTCTGGAGGGCGACATGTCTGAGGAAGAATGGGTGCGTGCCGTCTACCGCAGGCTGGAGATGCACAGCCGGCGGGCATTCAAATGCGCTGTCTGTGAACGCAATATGCGCAGTTTTATTGATTATCTGGCCGACGGCGGCCGGGTCGTGATCGAGCGCCGGGAAGGCGTTTGCTGGTATCATAAAAAATAAATACAGCGGCAGAATTTGGCGTCTGAATCGGCTTGCTTTTTGGCATACTAAAAGGAGTATGCTGCGGAGAGAGGGCGAAGAAGATGGCAAAAGAATTCAGCCGTGCAGCCTTATGTTTGGCGGTTATTTTGGCGCTGCTGGCGATTGCACTGACAGACGGTGCCGGATCGGCAGTACCGGTGGGAGCACCCGCAGCAGTGCGTGCTGAGGAGGGAGAAGGCAAATACGTTGCGTTGACGTTTGACGATGGGCCGCGGGCAGACACGACCTCTGTTTTGCTGGAAGGGTTGGATCAGCGCGGTATCAAAGCCACATTTTTTCTGATTGGCCGTCAGATTGAGGGCAATGAGTGGCTGGTGCGCTGGATGGCTGAGAGCGGACATCAGATTGGCAATCATACGTTCAATCATATAGAGCTGCAGGGAAACGATCCGGATACCATTATTCAGGAAATCAACAAGACGGAGGTTTTGCTGACGGATATTCTGGGCGAAGGGGAATACTGGCTGCGGCCGCCCTATGGGACCATCAGCGCCCGGGAAAAAGCGCTGGTGCAGACCCCGATGGTTTACTGGTCCGTGGATCCTGAGGATTGGAAAATTTTGGATACCGCAAAGGTTGTGGAGCATGTATGCAGCCATGTGCAGAACGGTGATATTATTCTGCTGCATGATTTTTATCCCACCAGTGTGGAAGCGGCTCTGCAGATTGCAGACCGTTTAACGGCGGAAGGGTACACTTTTGTCACCGTGCAGGAGTTATTACAATTGAACGGCACAAAGGCGGAAGCGGGGAAATTGTACCGCAATGCATGGGAAGAACGATAGGGCGGAAATTTCCCGTGTTTTTCAGAAATTTTGCAATTTTCCCTTGAAATAGCGGGAAAACTATGCTAACATATATATCTGTTAATTCGTCTAAATGCGTATTTGCGCTTATATCGTGTAATAGTGGGAGGATCTTGTATATGACCATTTTTTTGACGGTGATTCAGGTGATTTGCGGCATTTTGCTGATTGGCATCATCATGATGCAGTCCGGCAAGAGCGCTGGCCTGTCCGGTTCCATTGCCGGTGTGGCAGATTCTTTTATGAGCAAGCATGAGGCCAAAACGGCCGATGCCAAAATGGCGAAGGCAACCAAGTGGATTGGCGCTGTATTTATTGTGCTGACGCTGATTTTGAATATTTTGGCCTGAAAAAATCAAGAGACAACGCTCCGCTGCAGAAGCGGAGCGTTTTTTATATTGCAAGGACAAGAGACAGCGGGGGGATATGTCATACTGCGGCAGCCCTGGAGAAAAAATCGAACAAAATAAAAACAAATGTTTGCATCCTTGGAAAAGATATGGTATACTGAGTGCAACTTCTTCATGGGACGGAGGCGCCGTTATGAAGCATAAAGCGATGCAGATGCAGATTTATCGTTACATTGTCCAATGCGTCCGTGAGCAGGGATACCCCCCTTCTGTGCGTGAAATTGGCGATGCAGTGGGCTTAAAATCCCCCTCTACAGTGCATTTCCATTTAAAAAACCTGGCCGATGAAGGCTATATTGAAAAAGGAACGGGAAAGGGGCGTGCTATCCGGCCATTGATTGAGCTGGAAGATCGCGATTGCGCCTTGGATGCCTGCACGGCAGAGGAGCGGAGCATGGAGCGCGAAAATCGCGTGCCCATTGTGGGTAATGTTGCCGCCGGCGCGCCGATTTTGGCGGAGCAGTGCGTTGAAGACTACCTGACCTTTGACGTGGGCGGCGACAGCAGCGGCTATTTCGCCCTGCGTGTGCGGGGGTATTCCATGAAAGATGCCGGCATTTTGCCGGGCGATCTGGTAATCGTTAAGCAGCAGCCCACCGCGCATAACGGTGAAATTGTGGTGGCGCTGTTGGGAGAAGAGGCCACAGTGAAAAGGCTGCACCGCAGCAATGGTGAAATCTGGCTTTTGCCGGAAAATGAGGATTTTGAACCCATCGACGGCAGCGAGGCCCAAATTCTCGGCCGTGTGACCGCGGTGGTCCGCCAATATTAAAAAAATAAAAAACCGGAGCATTTCTCCGGTTTTTTTATTTTTGTCAAAAAGTATGGTATAATAAAAAAACCTTTTGGTGAATTTTGGCAGGAAAGCAGGTGAAAGCATGGATGAAAAACTCTATTCCATCGGCCAGGCCAGTAAGATTTGCGATGTTTCCCAGAGGATGCTGCGCTATTATGAAGAGATCGGGTTGATTGCCCCG
>CAJFVV010000053.1 GCA_904420565.1 Candidatus Pseudoscillospira faecavium
ATCCGCACCTTTGCCATCGGCATGAGCAGCGACGCCATCGACCTGAAATACGCCCGGGAAGTGGCCGACTATCTCCACTCCGACCACAGGGAAATCATCATCGACCGAAACGACGTCCTCTCCAGCCTGGAGGACGTGATCGCCGCCCTGGGCACCTTCGACATCACCACCATCCGCGCCAGCATGGGCATGTATCTCATCTGCAAGGCCATCCATGAGCAGACGGACGTGCGCGTGCTGCTCACCGGCGAGATCAGCGACGAGCTGTTCGGCTACAAATACACCGATTTTGCTCCGGATGCCGCCGCCTTCCAGTGGGAATCCCAGAAGCGGGTGCGGGAGCTTTTCATGTACGACGTGCTCCGGGCCGACCGCTGCATCAGCGTCCACTCTCTGGAGGCCCGGGTGCCCTTCGGCGACCTGGAGTTTGCCCGCTATGTGCTGTCCATCGACCCGGAAAAGAAACGAAACACCTATGGCAAGGGCAAGTATCTGCTGCGCAAAGCCTTTGAGGGCGGCTGGCTGCCCGAGCGCATCCTCTGGCGGGAAAAGGCCGCCTTCTCCGACGCCGTGGGCCACTCCATGGTGGACGATTTGAAGGAATACGCCGAGGGCTGCTACACCGACGCGGCGTTTGAAGAAAAGCGCAAAGCATACACCCACGCCCGCCCCTTCACCAAAGAAAGCCTTTTGTACCGCGAACTGTTTGAAAAGCACTATCCCCACCAAAGCCACATGATCCGCGATTTCTGGATGCCCAACCGCACCTGGGAAAACTGCGATGTGGCCGATCCCAGTGCCCGCGTGCTGAAAAACTATGGCGACAGCGGGAAATAAGCCTAAGCGGCAAGCGGGGCGGGAGCACAGAGTGCTCCCGCCCCGCTTGTTCTATGGCAGCAGATGCTTCAAATTTCCAAATCCTTTGGGTCGGTGCGCTCCGGGGAAAAAGCGCCGGCCATGCCGGCATTCTCCTGGATGGCCTCCGGGCGGTAATGCTTCATCGTGCGGTCCAGGCAGCTGACCATGCCGTTGTGATAGCCCACACAAAAGGCGGCGCCGGCCACACCCCGCTCCCGGGCTTTCCATGCCTTGTTCAGCCGCCGCACCCCTTTGGCCACGGCAGAGCGCTGCGTCTCGTTCCGAATCCGCAGAATCCACTGGGCGCTTTCCAGAAACGCCTTCTCGCTGTGCTGGGTGAGCCGATGCGTTTCCGGGCTGTCCGGGTGCAGGCTTTGCCACACATAGTCCTCAAATGGGTCCTCCTCCAGTCTGCCGGTGTAGTGCTCCTTGAAATACAGGCCGCAGCCCTGGCAGAAAGCGCTCAGAATCACCCGCCGGAAATGGGCATACCAGCCCGCTTCCCAGGCGGCAAAGGGCTCCTGCAGCTCCGGTAGCAGGGCATCCAGCAGATCGGCGCGGGCCTTTTGGAAATAGGCTTCCCAGGTTTTGGGCAGTTTTCCCCGGTCCAGCAGATTGCTCTCTCGCCATTCCCCCAGCAGCTTTTCCACCAGACCATCGTCAATCATATGCTGCATCATCATTTTCCAGACGTAGCCTACATACATACAAAATCCTCCGTGGATGTTTTTTCAATTTATTCCGAAGGATATGGAATCTCCCCATAAAGTTTTTCAAATTCCAAAATGCCCCTGCGGATCCAAAACAGCACCTGGCCGTTCCCAGTCCGCCCTTCATACTTTGCAATATAATGCAGTTTGAAATGGGTTTCTTGGTCAATCATCAAGCCCAAATGTTTATCTCTTTTACTCGTTTCCATACCCATGCCCCATCATTGTTGGTATCAATACATACAGGTATATATTATCGACAAATTGCCTTAAAATCCGTACTCCGTGTATGATTCATACATCCTTTAAGTATCAAAAATTTTTCCATGGCCTTGAAACCCATTATAAATCGTCCGTTGATGTGCGCCATGGCCATTCTTTGGCCACAAAAAAGTCGCCTGTGTTTTCTGATAGAAAACACAGGCGTTTTTTTCTTGACGGTTTACTTTTGCGCTCTGGTAGGATATAATAAAGATAGAAAGAAAACTTGAGATTTCAAGAATAGAAAGGATGATCGTATGAACCTGGCAAAACTCTCTGCAAACGGCCAAATCACGATTCCCGTGGAAGTCCGGCGGCAGCTCGGCCTGAAATCCGGTGATAAAATCCTTTTTCTCCAAAATCAAAGCGGTGAAATTGTCATCAGCAATGCCTCTGCTGCAGCCATCCAAAAGGCACAGGCCGCCTTTTCCGGGGCCGCAGCAGCATTGGGCGTTTCCAGCGAAGAGGATGTGCAAGCTCTTGTAGACGAAGTGCGCCAGGGAAGGGACTAAGACTATGCGGATTTTGATTGATACCAATATTCTGTTTTCTGCATTGCTCTTTCCCCACTCCAAGCCGGCCAAAGCATTGCTTTATGTCGCTGAGCATTACGAAATTGTCTTGTGCGACCGAAATATTGCCGAGCTGCGGGAAATTCTTACACGGAAAGCACCGCAGTATCTTCCTGATGCAGAAGTGCTGCTGGCGGAATTATCCTATGAATTTATCCCGGCGGTAGACCATGCAGAAAAACTGATTCGTGATGCGAAAGACCAACCAATTCTAAACGCGGCCATTGCATCAAATGTAGATATGATTCTGACAGGCGATAAAGACTTTTTATGTCTGGATCTGAAGCATCCCAAGTGCATGACCGCTGCACAATTTCTTGAACAGGAAGGTTTGAACACATAGTTTCTCCCGCTCAAAAAGGAGCGGAACCCTTTCCATTGGGATTCCGGTCCTTTTTTGGTATGACTATTCTGCACGATACTCCGCACCTCCGCAGGGAAGCCCCTTTTGGGGTTTACCACTCCCTGCTGCTGTAGATGTGCAGGGACACAAAATAGGAAGCTGCCAGAAGGGCTGTGCCTGCGGCCAGCACCACGGCCACCGGCAGCCAAACGGGCGGCATGGCTGCCAGCAGGCCGTCGATGTCAAACAGGCGGTCGGCGATGTTCACCAGGGAAATGCCCACGACCACGGCGCCCCCCAGCACCACAAAAAACAGGATGCGCGCCCGCTCTGCGCCGAAGCGGTAAATCAGCGGCAGCAGCACGGCATTGAGGAAAATCCCCATGGCCAGCACCACAGCGGCGGTAAAGCCGTATGTTGTCCAGTCCACCCCGTCGCCGAACAGGGCCGCGGCAGCGCCGATCAAACCCACCAGCACCGTGGCAAGCACCAGCAGCATAACCACCACCAGATACCGTGCCAGCACCGTCTGGGCGCGGCTGACGGGCAGTGCCAGGCCATAGCGATCCCATTTGGCAGCGTGGTCATAAGAAAAGCAGCTGTAGGGAAGCACACTGACCAGAATCGCCAAAACCGCAGCCATGGCGTTGATATCCCACAGGCCCGCCAGCGTCGTCAAGCCATAAAAAACAATCACAATCACATAAGTCGCCAGGCTTTTGCGCAGGCACAGCAAATCTTTCCACATCAATCCGATCATGCTTTGTCCCTCCGATTCATAAACACCATGATGTCATCCAGGCTGA
>CAJFVV010000054.1 GCA_904420565.1 Candidatus Pseudoscillospira faecavium
CTAAGAAGAGTTGTGCTCCCCTTATGCATTTGGTAGACAATAATATAGAATTATTGTCTACCAAAATACGCACATTCAGATCCGGCTTATCGGTGCGGCACTGCACTTTCTATCTGCCTGAAATCGCGGCAGCGATCTTCTTCGCAGATGCATTTGCCGGAAAACTGCAAAAGACAATTTCCCGGAACTTTTGAATGCCGTTGCCTGACTTATCCCCTCCAAATAAATTGGCCGCCCACTGTAAAACGGGCGGCCGCACATTGATACTGCACAGAGTCTCCTGGCTATCTATAACCGGTAACTATTTATATAAAAAATAAGGAGCCGACGCTTTTACGCCAGCTCCCTATTTCATTCTGGTGGAGAATACAGGACTCGAACCTGTGACCCCCTGCACGTCAAGCAAATGCTCTAGCCAACTGAGCTAATTCTCCAAACAGCTTATTTATAATACAACAGCACATCGCAAATGTCAACCCTTTTGCCCAATTTTCTTTTCCCGGCGGCGAAAGTTGTCCGCCGCCGGGGTTTTCTCATCAAAAGGCAAAATTCCCGTTCACAAAAACCGCCACTTCCCGGCCGTCCGCTGTCGTGCCGGTGATGGTCAAATCGGCAGTGCCGATCATAAAATCCACATGGGTGATGGACTCGTTCATCCCCCGCTGACGCAGCGTCTCTTTGCTCATCTCCTCCGCCCCCCGGATGCAGGGATACGCCTCGCCGAAGGCAAAATGGCAGGCGGCATTTTCATCAAACAGCGTATTGTAAAATAAAATCCCGGAATTGGAAATCGGCGAATCGTAGGGCACCAGGGCCACCTCGCCCAGATAAGAAGCGCCCTCGTCCACAGAGATGGCTTTCTGCAGCACATCCTCCCCCTTTTGTGCAAAGGCGCGGATGATTTTCCCCTCCTTGAGTTCAAAGCCGAAGCCCTCAATCAGGTTTCCATGGAGCGACAGGGGCTTGGAGGCATAAACCACGCCGTTGACGCCGGTTTTCACCGGCAGGGTGAACACCTCTTCCGAAGGGATGTTTGCGGAAAACAGCACGCCGCTGGTGACGCATTTTTCCGCTCCGCCAGCCCAGAAATGCCCTTCCGGCAGCTCCACCGTCAAATCGGTGCCCAGGCTGTTGGTATAGTGCAGCGTTTTCAGGCGGTAGCTGTTGAGCACCTCCGTGCGGCGGTGCAGCTCTTCAATATGGGCATGCCAGTTGGCCACGGCGTCACCGTCGTCCACATAAGCGGTGGTTAAAATCGTTTCCCACAGCTTTTCCATGGCCGCAGCCGTGTCCAGCTCCGGGAAAACGCGCCTGGCCCAGCTTTCTGTGGGAATAGAGCAGACACACCAGGGGAACTCGTTGTTGGTCTCCCGCTTGCGAAAGCCTTCCAGCGCCTTGCCCGAGGCAATCTGCGCCCGATGGATCCGCTCCGGATCGCAGTCCTTGAGATTTTCCGGGTCCGCCGCGTGGATGGCCAGCCAGGCTGCCCCTTCGGAGGAGACCTTTTCAAAAAAGTCCGCCGTCCAGGAGTGAACGCTGTCAAACACCGCATCCGCCGCATAAAGATACTTTTCCCGGGCCAGCAGATCATCGCTCCAGTTCATCACCACTTCCCGGCAGCCCATCTCATAGGCCAGATGGGCGCAGATGCGGGCAAACCACGCCTGGTCCACCGGGCAGTCAATGGCCAGCAGCTGCCCTTTTTGCAGATTCAGCCCTTCCTTCAGCAGCAGCCGGGCATAATCCTGTTGTTTTTCCGCCAATGTTTTCATAAAAAGACTCCATTCTCAAAATCGATGTGTTCTGTGTGCTTTTTCCAGCATAGTATATGCAGATCCGGCGGCTTTACGCCGCGGTGCAGCAGTCCTCACAGGTGCAGCCGAATGGCCAGGCGCAGCAGCTTTCCGCCCATGGGCAGTTCCCGCAGTTCGCGCTTGCTGAAGCAGTGGGATTTGAGCAGCGCCAGCGCATATACCGCCACGGCTACCACAAAGGCCACGATAAAAGCGAGCACCATCACGCCCGTCAGACGCAGCAGCAGGGCGTAAACGCCCCAGCAGGCCAGTCCCATCACTGCCGCGCACAAGAAGGGAATCACGAAGATGGACGCCGCATTCCACCGGTAGCGCAGCAGCCGGGCCACCGAGCGGCAATTCAGCGTGCACACAATCAGCGGGAATACCACATTGCCCACCAGCAGCGCCCAAACACCGCATCCGGCGTACAGCATGCCAACCACCACGCCGATGTGAATCGCCAGGGATACGGCGGAATGCAGCACCGGCACCGCCATGTGATTGGTCCCCTGCAGAATCGAGGTGGTGATGGTGGACAGCGCATAAAACACCGCCGCAGAAGAGCCCGCCCGCAAAAGCCCCGCCGCCAGATCGTGGTACTCTCCCAGCGACGGAAACAGCAGCGCCATAATCGGATCGGCGAGTACCGCCAGCCCCACAGCGCTGGGAATGGCGATGGCCATATTGAATTTCACCGTGCTGGTGATTTTGTGCCGCACTTCTTTTCGGTCCCGCCGCACATGGGAGGCCACAATGCTGGGCATCAGCGTCATGGCCATGGCTGTGGCGATGGACACCGGCAGATTCACCATCTGGTTATATTGGGTGTTGAACACGCCCTGCATGGAAGTGATGGCATCCGCATTCAGTGTTGTGGTGTTCATAAAGCGGCTGAATACCATATCGTCAATGGTGTAGCCGATCTGATACACGGTCTGGCTGAAAACGATGGGCAAAATGGTAAACAGAAGCGCTTTGGCCGCCAGAGCCGCATCCTCATCCTGCCCGGAAGCATCCCGCCGGGCCCGCAGGCGGATCTCCGGCAGGCGGCGCAGCATGTAAAACGCCATGAACAGAAAAGAAGTGACCGCGCCCGCCAGGGTGCCCAGCGTGCCGCCCATGGCGCCCCAGGAGGCGGCTTCATCGCCGGCTCCATAGACATTCAGCAGCGCCCAGGCCGCCACAATGCTGATCACTGCGTTGAAGCACTGGTCCACAATCTGGGAAATGGCGGTGGGCACCATGCTGCCGCTGCCCTGGGTATAACCGCGCATCACCCCCAAAAAAGCAAAGAGGAACGAGGTGGGCGCCAAAATGCGCAGGGGCCGCCACAATCCCTCTGTCTGATAAAATCCTTCCAGCATATGCGCGCCGAAATAGAGCAAGCTAAAGGAAAACGTCCCCATAATCAGGGCAAACACCAGCGCGATGGCCAGCACCCGGGCCGCATTGCGGTGCTCGTCCCTGGCCAGCCTGGCGGAAACCACCTTGGACACCGCCGTGGGCAGGCTCATGGAGGACAGGGTCAATGTCACCGTGTAGATGCCATAGGCGATGGAATAAACGCCGTTTCCCTGGTTGCCCAGCAGGTTGGCCATGGGAATCCGGTATAAAAAGCCGATCAGTTTTGTCAGAATGCCGGCCGCCGCCAAAATGCTGCCCTGCAGCAGCAATGTATTTTTCATTTCTCTGGACATCCGTCAAATCCTTTCCACGGAAGGTTCCATTGTTCTAAAATTTTGCCGCAGCAACCGCCGCAAACCCTGCGGCGCTGCAAAATTCAGTTTAGTATAGCACATTTCGGCAAAAAATCCAACTTTTTGCAGCGGCCCCGGGCGCATCGTGCTGTTGCAAAACCCATTGCAAATTTCTTCCTCCTGTGGGAAACTATACAAAAAGCAAACTCTGTATATAATTTTGAATACTATATTATATAATTTTTCTCTTTACTTTTTGGGCTTCGCAGTATATACTGGAGCTGGAAAAGAACGGAAGGAGCGAATCGATATGATACGTCCCCAGGGTGTGATTTTCGACATGGACGGCACGCTGCTGGACTCCATGTTCTATTGGAACCAGGCGCCGGCAGATTGCCTGCGCGAGATTTACGGCAAAGAGCCTAAAGCGGATTTGATGGAGCAGCTCAAGCCCCTGACCATTGAAGAGGGCGGCGACTGGATCCGGAAAACATATGGCCTCGACGCCACCGGCGCGCAGATTGCCGCGCAGATCAATGCTCTGGTGGCGCGGTTTTACCGCGAGCGCGTGTGTGTCAAGCCCGGCGCCCGGCAGTGGCTGGACAGCCTGCAGCAAGCCGGCATCCCCATGGTCATCGCCACCTCCACCGACCGCCCCCTGGTGGAAGCTGCCATGAAGCACACGGGGCTTGCCCCTTATTTCAGCGCGGTTTTCACCTGCACCGAAGTCGGCGCCGGAAAAGGGCGGCCCGATATTTATGAAACCGCCCTGGCGTATCTGGCAACGCCCAAAGCGGAAACATGGGTGTTTGAAGATTCCTTCTTCGCCATACAAACCGCCAAGGCCGCCGGTTTTCCCGTAGCCGGGGTATACGATGCCTCCCAGGACGCGCTGCAGAGCCAAATCCGCGCGCTGGCAGACCTTTATATTCCCGCCTTTGACGCGCTGACACCCCCTTTGTAAGCGCGCCTGTTGGACAAACCACAGCAAATGTACAAATTGCACAGTGCTTTTTTCGTCGGAATGGCGACAAACGCACAGAATTTTCATTCTGTACCCTGAAAAAGGCACAAAAAATTCATTTTGGTTATCTTTTGTGGTAAAAATATTGCACAAAAAAATAATCTGTGGTACAATGGCAGTCTAAATGGGCTTTTTTACGGCCGGCCAAGAAAGCGCCGGCACAGGCGGGCATCCTGCCCCCGGCCCATTTTGAAAACGGCAATATTGTCTGCGGCGCATACAGCGCACGCAGCCTTTCAGATAGCAGATAAAAGAGAGAACCGGATATTAAGAAATGAGGGATTTTTATCATGGGAACCATGGACGCACTTTCACACAAGGCGCAGCGCGCCGCTTTCAGCCTGGCGCTGGATGCCGCGCTCAAGCATATTGAAAAAGACACCAGCAAGGGTCTTCTGGACGTGCTGGATATTTCTCAGAAATTCATGGGCGATACCTTCAAGCCGGAAACTTTTGAAGCCATTCGCTCTTATATTGCCAACCCCGAAAACAAATGGATGCAGTTTGTGGACCGGCATCTGCACCGCCTGCATCCCAATGTGATCAAGATGACCGCCCTGAACCTGGGCTTTGAGGCCGCCTTCCGCGGCACCAAGACCATCCGCAAAATGCGCGAGATTCACCACTGCAACATTCCCTGGCTGCTGCTGCTGGACCCCACCGCCGCCTGCAACATGAAGTGCACCGGCTGCTGGGCCGCCGAATACGGCCACAACCACAACCTGACCTTTGAGCAGATGGACGACATCATCACCCAGGGCAAGGAGCTGGGCATTTATTTCTATATGTTCACCGGCGGCGAGCCGCTGATGCGCAAAAAGGACATCATCCGCCTGTGCGAAAAGCACAACGACGTGGCCTTCCACTCCTATACCAACTCCACGCTGATTGACGAGGACTTCTGCAAAGAATGCGTCCGGGTGGGCAACCTGTCCTTCTCCCTCAGCCTGGAGGGCTTTGAGGAAGCCAACGACGGTCGCCGCGGCGCCGGCCACTTTGAAAACGTCATGCGCGCCATGGACCTGATGAACCAGTACGGCCTGATTTACGGCACCTCTGTCTGCTACACCCGCGCCAATGTGGAAACCGTCGTGTCCGATGAATTTTTGGATTTGGAAGTGGAAAAGGGCTGCATGTTCTCCTGGTATTTCCACTATATGCCCGTGGGCAACGACGCTTCTCCCGACCTGCTGCCCACGCCGGAGCAGCGCCGGTATATGATCAAGCGCATCCGCGAAGTGCGCGCCAACCAGGGCGGCAAGATGATCTACACCATGGACTTCCAGAACGACGGCGAGTTCGTGGGCGGCTGCATCGCCGGCGGCCGCAACTATTTCCACATCAACTCC
>CAJFVV010000055.1 GCA_904420565.1 Candidatus Pseudoscillospira faecavium
CGAACACAGTAGTTAAGCTCACTTCTGCTCACAATACTTGGCTGGAGACGGCCCGGGAAGATAGGTAGCGCCAACATCATAAAGCTCTACAGCGAAAGCTGTGGAGCTTTTTTTCGCAGAGAATCCCTGCAGCGGGGCTTGCTCCTTTTGACCAACGGGCCATTTTCGTCGCAGATATAAAAAAGCCGGGAAACAGTTCTCCTTTCCCCGGCTCTGTGTGTTTATGAAATTTGAATGGGGACACCATCTACTTCCACGCCGCCTTCGGCCCGAATGATGATACAAGGGACGCCGTCGATGACTTTGGTTTCTACCAGATCACTGCGTGCCGCGTTGATATGAATGGTAACATCTGGCGCTTTTATTTCCATTTGTCTTAAATCCACCAGGTTGCGTGGACTGAGAACGGCATTTTCTCCAAATTCTGCATCGTATTCCCGGGTAAAAGCGTCCATTTTATCGTTGGAGATGCCGCTGGAGCGCAAAACACTTTGCACAGCGCTTTTAGACAGCGTCAGCGGCTCGGGAATTTTGTTGCTCTTGTGCTCTTCGATGATGGTGCACAACTGATCATGCACCGTCTGCACCACCTGATAATTGCATTCTTCTTCCAATGTGCTGCCCAGAATGGTTTGGAAGGTATCCTTTTGCGCGGCAGCGGGCATGGGCAATGTGCAGTGAAACAGAGCATCTGCCAGTGCACTGTGATTTTCTGCAATGTCCCGGGTGTAATAAAGCACATTATAAATATTTGTACTGCGGTCGTCAAATGTGGGAAAAAGGAAACCGACTTCCGGGGCGGCAACCACCCAATCAGCGGCCAGATTGTGAAACGCATTTTCCGGAATATCATAGCTGAGTGCAGTTTTGGTCAGTTTGACCGGGCAGATGCTGCAAAGAATATAGGAATATACTTCGCTGGCAGCATCATTTTGCATCACATCATCTTTGCTGCGGTAGGGAACATCGTAAGTATCATGTGCCAGGAGGATCATATAATTCCCTTCCAGGGATAAAGACTGAATGACAGTTTGATAAAAGGTTTGGATGGCGTCATCGTCCTGCAGCGCAGAATCCCGCAGCCGCATAAGCAGCAGGTGTTCGCTGCTACCGACCACCTGCTGCGTGCTGAAAGCCAGATCTGTCAAATTTTTATGCAAAGATCCGGACAGACACTTTTTCAAAAGTGCCAGCAGCTGCTCCGCTTCGCTTTCGGTCATCAGTGCCAGAGATTGATTGAATTCGGAAATGATTTCCCGCTTTTCATTGATGTAACAGCCGCGCAGGCGGTCGATGTTTTGCTTTTCCGGACGCAGCCGGCGGCGCAATTCGCCGATTTCTCGTTCGTTCATAGAAATTGTCACCCTTTATACGAAATCGCACTTGTCCGAAACAAGCGCTGTGCATTACTATACCATATTTTAGGGAACAAAGGAAGGCGATTTCAGGTTTGCGGCCGCTGCAAGAAGAGATTGGGGTAAACTTTCCGCCCATGGTGCTCTTTTCAAACGGCCGGCAATGTGATATGATAGCAGCAATCAAAGAAAACAAACTGGCGGAGTTTGCCGGCAGGAGGTCGTTATGGAAGAACCCAAACGCGCGTTTGGATATGTGTGCCCGCACTGCGGAAAGGGCGTTTATGCAGAAAGAACACAGTTTGCCATGGTGGCAGGACCGATGGATGTGATCTGCGAGTGCGGCAAATCTGCATTGCATATGGAAGCAGACAGCCTGCAGCGGTATCATTTGCAGGTGCCCTGTGGCATCTGCGGCGCCACCCACGATGCTGTGTGCAATGAAAAAGCGTTGTTTTCCGGCCGAGGTATTGGATTGGCATGTGCAAAAGCGCAGCAGTTGTGCTGTTATATCGGCTGGCCGGAAGAAGTGAGGCCGAAAGTGGAGGCTTTGGAGGAACTGTGCGCTGGACTGCGGAAAAAAGAACAGTCCCCGGAAGAAAATGAGGCGGAATCCTTTTACAACGATGTGATCATGTATGAAATACTTTCTGAATTGAAAGAAATTGCAGGGCGCGGGGGAATCTCCTGTGCCTGTGGAAGCAAGCGGTGGAGTATGAAGGTACACCATGCTGCAGTGGACCTGATCTGTCAGGACTGCGGCGCTGTACTGCGGGTTCCCGCAGCCAATGATGAAGATTTGGACAACCTGTGCTGTCAGATGAAGCTGGTTATTCCCAGCCGTGCACGGTGATGGAGGCAGCAAATGCAAACAATTTATGAAACGGAGTATCCTGTCCGCGTTATCAATACGGATATGTTTGGCTTATGCCGGCCATCCTCTGTGATGGATTTCTTGCAGGAAGCTGCCACGGAGCATGCAATGCAAATTGGCATTGGACGGGATGCGTTGACGACCCAGAGCCGAGCAATCTGGATGTTGGTGCGCTTGAAATATGTGCTGCTGCGCCCGTTGCGCAGCGATGAGATACTGCAGATCAAAACCTGGTACCGACCGCCGAAGGGGGCCTTTGTGCTGCGGGATTTTGACCTTTTTGTGAATGGGGAGCATGTGGGATATGCGATCAGTACCTGGGTGCTGGCAGATATGGATACCCACAGCTTGCTGAAAGCAGAGGAAATTTTAGGCAGCGGAGAAGCCTTGGAAGGAAAGGCCTTTACAGAAAAACTTGGAAAAATTCCTATGCCCAAGGGAATGGAAGCTGCTGGAGAGCGCCGGATCGGCTACAGTGAAACGGATATCAACGGCCATGCAAACAACACACGCTATGCGGACTATGCCTGTGACGCGGTTCACTTTGAAGAGCTGGCCGGACATTATGTGAAGGCACTGCAGATTACCTACAGCGCTGAATGCCTGGCAGGACAAACAATTTATATGCTGCAAAAACGCGAAGGCGACACCTATTATGTGCGCGGTGTGGACAAAGATAGCAAGCCGCATTTCGATATTCGTATGGAAGTTGCTGAAATTTGATGCAGTATACTGGATATAATTGACAACGGCAGGGGAAAGCCGTAAAATAAACATTCATATACGGTAAATTATGATATGATACAGGAGGCAAAAATTATGGCAAAGTTTTTTGAAGAAGCGTCCCATACTTTTAGCGAATATCTCTTGGTCCCCGGCTATTCCAGCGCCGAGTGCATTCCCGACCGCGTGAGCCTGAAAACGCCCCTGGTGAAATTCCGCAAAGGTGAAGAGAGTCCTATCAGCATGAATATTCCGCTGGTGTCGGCCATCATGCAGTCTGTGTCCAATGACACCATGGCCATTGCTCTGGCAAAGGAAGGCGGCATTTCTTTCATCTATGGTTCTCAGACCATCGAGCAGGAAGCCGCCATGATTGCCCGGGTGAAGGCTTATAAGGCGGGCTTTGTGGTCAGCGACAGTAACCTTACCCCGGAGCACACTCTGGCAGATGTGCTGGAGCTGAAGGCGCAGACCGGCCATTCCACTGTGGCAGTGACCGAGGACGGCACTGCCAACGGCAAGCTGCTGGGCATTGTGACCAGCCGCGATTACCGCGTCAGCCGCATGGCGCCGGAGTTGAAGGTTAAAGAATTTATGACCCCGCTGGAAAAACTGGTGACGGCACCGAAAAAAACCACGCTGAAAGAAGCCAACGATATCATTTGGGACAACAAACTCAATGCTTTGCCCATTGTGGACGATGAGGGCAAACTCCTGTATATGGTGTTCCGCAAGGACTATTCCGACCACAAGGCCAGCCCCCTGGAGTTGCTGGACAGCCAGAAACGCTATATTGTGGGCGCCGGTATCAACACCCGCGACTATGCAGAGCGCGTGCCTGCTCTGCTGGAAGCCGGCGCGGATGTTTTGTGCATCGATTCTTCCGAGGGTTTTTCCGAATGGCAGCAGCGCACCATCGCCTGGGTGCGCGAACACTATGGCGACAGCGTGAAAATCGGCGCCGGCAACGTGGTGGACGGCGAGGGCTTCCGCTTCCTGGCCGACTGCGGCGCAGACTTCATCAAGGTTGGCATCGGCGGCGGCTCCATCTGCATCACCCGTGAGCAGAAGGGTATCGGCCGCGGCCAGGCCACTGCACTGATTGATGTGTGCCGCGAGCGGGACAAGTATTTTGAGGAAACCGGCGTCTATATCCCGGTGTGCTCCGATGGCGGCATTGTCCACGACTATCATGTGACGCTGGCCCTGGCCATGGGTGCGGACTTTTTGATGCTGGGCCGTTACTTTGCCCGCTTTGATGAAAGCCCCACCAACCGCGTGCGCATCAACGGCAGTTATATGAAGGAATACTGGGGTGAAGGCAGCGCCCGCGCCCGCAACTGGCAGCGCTACGATTTGGGCGGTGCCCAGAAGCTGAGCTTTGTGGAAGGGGTGGACTCCTATGTGCCCTATGCCGGCAGCCTGAAGGAGAATGTGGGCGTCACGCTGTATAAGGTGCGCTCCACCATGTGCAACTGCGGCGCATTGTCCATCCCCGAGCTGCAGGAAAAGGCCAAGCTGACCCTGGTCTCCGCCACATCTATTGTCGAGGGCGGCGCCCACGACGTCATGCTCAAGGAAAGCAGCAATCCCGGATACAACAACAATTAACGGCAGCCGTGATTCAAAAAGCCGCCATCCTGAATGGATGGCGGCTTTTTTACGCGATGATAGTGCTGTGGATGGAAGCAGCACTCAAAAATAAAACAAATCTTCAAATTTTTTGTCCAGGGCGATGCAGAGGATCAGAGCAAGTTTTGCAGTGGGATTGAACTGCCCGGTTTCAATGGAGCTGATGGTGTTGCGGGAAACGCCCACCAGCTCGGCCAGCTGGCCCTGGGACATCTTTTTTTCCGCCCGGGCCTCCTTGAGACGGTTTTTGAGGATCAGTTTTTCGTCCATGGCGCGGCCTCACTGCAGGACGGAATAGAAGTAAGCGGCGCAGGCGAGCGCGCCGGCAAGCAGACACAAAAGGGCGATAACG
>CAJFVV010000056.1 GCA_904420565.1 Candidatus Pseudoscillospira faecavium
GCCGTTCTTTTCCACGGTGTAGTAGTAGGTGGTGTTTTCCTGCAGGCCGGTCACGGTCACATGGTTGTAGTGATAGGCGGCGCCGTCCGTCAGGCTGTCGTCCACGTCGCCGCTGGCGCCGGTGTAGGCGGTCAGGTTGTTGCGGTCCGTGCCGAAGTGGACCACAGGGGTGGCGGCGGAACCGTTGTCGGGGCTGTACCAGGCGAAGTTCAGCTCAGTTTCATCGGCGCCGGGCGTCAGGGAAACCTTGGTGTAATCTGCAGCAAGTGTATCCCAGTTTTCCACCCATGCATTCCAGGCGGCGCTGCCGCCGGTCACGCTGCTGTCATTGTAATGAGAGGTGGCAGCCATAACAGCAGGGCAGGCGCTCAGCAGGATTGCGCCGCTCAAAAGGCCGGAAAACACCCTTTTCCTTGTTTGCATCTTTCATTCCTTCTTTTTCATAAAAATTGCCGTTTACACTGGTTCGGCAACGCGAGTATAGCACCCGAAAAATGCCATTACAATAGGCTTTCCAAAAGCTTTACAAGTATTTGCAAAGGTTTTACGTTTCCGTTTTTTTCCATAAAAAAATCTTCCATAAACTTTACGAAAACGAAAGAAAAAAGGGAGGCATGAACCGGGCAAAACGCGCGGTCCATGCCTCCTTTGAGGAGAAAGGAACGATTGATATGAATTAAGAGTGTTAATTAAATTGTACGATTTTGTGTGCCAGCCAGTATCCTTTCAGGCCGATTCCGCGGCCAAAAGATCCAGGCAGGTTGACGCCGAAATTCAAAAAGTTCCGGCGCATCTTTCGGGCGATTACGGGATCGGTTTTCATGCAGTGTGCCCACATGTCGCGCACCCGTTGTTCCGCTTCTTCCGTGCGGTTCAGGCGGGTGAATACGGTGGCAATGACCAGCATGAAGCAAGCCTCGTGATACATATAACGTCCCAGCTTGGGGTTTTCCCGAAGAATCACCTTGAGGTCATGCATATCGAAAATGCGCTGGGCAATTTCGATTTGATGGGTGCATCGCTTCATCATGACCTTTTCGGAGACAGACTGCCCTTCACGGCCGATGAGATAACGGTAAAGATCTTCGTTCATGTAAATCAATTTCTTTGTCAGCGGCAGGGGCGCATAGACAAAGAGATTGTCCTCGTAAAAAATGTGCTTGGGGAGCACGATGCCGCTTTGGCGGATAATCTCTGTGCGGTAGATGGCCGAATGCAGCGTCAGGTACTGGTTGGAGTGAAAACGGCCGGTTTGATCCCACGTAACCACCTGGTTTTCCGGGAAGATGTTCCGATAGCGGATGGTGGAAAAGAGGCTGCGGTCCTCATGTTCATACACATAGTTGCACACCATCAGATCCACGCCGCCGTCTTTTTCCAGCTCTTCCAGGCGGTTGAGCACATGCTGCAGCGCAACGGCATTGACCCAGTCGTCGCTGTCTACTACTTTGAAATAAGGGCAGGTGGCGTGCTTGAGCCCCTGGTTAATGCCCTCGCCATGGCCGCCGTTTTCCTGATGCACCACTTTGATGGTATCAGGGTATTTTGCCGCATAGGCATCGGCAATGGCACCGGTTTGGTCAGAAGAGCCGTCATCAATAATGATAATTTCAACACGATCGCCGCCAGTTAAAAGGGAATCGATGCAAATATGCATATAATCGGCGGAATTGTAACAGGGAACGGTAAAGGAAATCAGTTTCATGCAAGGAATCCTTTCAGGATACGCTCTTCCGCTTCTTCTTCGGTCAGACCCAAGGTCATGAGCTTGAGCAGCTGATCGCCGGCAATTTTGCCGATGGCAGCTTCGTGAATCAGTTGAGCATCCGTGTTATTTGCAGTCAATGCGGGAATGGATTCAACGTGGGCTTCATCCATGATAATAGAATCGCACTGCACGTGGCCAAAGCAGGCGCTGTTGCCCACCAAGTTGGGGTGGAATACCTGCTGGGAGGTGCCCTTTGCCACACTGCGGGAAGTGACCCGGCCCTTTGCATCCTCACCGTTGAGGACAATGTCCATGTCGGAATGAGCCAACTGGCGGCCATGAGTCAAAAGCCGCTCGGTGATGATCGCCTCTGAATGGGCCGCGCATTCAAAGCGGGTGTAGCGTTTGGTGGAATCAATGCCGGCAATTTGCGCGGTATCCATCTGCATGGTGGCCCCTTCGTCCAGATATACGATGGTTTGGGGGTTCATGATGTTCTGGCCGTTGCCGTCGCCTTCGCCATAGTGCTTTTCGATATAATGCACGCGGGAATTCCTGCCGATGTGGAAAGTGTGAATACCATCGTGCTGAGCGGTGCCGCAGCCGTTGTTGTGAATGCCGCAGCCTGCCACAATGGTTACGTCGCAGTTTTCTCCAACATAAAAGTCGTTGTAAACCGCATCAGTCAGATTACTTTGAGTCATGACCACGGGAATATGGCAGGTTTCGCCCTTGGTGCCGGGCAGAATGTGGATATCAATGCCCTGATGGCCATCGGTACGGCTGTCGATTTTGATGTGCTCCGTGCTTTCGCGGGCGGCGCAGCCGCCGTTTTTGCGGATATTGAAAGCGCCCACGGGCTTGCCGAGCATATCTGCAATTTTTTCCAGCAGCTCGGCGTCCACTTCGTCTAAGGTATTGAAATCTTTTGTCAGTTCGCTCATTTGATCAAACACTCCTTTCCAAGGGTGCAGTTGCCCAGCGTATCGGCCAGGATCAGAGGGAGAATGGCATCTTTGGTGCCGCGGTGACGGATTGCGCCGTTGGCAATCACAATAATTTCATCTGCCAGGCCGATAATACGCTCCTGGTGCGAGATGATAATCATGGTGGCGGCATGCTTGGCATGGAGATCGCCGAAGGTTTCTGTCAGCCGGGCAAAGCTCCACAAATCGATACCGGCTTCCGGCTCATCGAAAATCATCAGATTTCCCTTGCGGGCCAGAATGGTGGCGATTTCAATGCGCTTCACTTCGCCGCCGGACAGACTGGAATCCACCTCACGCTCCAGATAATCGTTGGCGCACAGGCCAACCTGAGCCAGATAGTCGCAGCAGATATCCTTGGGCAGTTTTTCGTTGCCGGAGGCAATGCACAGCAGATCCCGCACTTTCAATCCCTTGAAGCGGGGGGGCTGCTGAAAGCCATAGCTGATGCCGAGCCGGGCTCGTTCTGTAATATCAAGGTCTGTGATGTCGGTGCCGTTGTAAAGAATCTGTCCGGAAGTAGGGCGCACGAGGCCCATAATCACTTTGGCCAGCGTGGTTTTTCCGCCGCCGTTGGGGCCTGTGAATACCACCAGCTTATCATCCGGAATGGTCAGACTGATGTTGTTGAGAATGGTGAGCTCCGTGCCGTCCTCTGCGGGGACATGGTAGCTGAGATTTTTAAGTTCCAGCATAGAACAATCTCTCCTTTGTAGTCTATGGGCTGAATATGGTGATAAAAAATCCTTGATTCCTCTAAATAAAGTATGATAACAGAATCGCGGAAAAAAAGCAATTATTTCTTGTGTGCATAGGGTTTGCGGCCCGCTGGATGCATTGACATCCAGCGGGCGCACCTCCTACAGTCTGATTTACACAAAACCGTTTCCCTATGCATAGCATGGCATAGAAAGGAAGTGTTATACTATGGTAAATGCAACACATTCTGAAATTCAGCAGGCGGAAGCACAGGATTATGCCCGATATGACCGCATCTGGCAGCGGGTGGCGCCGGCAATGAATCCCTATCCGGCAGTGCGGGCGTCTGCCGCGGCGGTGCCGACTATGGCGGAGCAGGCCCACATAGCCCCGGCTGCGGTCCCTGCAGTGCAGGAGAGCGTGCCAAATGCTGCGGCCGCGAAAGCAGAGCTTTCTTTGCCGGGGGCACAGGCAGATCCATGCTGTATGGGAAGCGATGCGGCAGAGTTATCGGCGGTGCTGGAGGCGTTTGCGCAGGAGGAAACCGCGGATGCTTCGACCTATCGGCAGCTGGCCCGGTATGCACCGAGCCGGACAGCGGCCGCAGCGCTGCGGGAGCTGGGAAATGCAGCGCAGCAGCGCAGCCGTGAGCTGTGGGCAGCACTTTATCTCATTACGGGAGAACAAAAGATGAGCGGGGCTGCTGCGGTGATCCTTCCGCGTCTGCCTTATCGGGAGTTGCTGAGAGACCGCTATCATGCATCAGCCTGCAATGGATTGAATTACAACCGGACGGCGGAGGCTACGGTCGATCCGTGTCTCCAACGTCTGCTGCAGCGGTTTGCCGGCGAAAATTATGCCGCAGCAGACCGCCTGCTGCGGCTGATAGCGCAGGTGCAGTAAAATCTTGCAATCTATGGATAAAAGAGTATAATAAACAAAAATATACGAAAGAAGCGAGGTACATATAATGACAGCCGGAATGACCAGAGAAGCGGCACTGGAACTGCTGCAGGAATATAATCAGGAGCCTTTTCATATTGTACACGCGCTTACCGTCGAAGGCGTGATGCGCTGGTTTGCCGGAGAACTGGGCTATGGAAGCGATGCGGACTTTTGGGCGATGGCAGGCCTGCTCCACGATATTGATTTTGAGCGCTGGCCGGATGAGCACTGCAAGAAAGCACCGGAACTGCTGTCAGCTGCCCATGCGGATGAAGCGCTGATCCATGCGGTTTGCAGCCATGGCTGGGGCTTGTGCAGCGATATTGCACCGGAGCACGAAATGGAAAAAGTGCTGTTTGCCTGTGATGAGCTGACTGGACTGATTGGTGCGGCAGTACGGATGCGCCCTTCCAAAAGTGTTCAGGATTTGGAAGTATCCAGCCTGAAGAAAAAATTTAAAGATAAAAAGTTTGCGGCCGGATGTTCCCGCGATGTCATCCGTCAGGGAGCGGAGCTGCTGGGCTGGGAATTGGATGTTTTGATGGAAAAAACCATTCTGGCCATGCGTTCCTGTGAGGATGCAGTCAATGCCGCGGCGGAGGAATTGTGCCGTGGCGAGTAAAAAGGTGCCTTTTTCTCAGAATAAGCATAAGACCGATGTGGTTGCCTATTTAACGCTGATTGGCTGGTTAATCGCCTATTTTAGGGGAGACCGCGCGGCATCCCGCTTTCATTTGAATCAGGCGCTGTCCATTCTTCTGGCGGATCTCGGCCTCAATGTGGTGTTCATCATGGCTACTTATACAAGCATTGCTGCTGCTGCCGTGCTGGTGCGCGGTGTGTGCGGCCTTTTGAGTTTTTGTGTGGTGGTTCTGTGGATTTTGGCATTGGTGCGCGCAGTGAAAGGTGATGAAACGCCAGTGCCGGTATTGGGAGATGTACAGCTGCTCAAGCGCTGAGCAGAAAAGTTCTGGTTTGTGCCGGAATGCATGTATGCATTCCGGCATTTTTTCATGTACAGGGCTTGACAGCACTATAAAGTTGTACTATCATCCGATTAGTTGATGATACAACTTCTTTGGGGGGGAGGGATACTTTTATGGATGCAACTGAACGTAAAATCACAAAAATTGCCCGCGAGGTCAATAAGCTGACCGTGCGGTGCATGCGGGAAACCGGGATCGGAACAGGAGAGTTCGATTTGATCCACACAGTCCGCCATCAGCCGGGAATCTCGCAAAAGGACATTTGCCAGAAACTCAACATGGATAAGGGAGCTGTGGCGCGCCGCGTAGCGCGTCTGGAGCAAAAGGGGTATCTGGTGCGCAGGCAAAATCCACAGGATGGCCGGAGTCAGTACCTTTATGCCACAGAAAAAGCGGAGGAACTGAGAAATTCAAAAGCGGCAATTGAAACGGTATTTTACGAATGGCTTTTGAAGGATTTGAGTTCCCAGGAGTGTGCGGCCTTTGTAGAGCTTTTGGATCGGCTGTATCTGCGCTCGAAAAAAGAAAGCCGCGCTGGCTTTCCCAATGTATTGCAGCAGCTGAAATGAGGTGCAGACGATGAAAACGGTCAAGAGCGCAAATCAGTACAGAAAAAAGCAGGCTGTTATTGCGGCGGTGCTCCTGTTCGGTCTGGTCAGCTGTTTTGGAGATGTGATTTATGAAGGGGCGCGCAGTGCAAATGGCCAGTATTTCAATCTCCTTGCGGTGGACGCCGCCACACTGGGTGTGCTTTATGGTGTGGGGGAATTTTTGGGGTATGCCGTGCGTCTGCTCTCAGGAAAGCTCTGCGATGCGACTGGCAAACACTGGCTGTTTATTTTTATCGGCTATGGCGCGCTGATCGCTGTGCCCCTGATGGGCGTAACCCGCAGCATCCCGGTGCTGTTTGCCCTGTTTTTGATCGAGCGGATCGGCAAGGCGCTGCGCAATCCGCCGAAGGATACCATTTTGTCCCAGGTGGCGGAAAACCATGTGGGCACAGGTATGGTCTTTGGCCTGCAGGAAGCATTGGATCAGCTGGGAGCATTTTTGGGGCCGCTGGTGTTTACAGTGGTGTTTCTGCACCTGGGAACAGAGAACCTGGAAAGCTACCGTGCAGGTTATCGGGTGCTTTTTGTGGCATTTGCAGCATTGATGCTGGTTGTGTGGATTGCTTACCGCAAAATTTCAAAATATGACCTGGCTCATACGGAAGAGCCGGTTCACCGTGAAGCTGAAAAACTTACAAAGTTGTTTTGGCTTTACTGTCTGTTTACCTTTTTTGCAGCGTTCGGATTGGTGGCCTACTCCATCATTGGATATCACTGGAAAGCGCAGGCGGTGATCCCCGATGCCGGTATTACAGCGCTGTATTCCGCCGCTATGATCGTGGATGCCGTCGTTGCGCTGCTGATTGGGCGGCTGTACGACCGGATCAAGGAACGTTCCGGCAACCGCAAAGCGGGGCTGTTTCTGCTGCCGGTGATTCCCGCGGTTTCTCTGGCCATTCCATTTTTGGTGCTGGGCAAGGCGCTGGTGCCGGCAATCTTTGGGCTGATTTTATACGGTGTGGTTCTGGGAGGTCATGAAACTATCATGCGCTCGGCTATAGCAGATTTGACCGCTTTTCGCAAGCGCGGCACGGCTTATGGTATTTTCAATGCCATCTACGGGTTGGGGCTGTTGGGCGGAAGCGCGGTGATGGGGCTGCTTTATGACCATGCGGCTATTGCGCAGATCTGTGCTGTCACTGTGCTGGCAGAAGCGGCGGCGCTGGTGGTATTTTGCAGGCTGAGCAGGGAAATCCACCGCATGTGAAGCCCATGGCTCAGGGAAAACGGCAGATCTATCAGGGATTTTGCGCTGTCTCAAACACGGTAACGCGGTAGGGTGTTTCCGGAACAGGATCGCTCTCAAAGCGGTATCTGCCGGCGCTCAGGTTTTCTGTGCTCAGAGTTAAAACAGCGCGTTCTCCGGCAGGGATGCTGTATGTTTCGCTATCGCCTAAAGAACGGGGAGCGGACCAGTGTAAAAAGCCGCGCTTATGGAGGGTCAAGGTCAACGGCTGATCGCTGTCGGTGTTGTCGAACACAAATTGCACATATCCCAGACGGTGCAGAGAAAAGGAAGCAGTACAGCCACTCTCCGGGTCAGATTGCAAAACAAGAGAATAGCCGCTGTCTGCGCTGGCAGCAGAAGGAAGCTCCGGGGCGCCGCAGGCGCAGAGCAATGCAAAACAGCTTGCTGCCAGCAAAAGAAGAGAGAGTGTGCGGCGCATCAAAGATCGGCCTCCTTTCGGATGGATAGTTTTATCATAAACGCTTTCCTGCTTAAAAACCAAGCGGGAAAGCGTTTAAAGATTTTTTAAGGCGGCTGCTTTAGCTATGTGAAAACAGCTGTTTGTTGTTTGTGGAAAAACAGCCTTTTTGCCCGGAAGCAAAAGAAAGGCTGTTTTTCATAGTGCGCAGGATTATGTGCTGGGCTGCAAAAGCAATTTCACACCGGAAACATTCAGCGTTGTTCCTTCCGGGAGTTCCACATTGTCATAGGATGGATCGCAGTAACCAAATCCCTCGGAAATGCGCCAGGTGGTGCCCATTACGGCGCTGATACCGTTGCCGTTCATATTGCTGCTTTCCACATTGCCGACACCATCCAGAGCGGTGAAATCATATGTGCCGGCAGGGAAGTCCGTTCCAGCTGTATATTGACCGGCTTCCAGGGTAATATCCTCTGTAATTTCCTGGTTGCGCGGCTGCAGAGGGGAGGGGTCGGCATTGTTGCAGGTCATGCGCAGGTTTACACCGCCGCGCAAAGACAAAACCGTACCTGCAGGCAGATCAATTTGTTCTGCAGTTTGCCGGTATTGGTTCTGCCCGTCTGTATTATGTTCCACAGTGCCCATGGCCAGATTGATCGAGCCGTTGCTGCTGCTGACATTGCCGGACCAGGCGATGGCCTCGAGATCATAGGTGCCGGCAGGGAAATCAATGCCGGCAGTGTAGTGGCCGCTGGTCAGGCGAATGGTGGTGCTGGAGGAATTTGTATCTGTTCCCTGCGAAGAAGTGGTGCTGCTGTCAGTGCTGTCGGTGCTGCTTCCTGAATCCGGAGCAGGAGCGCAGGCAGCAAGGGAAAGGCACAGTGCGGCGCTCAGGAATAGAGCGCTCCATAAACGATTTTTCATAGTAAGAATCCTTTCCGCCGGGTGTTCTTGGTGTGGGTGCAGGGTCGCAAGACACACATAACGGCTGGGAAATAGCCGCTGTGCAGCTTAAAACAGAAAGACAAGGGGAAATCAACACTGAATAAGAAGCTGCAATCTGCACGGCGAAAGATAGTTTTCTATACTATAATAGATTTTGATGTTTTTTGCAACTGTGTTTCTCTGCGGCTGACAGGTCCGCACAGTGGAAAAAGCAGCGGAAAACAATTTGTTTCCGCTGCTTTTTTGAATTTATTCAATGGAAATAATGTAATAATATACAGGCTGACCGCCGGGGATCAGAGAAACCTCTGCTTCCGGGCAGGCAGCAGAGAAAATTTCCTGCGCTTTCTGTGCCGCTTCTTCCGAGACATCGCTGCCATAGAACATGGTAATAAATTCCGCATCCTGTTCTTTTGCAGATTCAGCCAGCTTTGAAAGCAGAGCGGCGATATCGGTGTCGCTGCCGAACAGGTCATGCTCTTTCAGCGCCAGATATTCGCCCGCCTTGATGGCAAATCCATCGATATCTGAATCTCGGGCTGCATAAGTGATTTGTGCCGTTGTGACGCGCTGAATGGCTTCATTCATTGCTTCGGCAATCTCGTCGGTTTCCGATTCAACATCCACGGCAAGCATGGCAGCCATGCCCTGGGGAACACTGGCGGTGGGGATCACAACGATTTCTTTTTCAGACAAATCCTGGCACTGCTGTGCTGCCATAATGATATTCTTATTGTTCGGCAGCACAAAAACCACTTCAGAGGGCGTCTGATTAATGACTTTCAAAATGCTCTCGGTGGAGGGATTCATAGTCTGGCCGCCGCTGATGATGCCGTCACAGCCGAGGTCTTTAAATACGCTGGCAATTCCGTCGCCGGCACAGACAGAGATGAATCCGTATTTTTTCTCCGGTGCTGCAACGACGTCCTCTTCCGGAGCCTGTGCACTGTGTTCCAGTTCTGCTTCAATCTGATCCAGATCATCGGTGCTCTGTACATGACGGCCTGCAGCGAGATCATCGTGCTGGGTACGCATATTTTCGATTTTTGCCAGCTCGAGCGTGCCGTATTTTTGGGATTCATTCAGCGCATCACCGGGAATGTTGGTATGCACATGCACCTTGAAGGACTCATCATCTTCGCCAATGACCAAGCTGTCTCCAATGCTGTTGAGATAAGCGCGGAGCGGGTTGAGATCCACATTTTCGGATTTTTTGCGCACAATATACACTGTATCGAAAGCAAAAGTGATTTCGCTGGTGTCGAATACTTCAAAATCAGCTTTATCCTGCACTTTGGCGGGTTCGTCTTCGCCAGTTTCCGGCATTTCCTCACCCCGCAGGCAGGAGAGCATGCCGCCCAGGATAATCAAAAATCCTTTGCCGCCGGCATCCACAACGCCGGCCTTTTTCAGCACAGGGTTTTGGTTGATGGTATCAGCCAGAGCGGCATAGCCTTCTTTAATGGCTTCATCCAGCACATATTCAGCGGAGTTTTGCTCTGTGGCGGCCTCCACAGCCCGTTTGGCTGCCAGGCGGGAAACTGTCAGCACTGTGCCTTCTGCAGGCTTCATCACAGCGCTGTATGCAGAGGCAACGCCTTCCTGCAGCGCATTGGCCAGAGAAACACCATCCATGGAATTCTGGCCTTTCAAACTGCGGGAAATGCCGCGGAACAGCAGCGACAAGATAACGCCGGAATTGCCCCGGGCTCCGCGCAGCAGGGCGCTGGCGGTGATTTTGGCAGCTTCGTCCACAGACGGGGGATTTTTCTTGCGCAGTTCGGCGGCAGCATTGCCGATGGTCAGGCTCATGTTGGTGCCTGTATCGCCGTCGGGTACAGGAAACACGTTCAAATCATTGATGCTTTGCTTTTGCTGGGAGATGCATGCAGAGCCAAACAGCACCATCTCCTTGAATAGAACACCGTCTATTTTATCTTTCACGGATAGGACCTTCCTTTCAAAGTGATGATGCGGGGTTTACATTGTGATGGAATCCACGCACACGTCCACAGTGCGCACAATTACGCCGGTATTCTGCTGAACGACATAACGCACTTCGTTCATGATGGAGCGGCACACTGCGGTGACATTCACACCGTGTTCCACAATAATGTGAAGCTCGATGGAAATTGTGTTGTCCTCGTTATAGGTGATTTTTACACCTTTGCTCATAGCTTCATGACGCAGCAGGTGCACCAACCCATCGGTCATGGAGCGATATGCCATGCCCTTTACGCCAAAGCAATTTGTGGCGGCTGCGCCCGTGATGTTGCTGAACACTGCGCTGCTGATGATGATTTCGCCTTTGTCCGACTGCATCTTTATCATAGGGGGACCGTCCTTTCGTTTCAAAACTCGATCCAAAGCCGTATCAATACTGATACCCGCCCGGAAAAGCCGGGGCGGCGCTTAAGCTCGGCCCCGGTTCATATCTTCCGGGGTCAAAATAATATTCTATATTATACAGTAAACTTTGTGAAAGAACAAGGGGAAGGTATTGGGATATTTTTCAAAAAGAATATTGTATTTTGAGCGGAAAGAGTGTAAAATAAACAATCATAGAATTTGCCACTACACAAAGATGGAGGGAACGGATATGGCGCGTGAATGGAAAGATTTGATGAAAATCTTGGCTGTCCTGGTGGCCTTGGCCGGCGTGATTGTCGCCGGTGTGCTTTTGATCGTGAAATATAAAGAGGAGATCGGCGATTTTCTGGCCGAGCTGAAGATGAAATGTCCCTGTGCCCGCCGTGAAGAGGACGATTATGCCGATGAAGAATTGAACTGTATCTGCAATATGGATGATCTGGCAGAATAAGGTATTGTGTTGTATAGAAAAGCGTTCCGTTTCCCGGAAAGGAAACGGAACGCTTTTTTCACCATCAGTTCAGTCCATCGCCGGTTGTTTCAAAAAGCTGCCGAATTTTTTGGGCGAGGAGCTGGTGTTCCGGATGTGTCAGCTCTGGATCGGCGCGGAGCATATTGTCAGCTGCCAGGCGGGCCTGGTGCATCAGTTCGATGTCGCAGTGCAGATCGGCCACTTTCAAATCCGGCAGGCCGTGCTGGCGGTGCCCGAAAAAGTCCCCGGGGCCGCGCAGTTCCAAATCCTCCTGGGCGATTTTGAAACCGTCGTTGGTTTCTGTCATAACCCGCAGGCGTTTTTTGGTATCCTCGCCGGGAGCGTCGGAAAAGAGAATACAATAAGATTTGTGAACGCCGCGGCCCACGCGGCCGCGCAGCTGATGCAGCTGTGACAGACCGAATTGCTCGGCATTCTCCACCACCATGATGGTGGCGTTGGGGACGTCTACGCCCACTTCGACAACGGTGGTGGAAACAAGAATATCAGTTTCACCAGCGGAAAAGGCAGCCATGACGGCTTCTTTTTCCGCTGCTTTCATTTTGCCGTGGACGCAGGCGATGCGCAGATCCGGGAATATCTCAGTGCTCAGTTTGGCAGTGTAATCCGTCACGGCCTTTTTTTCATTGGGCAGCAGATTGTCACCGCCTACCAGGGGGCAAACGATATAAACCTGCCGCCCTTGGGCAACATGCTTGCGGATAAACTGAAACACCCGGCTGTGATAACTGTTTGGAACAAAAAAGGTGTCCACTTTCTGCCGGCCGGGGGGCAGTTCGTCAATGACGGAAACATCCAAATCGCCGTAAATAATTAAGGCCAGCGTGCGGGGAATCGGTGTAGCGGACATCACTAAAATGTGGGGATTTTCCGCTTTGGCAGACAGGGCGGAACGCTGGGCAACACCGAAGCGGTGCTGCTCATCGGCAATGACCAGACCAAGGGAAGAGAAAGCAACATCTTTTGCGATCAATGCCTGAGTGCCGACAACAAAGTCCAACTCGCCTGTTGCAAGCTGTTCGTGAATGTGTTTTTTTTCTTTGGCGCGCAGTGACCCGGTCAGCTGCGCGCAGCGCACGCCAAGCCCCTCCAGAAGTGGTGCTAAGGAACGGTAATGCTGTTGGGCCAGAAGCTCGGTGGGGGCCATCATGGCGGCCTGGTATCCATTTTTAACGGCAAAATAAATGCAGGCAGCGGCCACCATGGTTTTGCCGGACCCCACATCGCCCTGGCACAGGCGGTTCATGGGCCGCGTGCCGCACATGTCCTCTGTGGCAGCGTCAATGGCCCGGCGCTGGGCGCCGGTGAGGGAGAAGGGCAAGGCTTCATAAAAGGGCGCCATGGCAATGTGCCGGCAGGCGGGACCGGACAAAACCGTTCTGCGCCGACGCAGCAGCTGCAGACCAGAGCATAGGAGAAAGAGTTCTTCAAAGGTCAGTCGCCGCCGCGCAATGGCCAGCGCTTCAAAGGATTCCGGGAAATGAATGTTTTCGTAGGCAAATCCAATGTGACACAGTTTATATTTTATTCGGATTTCATCCGGGAGCACATCGGGCAAAATTTCTTCGCAGGCATCCAGTCCCTGGCGCACGGCGCGGTGCAGTACGGATTGGGTGATGCCGGCAGTCAGGGGATAGACGGGCATAATCCGTCCCGTGATTTGTCCAGCCCCTTCTTTTTCAAACAAAGGGTTGACCATCTGCTTGCGCAGCAGGGTTCCCTCGGCTTTTCCGAAAAATACATAGCTCTCACCTGGGATCAAAGCATTTTTCAGATAAGTCTGGTTAAAAAAGGTCAAAAACAGGGCTGCGGTGTTGTCTACCACTTTTACCTTCAGCAAATCCATGCCTTTGCGGATGTGGGAGACGACAGGAGCGGCAGCTACCATGGCTTGCACGCAGGCGCTTTCACCGATGGTCAGGCCGTCAATAGTGCGGATTTCAGAGCGATCTTCCCAGGCGCGGGGAAAGTAGGAGATCAGGCTCTGCAGGTCGGTAATGCCCAGCTTTGCAAGGGATTTGGCCCGGGCTTCGCCGATTCCCTTGATATAGCGTATATCTGTATGCAGATTGGTCGTGACGGTCACCTCTCCTTCTGCCATCCATTTCATATCCAGTTTACCATAAAGCGAATGTGAATACAAGGAACGTACCCTGCGGGAAAGCAGACATCTGGAAAAAACGTTTCGCCCCTTCTTATGGAAGGGGCGAAACGCTTTTTTTTAAAGCTGCACTGAGGGAATGCGGTCAGGCTTTCAGCTTTTCCGCAAAATCGGCCAGAGCCTCGGATATTTTGATTTGCTGGGGACAAACCGCTTCGCAGCTCCTGCAGCCGATGCAGGCTTCCGGCCGCTTTTCCTGGGGGAGAGTCTGCAGCACCATGGGAGCCAGGAAGCCGCCGCCGGTAAAGGAGTGTTCATTGTAAAGTCCAAGCAGCCTGGGAATATCCAGACCCTGGGGACAGTGGCTGGTGCAATAATGGCAGGATGTGCAGGGCAGCCCGCCGGTCATGCTGCGGGCCATGGCAAGCAGGGTGTCCATCTCCTGCTCCTGCAGCGGCTGTTCTGTTTCATAAATATGCAGATTATCCTGCAGTTGGGTGAGATTGGACATGCCGGAAAGGGTGACCACTACGCCGGGAACGGTCTGCAGGAAACGGAAGGCCCAACCAATCGGCGTTTCTTCTGGACGCATGCTTTTGAGCACCTCCACCTCTTCCTTGCGCAGTGCGGCCAGCCGGCCGCCCCGCAGCGGTTCCATGACCCAGATGGGGATTTGAAGCTCGTTGAGCAGTTTCACTTTTTCTTTGGCATTTTGAAATTCATAGTCCAGATAATTGATCTGGACCTGACAAAATTCCATGGCAGGGCCATAAACATCCAAAAACCGTTTCAGCACATCATAGCTGCCATGAATGGAGAAACCCAGATGGCGAATACGACCTGCTTCCTTTTGCGCAGTGAGATAGGCATAGATGCCGTGCTTTTCGTCCAAATAAGCATCGATATTCATTTCACAGACATTGTGGATCAAATAAAAATCAAAATACTCAACGCCGCATTTCTGAAGCTGTTTCTCAAAAATCTCTTCCACTTTATCCATGTTGGACAGATCATAGCCGGGGAATTTAGAGGCCAGATAAAAGCTGTCCCGGGGATATTTTTTCAAAATCCGGCCCATAACAAGCTCCGAATTGCCGCCGTGATATCCCCAGGCTGTATCGTAGTAATTGATGCCATGGGACATGGCATAGTCCACCATTTCTGCGGCTGCTGCCTCGTCGATTTTTGTGTCATCGCCGTCTGTGGTAGGCAGGCGCATGGCGCCGAAGCCCAGGGCAGACAACTGCAGCCCCTGAAACTCTTTATAAATCATGGTTGTTATTTCCTCCCTTTATCTTGTCCATACGGTTACTTGCTGAGTGGTCTTATTATACATGGGATTGCCGCAGTGGAGAATTTCAGAAAAGTTGAAACTGCATAAAGTAAAAGTTCATGCAAAATTCCTCCACAGGGAACCCTGCGGAGGAATTGTATCATCCTTCGTTGATGTATTCCACATATTGGTAGGAAAGACCGTTGTGTTCCATAAAATCGGATTCCTGGCGGATTTTCCACTGGGGATGTTCCTGCAGATCCGGAAAGAAAGAGTCGGCTTCAGGAGCGGCATCCACGCGGGTGATCAGGGCGCGGCGGCAATAAGGCAGAAACATTTTGTAGACAGAGGCGCCGCCGATGATGAAAACATCATCCGGGGAGACTGTGGAAAGTTCGATAAGCACATCCTGCATATCGTGACAGACGGTGGCGCCCTCAACCACCAGGCTGGGATCCCGGGAAAGAACGATATTCGTGCGTTCGGGCAGCGGTTTTCCCCCGGGCAGGGATTTCAGGGTGTTGTGCCCCATCACAATGGTTTTTCCAATAGTTAGTGCGCGGAATTGCTTCAAATCATTTGGAATGTGAAACAGCAGCTGGTTGTCCTTGCCGATACCCCAATTGCGGCTGACGCATACAATCATATTCATGGCGCGGCCCTCCTTAAATGGCAACAGGAATTTTCGTCTCAAACGCGTGGGGTTCATATCCCTCCAGGGAGAAGCTGTCGCGGGTGAATTGATAAAAATCGGAAACGGTTGGATCCATGTGAAATACAGGTGCGGTTTTTGGTGTGCGGCGCAGTAATTCCTCAATGATTGGCACATGGCGGTCGTAGATATGAGCATCTGCAATGACATGCACCAGCTCGCCGGCTTCCAGCCCTGCAATTTGTGCCATCATATGAACGAGTACGGCATATTGCACCACATTCCAGTTGTTGGCGGCCAGCATATCCTGGCTGCGCTGGTTTAAAATTGCATTGAGGGTGTTTCCGCTGACATTGAATGTCATGGAATAGGCGCAGGGGTACAGGGCCATTTCGTGCAGATCTTCAAAATTGTAGAGATTGGTCATAATCCGGCGGGAAGCGGGATTGTGGGTTAAATCGTAAATCACGCGATCCACCTGGTCGAAGTCCCCTTCGGGATAATGATGTTTGATGCCCAGCTGATAGCCGTAAGCTTTCCCGATAGAGCCGGTTTCATCGGCCCATTGGTCCCAGATGTGGCCGTTGAGCTCATGAATATTGTTGGACTTTTTCTGCCAGATCCACAGAAGTTCATCAATGCAGGTTTTGAAAAACGTGCGGCGAATGGTTAAAATCGGAAATTCTTTTTTCAGGTTATACCGGTTCACAATACCGAATTTTTTCACCGTATGGGCCGGTGTACCGTCTTCCCAGCGGGGGCGCACGTCTTGGTCCGTATCCCAGACACCGTTTTGCAGGATATCACGGCAGTTTTGCTGGAATACTTCGTCTGCATAACTCATGAACTTCTCTCGCTTTCCTGGTGCCGGTTGCCGCCGGCGTTTTAATAAGGCGGAAATATTATAGCATAAGAACGGGGAAATGGGAAGAATAACTTTTGCTTTTTGTCAAAAATATCCAAAAGTACTGGAATTGCAGGCAGGAACAGCGCATCGTCAGTTGCATATTTTGGAAGATTGTGGTATATCTTGAAGAAAATTATCTGTGCAGGAGGGAATCTGGTTCCATGGAAAAGTGGAAGGAATATGCCCAGCGTCTCTGGGCGATTTCAGCTTATCGCAATTTAATGGCGCTGCCGGTGCTGCAGCAGCTGCAGCTGCTGGTAGAAACACTGGCGGAGGATGCACCTGAGAGGAAACAGCTGCTTATGGCGTATACCGGCACATTTTATGAATTGCAGCGGGCCGGGCATGATTCTCTGGGAGGCTATTTGTGGGAGCATCTGCGCTATGATGAGACGCCTTACGGCGATGCTGCGGCACGGGGTGCGGCAAACGAGGCGCTGATTGCGGCTGCCCGGCAGGATCTGGAAACATTTGGCGCGCTGGCTGCCATTGATGGAAGTGCCTGGGTGCAGACGATGACTTCGATACTTGGAGCAGAAAATGCGCAGCGGCTCCCGGCCTGGCGTGCAGACACCACGCTGACCTATGGGGCGGTAACAGCAGCCTATGAAGCAGATGGGGCGGGGGAGTTTGCCCGCTACAAAGCTTTTATTTGGGAAAATCACACTCTGCTTCCCGTTCGTGATCCTGACTTGGAGGAATATGAGCTGATCGGTTACGAAGAGGAACGCCGGGAAGTTTACGAAAATACGCGGGCGCTGCTGGCCGGGCACTGTGTCAACAATATGCTGCTGTACGGTGCAGCCGGAACCGGGAAGTCTGCCACTGTGAAAAGCCTTTTGAAGGTGCCGGAATTCGGAGATCTGCGCATCATTGAGCTGGACAAGCAGCAACTGGCGGATATTCCGATTTTGATCCGCAGTTTGGATGGCCTGCGTCAGAAATTCATCTTGTTTATCGATGATCTGAGTTTTGAAACGGCGGATGTGGGCTACTCCGTGCTGAAAACGGTGCTGGAAGGCTCCTTGGAGAAGCGGCCGGCCAATGTGGTGATTTATGCCACATCCAACCGCCGCCACTTGATGCGGGAAACTTTCAGCGAGCGCGGGGACGACGAGATCAATCTGCGCGAGTCCATCGAGGAGCGTACAGCGCTTTCCGAGCGCTTTGGCATCCGCGTGCTGTTCCGCGGCCTGAACAAAAATCAATACCTTGAAATGGTGCAGGCACTGGCAAAGCAGGCAGGGATATCGATGGAGACAGAGGCGCTCAATAAAATGGCGCTGCAGTGGGAGCGCGAACACGCCAGCCGCACACCGCGCAGTGCAAGGCAGTTCATCCAATATCTGCAGGGAATTTAAAGCAAAGCGCCGCATCCGTCTGTTAAGACGGATGCGGCGCTTTGCTTTTATGAAGGGGGTTAAACAGTATGCTTCCAGGCGTAGCCGATGAGTTCCCGAATATCTGATATATTGTTTTCCGTCAAATAACGCTCGATTCCATCCACGACATCCATGGTTGCAGAGGGATTCAGAAGATTGCCGGTGCCCACGGAAACAGCTGTGGCGCCTGCCAGGATGTATTCTATGGCATCTTCGCCGGTGAGAATACCGCCCAAGGCAATAATGGGCAGATCCACAGCCTGGGAGGTCTGCCAGACCAGGCGCAGGTTGATGGGCTTGAAAGCGGGGCCGCACAGGCCGCCCTGAATGTTGCCCAGGGTGGGCTTGCGCTGCTGGGCGTCAATGGCCATGGCGGGATAGGCGTTGCTCAGGGTTAAAGCGTCCGCACCCTGGTCCTTGGCGGCTTTTGCAATGCTGGTGATATCGGTTACCGCAGGGGTTAGTTTTGCAATAACAGTTTTATCGGTGCTCTGGCGGACGGCTTTGACCACAGAGCCTGCCATTTCAGGCTCTGTACCGAAGCCCAGGCCGCCTTTTTTCAAATTGGGGCAGGAAATATTGATTTCGATGGCGTCCACTTCCGGACGTGTATTCAGTTGCTGGGCTACTGCGGCATACTCTTCCACAGAGCTGCCGCCGATGTTGACAATAATGGGGGTACCATAGACGGCGACTTTGGGCAGAATATCGTGAATAACAGCATCTACACCTGGATTTTCCAAACCGACAGATGCAATAATACCGCCGGCGGATTCCACAACGCGGGGCGGGGGGTTGCCGTCGCGGGGGGTTAACGTGGTGCCTTTGATAGTGATGGCACCCAGACGCCGGAGATCCACATAGTCTGTCATTTGCAGGCCGGAGCCAAAAGTGCCGGAACCGGTGGTTACAGGGTTTTTCATAATCAGCGATCCGATGCGGACGCTCATGTTGACATTACGCATAGTCCAACTCTCCTATCGCAAAAACGGGTCCGTCGATACAAGTGCGTTTGTAACCGCCGGATTTGACTTTGTTCGGACACAAAAGGCACACGCCCAGACCGCAGCCCATATGAGCCTCAGCAGAGACCTGTCCCGGAATATTGTGCTCCAGCGCGGTGGCTTCCACTGCACGAAGCATGGGCACAGGCCCGCAGGCGTAGATTTGATCGCAGCGGCCGGATGCAATCAGCTGCTGCAAAGGCGTTGTCACCAGGCCGGGGGTGCCGGCGCTTCCGTCATCGGTTGCGATGAATACCTGGGCGCCGAGCTGCTCATACGCTTCGCTGCCGGTCAAATAAGCTTTGCTTTTGGCGCCCATAATCAGAGACACTTGCTTCCCGGAAGACAGCAGCGCTTTTGCCAGAGGATACAGCGGAGCGATACCAATGCCGCCGCCCACCAGGACGGCATGCTGTCCTTTGAAATCACAATTCCAGCCGTTGCCGAGGGGGCCGAGTACATCAAGCATTTCGCCCTCTTCCATTTGGCTCAGCATGGCAGTGCCTTTGCCGACCACAAGATACAGCAGAGACAAAGTGCCGTTTTCCGCGTCGATGCGATGCAGGCTGATGGGGCGGCGCAGAAGGGGGTCCAATTTTTCGCTGAGTTTCAAATTGACAAATTGTCCCGGTTTGGAAGATTTTGCAATTTCCGGCGCTTCCAGGAGCATTTCATAGATATCCTTTGCCACGCAGGCGTTTTTGAGAATTTTCCCGTTTTGAAGCAACAAAATCACAACCTTTCTATTCAAAACCAGCGATTATGCGCATAATCCTTATAAGCCCATGGTAAGGGGCTTTGGCGCCAATGTCAATTTGCGCGCGTTGGGGGCGGCTTTTTTTGTAACAAGCAGCAAAATCACCCCTCTTTATTGAAAAATTTTTCAATAAAGGAGAGACGGGGGCGGCCAAAAATGGGATGCACCGCGCAGTTTCCGCGGTGCATCCCATGCATGTCTGTATTGCGTTTTTTCAGGCCTGACTTTCTTCCAGATATTCGTCCACATGGAAGCCGATGAACAAATAAACGCAGTCTGAAAGATTCATCAGATCCCAGCCGAACAGGGCCCTGATGCGATTGATCCGATAGCGGATCGTGTTGTAGTGCACATAAAGTGCTTTGGCGGTTTTCTGCACAGAGCAGAAAGCGGCGAAATAGGCGCGGATGGTCTCCGTAAATTCCGTGCCGTTTTCCGCGTCATATTTTTTCATGCGGTGGATGGTTTCCTCCTGGATTTCGTACAGTTCATCACGGTTTTTCAGGTCGAAGAGAATGCGGTAAATGCCCATCTGATCGTAGAAAAACAGGCCGTGAGACGTATGCTTCATTTTGCCGGAAATCAGCGCGGTGCGTGCCTCATAATAGCTTTTGCGCACATGGCTGACATCTTCGTAGCAATGGCCTACGCCGATGTGAAAAGATTCCTTCGGCAGGCCCTTTTTCAAATGCTCAAACAATTCCTGCGCCCGCAGCTGCAGCCGTCCCCGGGTGGATTCAAAGGGCGGCTGCATGCGGGCAATCACCATCACCACACCGTTGCGGCTGCAGATAAAGCAGTTGGTGTCCCAGGCATCTTTGCAGATTTTGCAGATTTTAGGGATCATTGTGGTTTTCTGCGGGTCAATCAGCAGCACGCCCAGATATTCGTCCACTTTAATCCCCATCATCCTGGCGCGTTTTACCATCATTTGCCGATCCTGTTCTGTCAAAATCATTTCCTGAATGAAATTGTCCTCGTAGGAGTTAAACAGATTGTAACCATTTCTGTAAAAAGTTTCATAACTGATGCCGCTGATCACAGAGGAAAGAATCGTGTCTGCCGGCAGGACAAGCACAGGCAGGGAGACCTGCTCGGCGAGTTTGAGAAAAGTTTCCGGCGGCGTTTCGTGGACGGAGAGCTTCAGGCACAGGGCAGCTACCTTGACTGTTTGATAGGCGGAAACAGTTTTGGAGAGGGCCGCCTGATCCCGCAGGGTGAAAAAAGAATCGTCTGCCAGCAGCAGCGTATTTTTCACCATATTCAAAGCTGCGGAAGGTTCTTCGGCAAAGGAAACACATTCCACCGGATGAGAAAGCCCCTTTTTTCCGGCCAGAAGCTGTGTGCCGTTCATATAGGGCTGTTGAAGCAGGGATGCTACAGTCAGTTTCATAGAATTCCCTCATTTCACCGCTGTGCGCGGCATTGATCAAACAAAAGCGCTTCTTTTGGCAAACCGAAAAAGCCGGTCCCTTGCAGGATGCAGAGATCTTTAGGCCTGCCCGGCGCGTGGAAGGAGAGCCGGGGCTTGCTTGTTTGGCTGGCTGCCCATTTCATGCAAAGAACGCAAAAGCCGTGCAGAAATTTTCTGCACGGCTTGATCCACGGTATGCGCAGTGGCTTGTTTTGGCGCGGCTGCCGGCTGGAACAGCGCTGAACGATGCGGCACATCTTTACACACCGGTGGGACTTATTTTTGATGCTGCCTGTCTGCTTCAGAAACTGTTCTCAGACGTATGGGCTTATTTGGTGCCAAAAATACGGTCGCCTGCGTCGCCCAGACCGGGAACAATATAGCCATGCTCGTTGAGCCGTTCGTCTACCGCACCGCAATAGAGATCCACCTCGGGATGGCTTTTCTGCAGCCGGTCAATCCCTTCGGGAGCGGCCAGCAGCACCATCAGCTTGATGCTTCTGCAGCCGTATTCCTTCATAAAACCGATGGCTGCGTCGGCGCTGCCGCCGGTGGCCAGCATGGGATCGACGATCAGCACATCGCGCTCGGCGATATCCTTGGGCATCTTGCAGAAATACTGAACCGGCTCGAGTGTTTCCTCATTGCGATACAGGCCGATATGGCCCACGCGGGCGTTGGGCACAATGCGCAGCACGCCGTCCACCAGACCGAGGCCGGCCCGGAGAATGGGCACCACGGCAAATTTCTTGCCGTCCAGCGTGGGCACGGTGGTTTTGCAGATGGGGGTTTCGATTTCTTTGGTAGTCAGCGGCAGATTGCGGGTGGCTTCATAAGTCATCAGCATGCCGATTTCGGAAACAATTTCGCGAAAGTCCTTGGTGCTGGTATTTTTGTCGCGCAGAATGCTCAGCTTGTGGGCAACCAGGGGGTGATCCATAATATGAACGTGCTCGTTGTACATAGTGCAATACGCTCCTTTTTTCCTTATTCAGCTTTTGCCTCTCTTTGCAGCCGCTCCCGCTCGGCCTGGGACAGGCGGAGATAAACCGGCTGCAGCTGTGCGGCAGAGCACAGCCTGTTTTCTTTTGCCGCTGCCTCCGCGCAGATGCAGACGCCCACAGCGCTCTGCATCCGCAGTGCTTCCGGAGCCAGGCGGCAGGGGATGCCCGCTTCCTGAAGATAATTATAGCACAGCTGCGCGCCGTCTCCAACAACAATTTTGGGGCGTGTTTCCCCGTGCAGTTCTTCTGCAACGGTGGCAAGAGCCACGGCACGGTCAGGGCACAGGCGCTGCAGCACGCCGCCTTCCGCGGCAAAAAAGGCGTTGTAGACCTGGCTGCGGCGGGCGTCCATGGCGCATACGACGAGCGCGCCCTCCAGATGCGCCAGGTTTTGTGCCATGGCTTCCAGTGTGGAAATACCGGCGCAGGGCAGCTCCCGGGCCCAGGCGAGGCCTTTGGCTGCGCTGATGCCGATGCGCAGGCCTGTGAATGAACCGGGGCCGGCCGACACGGCAACGGCGTCAATCTGCGCCATGGTCAGCTCACAATTTTTCAGAAGGGCTTCTGCCATGGGCAGCAGGGTGCGGCTGTGGGTCAGGCCCGTATTCTGGTCGCTGCGTCCCAGCAGGCGGCCGTCCTCCATCAGGGCGACGGAGGCAGCTTTGGCAGAAGATTCCAGCCCTAAAATTTTCATAAGGGGTCCACTCCTTTTAGGGTGATGATGCGCCAGTTGTCCTCTTCGGGATGGCGCTGGATGCGAACGAAAACTGTGTCCTCCGGCAGCGCTTCGCGGATGTTTTCACTCCACTCCACGGCGCACACGCCGCCGCGGTCCAGATAATCGTCCCAGCCGATGTCATAGAGCGCATCGCAGTCTGCCAGGCGGTAGACGTCAAAATGAAACAGCGGGATCCGGCCGGGGTATTCATTTACAATGGTGAAAGTAGGGCTGGTGACGCGGCCGGTGCAGCCCAGGCCACGGGCGAGGCCGCGGGTAAAGGCGGTTTTGCCCATGCCCAGGCTGCCTTCGTAGGCCACCACAGTGCCGGGAGAAAGCATTTGGCCGAGTTTTTCGCCCAAGCGCTCGGTTTCTGCTTCGTTGTGGGAAAGATAATCCATGAAAAATCACATCAGTTCTGTTGGCAAAATAGTTTTTTGGTATGGTGTTTTTATCTTACCACAGAATGGGAAGCGTGTACAGAATTGTTTGCCTTGTTTTGCTTCTGGAGATATGATAAAATAATACTATACTGGATGAGTAGAGCCATTTTTGGAAAGGATAACACCCATGGCAAACCGTATTCTTGGAACAATCAAGCGATTTTTTGGCCAGGCAGACTTGCTTCTGCTGGCGCTTTGCTGTGCTGCTGCGCTGTTTGGCATCTTGCTGATTGCCAGCGCCACAAACTATACCGGATCGCCCCGCTATGTCATTGTGCAGTCTGTGGCATTGGTGCTGGGTATCGCGCTGTATACCTTTTTTTCCTTTGTGGATGTGGAAGAAGCTTCGGCAAAATGGAAGTGGATTTTTGCCTTCAATATTGTGTTCATTTTACTGCTGCTGACGCCGTTGGGCGTCGACCCCAGTCAAAGCGGCGGAAACCGGGCATGGCTCAGTATCCCGGGTTTTCCCATGGATATTCAGCCTGCGGAGATTATCAAGGTCACATTTATCATTTTGCTGGCCAGGCAGCTCTCCTATTATCAGGAGCATGATCTCAGCTCCGTGCGTTCTGTGGCCTTTTACGGCGGGCATTTTCTGCTGATGGTGGGGCTGCTGTTTGTGGTTTCCAGCGATGCAGGCAGCTGTCTGGTCTATGTGGCGATTTTTGTTTTTATGACCTTTGCGGCCGGTGTCAAGCTGCGCTGGTTTGTGCTGAGCGGCATTGGTGTTGTCAGTGCGTTTATGCTGGCCTGGTACCAGGACTGGATTCCCAGCTATATGCGCCAGCGTATTGAGGTGATTTTGAACCACGATCTGTATCCCACCACCATCGGCTGGCATCAAAACCGCAGCATCATTGCCTTCGGCAGCGGCGGCTGGTTTGGCCAGGGGCTGTTCAACGGCACCCAAACCCAGTCCAGCAGCGGCAGCCTGCCGGCCCGGCACACGGACTTTATTTTTTCTGTGGCCGGGGAAGAGTTGGGTTATTTGGGCTGCATTGCGATCATTGCGCTGCTGCTGGCCATTATCATTCGCTGCATGGTTGTGGCCCGCCGGGCAAAAACGCCCATGGGCATGCTCATCTGCGTTGGATTTGCAGGTATGCTGGCGTTTCAGACGCTGGAGAACATCGGCATGTGTCTTTTTGTCATGCCCGTCATTGGCCTGACGCTGCCGTTTTTCAGCTATGGCGGCTCGTCGCTGATTACGGTATTTGCAGCCATGGGCATTGTATCGGGCGTCAAGATGCGTTCGTTGCCGGAATGGCTGCGGGATTGAGAGAAAAAAGACAGCGCCGGAGGACATTTCCTTCCGGCGCTGTTTTTTGTGGAGTTTCAGGCATCTAATATAAAGGACCGCCGCTGCTGTTCCAGCGCGCTGCATTCCTGCTCCAGGGCAGCCTTTCGGGCGGCCAGGGCCTGCTGGATTTCGCGCACCTGAATTTGAGCGGACAGCACTTCGTTTTGCGCGTCCCGGATTTTGCCCAATACCGACCAGCTGGAAAAAATGTCATCAAAGAAATAGTCTGCAAAGCGCAAAAATCCGTCGACTTGTATCTGAAGATTGGCGCGGACCATCACATCGGCCAGTTCGGCCTGATAAGTATGCAGCTGGAACTGCAGTTCATTGATGCGCTCCTGGGCATCGTTGATATGGTCATATTTGGCCATGTCCGCCAGCAGCCCGCCGCCCCATAGATCCCAGGTGCCCCAGTTTTGGGCGCTGTCAAATTCCCGGGAGATGGCGTCAAGTTTTTGCAGCACCCGATCGCCGGCATCCAGCGCTTCCTGCAGCTCCATCAGCTGGGCGCGATCTTCATCCAGCTTATTTTCGATGCGGCAAAGCTGCATGCCGGAAACGGGGTTCTCTGTCTTCAGTGCTTCTGCCTTGGCGGCAAGGGTGCGTTCAAACGCTTTTTCCGCACCGGAGAGCGCCTGCAGCTGTGCAGACAGGGAGAGCGACTGCTGTTCCAGGGCCTCAATTTGCCGCAGCGCGCTGTCGTGTTTGAGGGCGGCAGCATAGGCTTCTGCCTGTTCCTGCTCCAGCTTTTCCTCTTTGCGGCTGGCGATGGCGTACAAAATGGAGGAAAGGGTGATGTGTTCGAGCTTGTCCACATCGGATTGCTCTTTTTCACGGATTGCACGCAGCTGCTGTTCTTTTTCCCGCAGCTGTGTGAGCTGGTCGTGCAGCGAGGACAGCGCTGCCTGCAGCTGCGTGCGATGCACTCTTTTTTATAAGATACCACAGCCCTGCCGGAATGAAAAGAGCTGCCCGGGATGAGGCAGAGAAAAACTGCAAAATTTTACCATGGAAGGAATTTGCGCCGCTGCTGCATATCCTGCCTTCGAGCGCAAACAATAACTACCACAAAGCACATGAAATTCAAATTGTGGGAGGTTTTTGTTGTGATGCAAATCAATTTGCACGCATTGCGTGCGCGCGCGGCGCTTGTGCTTTCCGCTGCTGTGCTGGGCGGCATGGTGCTGCCGGCCTATGCAGCGCCGGAAAGCGTGGACAGCGTGGACGAACTGGTGGTCATGCCCATCGCGGAAAATCAGGATTGTGCCACCTATCAGGGGGTGCGTGTCCAGGGAAAGCTGCGCGCCACAGATCCGGATGGCGGAGCGCTGACCTATGAGCTGGTGGAGATGCCCAAAAAAGGAACAGTCACGCTGGATGAAGAGGACGGATCTGTATTTGTTTATACCCCAAACGAGGGGAAAACGGGAAAGGATTCCTTTTCTTTTTGCGTGACTGATGAGGACGGCAATGTTTCGGATCCCGCTGTGGTCAAGATGGATATCCTCAAGGGAAAGACCGATATTCGCTACAGCGATATGGAGGATAATGCGGCCCACGCAGCGTCGATTCGTCTGGCGGAGGAAGGGGTGTTCACCGGGCGGCAGGTGGGCAGCACCTTTTTCTTCGATCCCAATGAACCTGTGAGCCGCAGTGAATTTCTGACCATGGCCATGGCGGCTGCCGGCATCGATGATTTGGAGCAGGTCAGTGTGACGGGATTCAGCGACGATGAGAGCATTCCCACCTGGGCAAAATCCTACGCATCGGAGGCATTGAACCAGGGCGTGATCTCCGGTAAAGTGGATCAGGACCGGGTGGTTTTTTCAGGAGATGAGCCCATCACCTACAGCGAGGCTGCAACGATTTTGAACCGCGTGCTGGCCATCACCGATGTGGATGTGGAAAACTTTTCGGGAGAAAATGTGCCGGCCTGGGCGGTGCAGTCTGTGGCCAATTTGTCATCGGTGGATGTGCTGAGCAGCAATACCGATTGCAGCGCCAGGCTCAACCGTGCGGCAGCGGCGGAAATGCTGTGTGCGGCCATGGATTTGATGGAGACTAAAAACAGCGGAGCCTTTCAGTGGCTGAATTAAAAAACGAGAAAAGAGGGAGAATTTCTCCCTCTTTTTTCTGCTGGATTGGATTGTATCTGTGCCGTGGTTGTGATATATTATATTCTGTATTTTTATGAAGAAAAAAGAGGTTCTCTCTTTTTCCATAGGATAGACGAAGCGCCGTTCGGCGTGTGGAGGCATTGTATGAAAATTGCAGTTTTGGCGGGCGGGCTGAGCACCGAACGCAATATTTCCTTTATTTCCGGCAGCAACGTGTGCCGTGCCCTGCGGGAGCGCGGCCATCGGGCGGCGGTAGCCGATCTGTTTTTGGGATTTGAATCGGTGGAAGTGGCGCCGGAAATGGCGTTTGATGCGCCGGACGGGCTGCTGTCCACCATTCCCACCGGCCGGGAAGAGCCGGATCTGGAGGCCATCCGCGCCAGCCGGAAAGATCAGAGCGCCAGCATTTTCGGGCCGGGCGTACTGGATTTCTGCAAAGCTGCGGATGTTGTCTTTTTGGCGCTGCACGGACAGTGCGGCGAGGATGGCCGTGTGCAGGCGGCGTTTGACCTGATGGGAATTCCATACACAGGGGCGGATTACCGCAGCAGCGCCATGGCGATGGATAAGGCCATCACCAAGGTGATGATGGAATCCGCCGGAATCCTGACCCCCAGGTGGCAGGAGTTTACATATGGACAGGAAGACATCCCGGCGCTGTGCGCGCAGATTCAGTGTCCCTGTGTTGTCAAGGTGGTCACCGGCGGCTCCTCGTTAGGTGTGCAGGTGGTGGATACAGCGCAGATGCTGGGCGCAGCGCTGCAGCAGTGCCTGAAATACGGAAATCACATTGTGGTGGAAGAGAAAATTGAGGGGCGGGAGCTGACCTGCGGCGTGCTGGGGGACCGCTATTTGCCTGCGGTGGAAATCATCCCGGACGAAGCGGGCTACGATTATCAGAACAAGTACAACGGCGCTACCCGGGAGATCTGCCCCGCGCCCATCACAGAAGAGGAGCAGCGGCTTTTGGGGGAGACCACGCTGAAGCTTTATCACAAGCTGGGCCTGTCCGTCTATTCCCGGGCAGACTTTCTGCTGACAGAGGACGGCAGGGCCTATTGCCTGGAAATCAACACCCTGCCTGGTATGACGCCCACCAGTTTGATTCCCCAGGAGGCGGCTGCCGTGGGCATTTCCTATGGTGAGCTGTGTGAACAGATCATTGCCCTGTCCCTGCAGGAAAGGGGCGTGAGGTGAGATGCTGAAGCTCACTGTGGGCGACCTGCTGTCAGCGGTGCATGGAACGCTTTTGGCGGGAGAGCGGACGCAGACCATTACAGCGGTGGAAACAGACAGCCGCGCCTGCTGTGCCGGCGCGCTGTTTGTGCCCCTGATTGCAGCCCGGGACGGCCATGATTTTATCGGTGCGGCGTTCAGCGCCGGCGCAGAAGGGACGCTGTGCTCCCGCCGACCGGAAGCTTTTGTGCCGGGAAAGTTTTACATTCACGCAGAGGATACCCGCCTGGCGCTGAAAGCGCTGGCGTCCTGGTATCGCGGGCGGTTTGACATTCCCTTTGTGCAGATCACAGGCAGTGTGGGAAAAACCACCACCAAGGAGATGATCGCCGCGGTGCTGTCGGAGCATTTCTGCACGCTGAAAACCGAGGGCAATTTCAACAATGACATCGGCGTGCCCAAAACCCTGCTCCGCCTGATGCCGGAGCACGAGGCGGCGGTGATTGAAACCGGAATGAATCATTTCGGGGAGATTCGCTATCTTGGGGAGATGGTGCGCCCGGATATTGCAGTGATCAGCAATGTGGGGGATGCGCATATTGAAAACCTGGGCAGCCGGGAAGGAATCCTGCGGGCCAAGAGTGAAATTTTTGAGCATTTGAAAAAGACCGGCTTTGCTGTGCTCAACGGGGATGATGCGCTGCTCAACACGCTGCATCCCGATGTCCCCGTGTACCGCTGCGGCGAAGGAAAGCACTGCGATGTGCGCGTGAGCCGGGTGGAAGAGCACGGCATTGAAGAAGTTTCCTGCCGGGTGGAAACTGGACAGGAGCGCTATGACCTGCGCATTCCTGCGCCCGGCCGCCATATGATTTACAGCGCGGCCATGGCGGCTGTGATTGGCCGGCAGCTGGGCCTTTCCCGGGAAGAAATCCAGGCGGGTGTTGCCCACTATGAGCCTGCGGGCGAGCGCATGCGCAGAATTGAGCGCCCGGACGGCGTTCTGATTCTGTCGGACTGCTACAACGCCAATCCCCAGTCTATGGCGGCGGCGATTCACACCTTGGCGCGCAGTGGCCGGGCGCAAACGGTCGCTGTTTTGGGCGATATGGGAGAACTGGGTGCGCTTTCGCCCCAGGCGCATTATGAGATGGGCGCCTGCTGTGCCAAAGAGGGCGTGGAAACCGTGATCGCCGTGGGCGAACAGTCGAAGGAGATTGCCCGCGGCGCCCGGGAAGGCGGCTGCACGGATGTTCACTGGTGCGCTGGACGGGAACAAGCCTGTGCGCTGCTTTCGGCAGTGCTGCGCAAACATGCGGCGGTGCTGGTAAAGGCCAGCCATGCCATGCAGTTTCAGCAGATCACGGCGTATTTGACGAACCTTTCAGAGATATGAGAACCATTTACAGGAGAGACTCCGATGATCGATATCAATGTTTCAGGTCTTGTGAAATCGTTTGACCTGGAGAAGAATGTGCTCGACGGCATCACCTTCCAGATTGATTCCGGCGAACGAGTGGGCCTGCTGGGCAAAAACGGCGGCGGAAAAAGCACGCTGTTCAAAATTCTGACCGGCGAGCTGGACTATGACAGCGGCGAAGTGATGATTGCGCCGCACCGGCGTATCGGCCTGATTTCTCAGATTCCGGTTTATCCCGCGGGTTATACCGTGGAAGATGTGCTGGAGAGCGCCTTTGCGCGCATCCACGATATGGAGCGGGAATTGAAAAATATGGAAGCGCGCATGGGCAGCGGCGATGAGGACCCGGCACTGCTGCGCCGCTATGGGGAGCTGTCCACTGCCTTTGAAGGCATGGGCGGCTATCAGACCAAGACGGAGCTGAATAAAGTGGCCGCGGGCCTGTCCATTCCGGCAAAGATGCGCGAAAGGCTGTTTGATTCGCTTTCCGGCGGGGAAAAGACCCGGGTAAACCTGGGGCGTCTGATTCTGGAGGATACGGATATTCTGCTTCTCGACGAGCCTACCAACCATTTGGATCTGCACGCGGTGGAATGGCTGGAGGACTATATTGCCCACTTCAAAGGCACAGTGCTCACCATTTCCCACGACCGCTATTTCCTGGACCGCACAGTGGACCGGGTGATTGAAATTCTGGACGGAAAAGCAGAATTTTACGCGGGCAACTATTCCTTTTATGCTGAAGAAAAAGAGCGCCGGTATGAAGAGCGGCTGCGGCAATACGAAAAGAATCAGGCCAAAATCGAGCAGCTTTCCGAGGCTGCGGAAAAGATGCGCCTGTGGGCCTTTCAGGGAAACGACAAAATGTACAAACGCGCCATTGTCATGGAGCGGCGGATTGAAAAGCTTGACACTGTGGAAAAGCCCACCCGGGAGCGCGGCATGACCGCCTCTTTCAGCGAGCGGGAGTTTGCCGGGGACGAAGTATTTTCCCTGCGGGATTTGTCCATGGCCTACGATGGACGGATGCTGTTTTCCGATGTGAACCTGAAAGTCCTGGGGGGCGAACGCATTGCTCTGATTGGGGACAACGGCACCGGAAAATCCACCTTTTTGAAAATTTTGCTGGGAGAGGAGAAGCCTGCCGGCGGCCGCGTCAAAATCGGCCCTGCGGTGAAGATGGCCTATCTTCCGCAGATTGTTGCCTTTCCCCACAGCGAGCGCAATCTGGTGGACACGATGATTTATGAAACCGACTGTTCTGCCCAGACGGCCCGCAACCGGCTGGCAGCTTTTCGCTTCCGGGGCGAGGACGTGTTCAAAAGCGTCTCGGTGCTCTCCGGCGGTGAGCTCAGCCGGCTGAAATTGTGTATCCTGATGGATGAAGATATTAATTTCCTGATTTTGGACGAGCCTACCAACCATCTGGATATTGCATCCAGGGAGTGGATTGAGAGCGCCGTGGAACAGTTCGGCGGAACGCTGCTGTTTGTTTCCCACGACCGGTATTTTATCAACAAATTTGCCACCCGGATTTGGGAACTGGAAAATGGCGTTATCACCGATTATCCCTTTGGCTTTGAGCGCTACCGCGCCATTAAGGCGCAGCAGCGGGAAGTGTCGGCTGCGGCGGCAAAGGAAGAAAAACCAGAGAAAAAAGTGAAAAAAGCGGTGCCCAAGGGCGGCCGCAGCATCAACACCGCCCGCCGCCAGCTGACGATTTGCGAACGGGAAATTTCCAAGGCGGAAACCCGGCTGCAGACACTGGATCAGGCGATTGAGGAAAATGCATGTGATTATGAAAAGCTCAATGCACTGTGCCAGGAGCGGGAGCAGGCGCACCAGGAACTGGATGCGCTGTATGAACGGTGGTCTGCGCTGGCAGAAGAGGTGGAGGGATGAAGCGAAGCGAAAAGGTATGTGTGGCTGCGGCTGCCTGCTTTGGCGTGCTGGGGCTGTTCTGTGTGATATTCCGTTTCTTTGGCATGCGGTTTTCCGGCTTTTTATGCATCGGTGTGGCGCTGCTTTTGCTCCTGTTTTTCTTTCTGGGCCGGTTGGGGCGGCGCAGGCAGATTTGGAAGAAACTGCGGATGCTGCTCTGCGCTGCAGTTGTCGTGGGGCTGGCCGTGTTTGCAGTGCTGGAAGCGCAGGTGATGCGCGCGGCGCACAGCGTACCTGCTCCGGCAGATGCGGTGATTGTATTGGGCGCCGGTGTCAACGGCACCCAGCCTTCCCTGGCGCTGAAAATGCGGCTGGACGCAGCCCTCGCCTATGCGCTGGACTATCCTGACATCCCGCTGGTGCTCTCCGGCGGCCAGGGGTACGGCGAAGAAATCAGCGAAGCGGAGTGTATGTACCGCTACCTGACGGAAAAGGGCATTGCGCCGGAGCGCCTGCTGCTGGAAGAACAGGCCCGGAATACGGAAGAAAATTTCCGCTTTTCCAAAGCGGTTTTGGAAGAGAATGGATATGAGGTCGGGCGCATGACAGTGGCGGTGGTGAGCAATGATTTTCACCTTTGCCGCGCCGAGCTTCTGGCCCGGCGGGAGGGCATCACCCCAACGGGGGTTGGAGCGCCCATTCCGTGGCTGCATCTGGAGCTGAATTACTATATCCGCGAGGCATTTGCCCTTGCGAAAGCCTATGTATTGTGACAGGAGGAATGCTTTGTGAGTGACCGATTGTGTTTGTATTATTCGCGCACAGGAAATACCCGCGCTGCAGCAGAAAAAGTGGCGGAGCTGCTGGAGGCTGAGCTGGTGGAACTCACCGACGGCAAGGCGCGCGGAGGCATTTTGGGATTTCTTGCCTCCGGATTGGACGCCATGCGCAAAACGCCCCAGGAGCTGCTGCCGTTTCAAACAGAGCAGCCATTGGGGACCTACGACCATGTGATTGTTGCCACGCCCGTTTGGGCGGGGCGCTGCAGCAGCATTGTGCACGCTTTTTTGGCGGCTTATGGCAGAGAGCTGCCGCAAAAGGTTTCGTATATTGTGACTCATATGGGCGTTTCTTCTTATAACGAAGTTTGCACCCAGATGGACCAGTATCTTGCAGCTCCCCACCAGTTTGCCCTGTCGCTGCAGCCCAAGGCGGCGGATTATCACCAGAAACTCTACGATTTTGTGCGTGCTGTCAGCGGAGAAGAGGCGGAAACGCAGCTGTAGGATGACGTGTGCTGCAGACACATGGCTGACAGGAAGGAGAAGGGAATATGCTGGATAAGCTGAAAGCGCTGGAACGGCATTACGACGAAATTGAAGCGCAGATGATGGATCCGGCGGTTTACAGTGATGTGGATCAGCTGCGGAAGCTGAGCCGGGAGCAAAAGGAACTGGCGCCGCTGATTGAAACATTTCGCGCTTTTTGTGCCCGGCAGGCAGACCTGGAGGCTGCACTGGAGCTTGCATCAGAGCCGGAGTTTCAAAGCAGCGCCCAGGAAGAAATTGGCCAGGCCAAGGAGGAGATTGCACGGCTGCAGGAAGAGATCAAGCTTTTGCTGCTGCCCAAAGATCCCAACGATTTCAAAAATGTGGTTGTGGAGATCCGTGCCGGCGCCGGTGGGGAAGAAGCGGCGCTGTTTGCCCACTCCCTGATGCGGATGTACACCATGTATGCCGAAAGCAAAGGCTGGCGTGTGGAAGTGGTCAATTGCAGCGAAACGGAACTGGGCGGCGTGAAGGAAGCGCAGTTTCTGATTGAAGGCGAGGGAGCCTATTCCCGGCTGAAATTTGAAAGCGGCGTGCACCGGGTGCAGCGGGTGCCGGAAACGGAGGCCCAGGGCCGGATTCAAACCAGCACCGCCACCGTGGCGGTGCTGCCGGAAGCTGAGGCGGTGGATGTGCAGCTGGATCCGAAAGACCTGCAGATCGACACGTTTCGCTCCTCCGGCGCGGGCGGCCAGCATGTGAATAAAACGGAATCCGCCATCCGCATCACCCATTTGCCCACGGGGTTGGTGGTGGAGTGCCAGGATGAACGCAGTCAATATAAAAACAAAGACCGGGCCATGAAGATTTTGGCGTCCCGGCTTTTGGACCGGGAGCAGCAAAAGCAGCACAGCGCCATTGCGGCTGAGCGGCGCAGCCAGATCGGCAGCGGCGACCGCAGCGAGCGCATCCGCACCTATAATTTTCCCCAGGGACGGGTAAGTGACCACCGCATCGGGCTGACACTGTATAAAATCGATGCGATTATGGACGGCGCCCTGGATGAATTGATTGATGCATTGGTGACGGCGGATCAAGCGGAGCGATTGAAAACCAGCGCCCAGCAGGAAGAAACCAACGGCGGCCAGGCAGTTCCCGGCCCAGGAAAATGATAAAGAAGGATGTATTTTGGAAACGAAGCTTCTTGGTATTTCAAAACAGGATATAGAGCAGGCGGCGGCCATTTTGCATGAAGGCGGCCTGGTGGCGATCCCCACGGAGACGGTTTACGGCCTCGGTGCCGATGGGCTGAATGCAGAGGCGGTGCGCCGGATTTTTGAAGCGAAGGGCCGTCCCCAGGACAACCCGCTGATTTTGCATATTCCGGATGCCTCCTGGTTGGAGCGCTGCTGTGAAGAAGTGCCGCCTCTGGCGCGGACGCTGGCGGAGCGCTTCTGGCCGGGGCCGTTGACGATGATTCTCAAACGCCGTGCCGTTGTCCCGGATGTCACCACAGGAGGACTGGATACCGTGGGCATGCGCTGCCCGGCCCACCCGGTGACCCGGGCGATCATTGCGCAGGCGGATGTGCCTGTGGCGGCGCCCAGCGCCAATCTCTCCGGCCGTCCCAGCTGTACGACGGCGGCAGATGTGCAGGAGGATATGAACGGAAAAATCGATGCCATTGTGGATGGCGGCCCCTGCAGCGTCGGCGTGGAATCCACGATTTTGGATCTGACGGTGACACCGCCGCGGCTGCTGCGCCCCGGCGGACTGCCTTTGGAAACGCTGCAGTCCGTATGCGGCAGAATAGAAGTGGACAAGGCGGTGACACAGCTGCTTTGTCCGGGCGAACAGCCGAAGGCGCCGGGAATGAAATACCGGCATTATGCACCCAAAGCGCCGGTTACTGTGGTCACGGGCGATGCTGCCCGGGCGGCAGAGTATATTGCTGCCCATATCGCGCCCAGCGGCGGGGTCCTGTGTTTTGATGAATTTGCAGAGCGGTTTTCCGCTTATCCCGTGGAAACGCTCGGAGGCGTCTGCGACCGGGAAGAGCAGGCCCGGCGCGTATTTGATGCGCTGCGTGCCTTTGACGGCACAGCGGTCACAGAAATTTGGGCGCAGTGTCCGGATGGGCGCGGATTGGGGTTGGCAGTGGCCAACCGCCTGCAGAAGGCGGCGGGGTTTCATGTCATTGACGTCGGCGAGGAGGCGGAAACATGATTGTATTGGGCATCACCGGCGGCACCGGCGCGGGAAAGACCAGCGCCTTGCGGGTATTGGAAGAACTCGGCGTTTCACTGATCGACTGCGACGCGCTGTATTATGAAATGCTGCAGGCTGGAACGCCGCTGCATACGGCCATTGGGGAAGCTTTTGGCCAGGATATGTTTGACGAGGCTGGCCAGCTCAACCGCCAGAAGCTGGGCGCGCTGGTATTCACCCAGCCGGAGCAGCTGACCAAGCTCAATGAGATCATTTATCGCCATCTGGGCGATGAGATTGCGCACCGGGTGGAGGAGTGCCGGCGCCGCGCTCTGCGGGCAGTGGCAGTGGACGGGATCAATATGATTCAGGCGCGGCAAGCCGGCATTTTTCAGTGTGACTGTATGGTAGGGGTTGTGGCGCCGGATGCCCTGCGCCTGCAGCGCATTATGAAGCGGGACGGCATCAGTGCGGACTATGCGCAAAAGCGCATCGATGCCCAGCCGGGCAACGAGTTCTATCTGGAACATTGCGACGCGGTTTTGGAAAATGTTTACGAAAGTCAGGAACGCTTTGAAGAGGCGGCGAAGATTTTTTTTGAAAATCTAATACATCTTTATGAAAAGGAGAAGAACGATGGCTGAAAATAAGAGTATGGCACAAGAACTGCTGTATGCGCCCCAGAACGGCCATGTGCGCATTGATACAGCGGAAGAAGCGGCCTGCGCGCAGTATTGCGAAGGCTACAAGCGCTTTTTGGACGAAGGAAAAACCGAGCGGGAGTGCGTGGATGCTGCTGTGGCATTGGCAGAGGCGGCGGGCTTTCGCCCCTATGAGCGCGGAGAAAAGCTGCAGCCCGGGGACAGGATTTACTGCGTCAACCGTTCCAAAGCCGTTTTTCTGGCGGTGATTGGCAAAGAAAGCCTGAACAGCGGCGTGCAGATCGGCGGGGCGCATATCGATTCTCCGCGCCTGGACCTCAAACCCATGCCTCTGTATGAGGACAGCGAACTGGCGTATCTCAAAACCCATTATTATGGCGGCCTGCGCAAATATCAGTGGGTAGCGGTGCCTTTGGAGCTGCACGGCGTGGTGGCGCTGAAAAATGGGGAAGTGGTAAGCCTGCGCATCGGCTGTGAAGAGGGCGAGCCGCGTCTGGTGATTGAAGATCTGCTGCCGCATCTGGGCGCAGAGCAAAGCAAAAAACCCCTGGGCGAAGCGATTCCCGCAGAAACCCTTAATATCCTTGTGGGCAGCCAGCCTCTGGAAGGGGAAGAAAAAGACGCTGTCAAGCTGCGCATTTTGACCATCCTGCACGAGAAGTACGGCATTGTGGAAGAAGATCTGATCTCTGCAGAGCTGTGCGCTGTGCCGGCCTACCGGGCCATGGACATCGGCCTGGACCGCAGCATGATCGGCGCTTATGGACAGGATGACCGCGTCTGCGCCTATGCGGCGCTGCGGGCGCTGCTGGATACTGTATCTCCGCAGAAAACTGCAGTGTGCCTGCTGGTGGATAAGGAGGAAATCGGTTCGGTGGGTGTTTCCGGCATGCAGAGCGCGGCCTTTGATACCTTTATGGCCGATCTGTGCGCTTCCTGCGGGGCCGATCGCGCGGTGTGCTATGCGCACTCCCTGTGCCTGAGCGCCGATGTGACCGCGGCCTATGACCCCAATTTTGCCGAGGCTTACGAAAAGCGCAACAGCGCCCGCCTGAACTACGGCGTGGGGCTGTGCAAGTATACCGGCGCCCGGGGCAAGAGCGAAGCCTCCGACGCCTCGGCTGAAGTAGTAGCCCGGGTGCGCCGTATGCTGGACGACAACAACGTGCTCTGGCAGATGGCGGAGCTGGGGAAAGTGGACTACGGCGGGGGCGGCACCATTGCCCAGTACATGGCCAACCGCAATATCGACACGCTGGACGCCGGCGTTCCTGTGCTGGCCATGCATGCACCATTTGAAACAGTTTCCAAGCTGGACTGCTATATGACCTATAAAGCCATGCGTGCCCTTTATGAAGAAGCCTGAACCGTTAAAAAAAGTAAGAGTCTTTCGCTGCTGCGAAAGGCTCTTTTTGTCGATTGCTTGTTTCTTTTTTTTTATTTTTGTACTATAATATTTTTTTACGAACATCTCTTCAGGGAAAAAGGAGAACTGCCATGAACTTAGTAAATTCCCAAAACCTGTTTACCATCGTGCAGCGTTTGACCATCCTCGGCAAGGATAAGTTTGTGGAGGAGGAAGAAGCCCGCTATATGCGGCAGATTGAAGCACTGGCAGAGGACGTTTTGGAAAATAATGTCAATATGATTCTGCTGGCCGGCCCGTCCGGCAGCGGCAAGACCACCACGGCGCATAATTTGAGAAAATACATGATGAAACGGCTTTTGGGCGAAGGGCGGTATGTCTACTGCCTGTCCATGGATGATTGGTATATGTCGGCCGACCAATATACCATCCCGGTGGATGAAGAGGGCAACCCGGACTATGAATCGCCCCAGTGCCTGGACATTGCCCGGCTGAATCAGGATTTGAACGATTTGTTTGCCGGTCGTGAAATCAGCGTTCCGTGCTATAATTTTATTACCCATAAAAGCCAGGAAAGCGGCGCAAAATTTGCGTTGCGGGAAGGGGATGTGGTGATTATGGAGGGGCTGCATGCCCTGAATCCCATCATTCGTTTTCCAGAGGATGCAGAGAGCTGTTTGCGGGTGTATGTTTCCCCTGCGGATGTCATTGTGGATGAAAAAGACGGAGAAGTGCTGGACAACCAGTATATCCGGCTGTGCCGCAGGATCTATCGTGACCGCGACCAGCGGGGCAGCACCGAGCAGGAGACGATCGAAAAGAGCAAAAGTGTTAACCGCGGCGAACGGCTGTACATCGCACCGTTTTTGCACAATGTGGGCGTCTGGCGCATCGACACGCTGCTGGGCTATGAGCTGTTTATCCATCGCCGGGAACTTCCGGATATGAAGGAGCTGAAAGTGATTCCGCTTTCCAAAATTACGCGCTTTGATATCCCGGAAGGGTCGATCCTGCGGGAATTCTACAAGGTCTAACTGCGGAGGGAATTGCGGATGCCGGAATTGATTTGTCCTGTTTGTGCGCAGCCGCTGCATGAGCAGGAGAGAGTGTACCGCTGTGCTGGGGGGCACAGTTTTGACCGGGCAAAAAGCGGCTATGTCAACTTGCTGATTCAGCGCCAGAGCGGCGCGCAGCACGGAGATGACAAAGAGATGGTGCGTGCCCGCCGGGCGTTTTTGGACGGTGGTTTTTATGCGCCGCTACAGGAAAAAGTGTGCGCTGCGGCGGTGCGGTGGGCTCCAGCGCGGGAAGAGGTAGATGTACTGGACAGCGGCTGCGGGGAATGCTACTATACCGCCGCTGTAGAGCAGGCGCTGCGTACCCGGGGGAAGACGCCGTCCATCGTGGGCGTGGATATTTCCAAGGATGCCCTGCGCTGGGGCGAAAAACGCGGCGCCCCGCTGCAGCTGGCGGTGGCCAGTGCCTTCCGGCTGCCGGTGGCAGCAAATTCCTGTGATTTGCTGCTGGATGTGTTTGCCCCGTTTGCGGGGGAGGAATATTGCAGGGTGCTGCGCCGGGGCGGCGTGGTGCTCCATGTATCGCCGGGAGCGGACCACCTTTGGGAATTGAAACAGGCGGTTTATGAAACGCCGTACCGCAACGATGCTGCGCCGCCTGCTCAGCCGGGGTTGGTGCACAGAGAAGAGGAAACGCTGTGCTATCCCATTTCTCTGGAAACCCAGAACGCTGTGGCGGATTTGTTCCGCATGACCCCCTATGTCCATAAAACGGGCAGTGCAGAGCTGCAGCGGCTGGCAAAGCTGCAGTCGCTGCAGGTAACGGCAGAGTTTGTACTGCGCATTTACCAGAAGGTCTGAACGGGAAGAGAAGGAGGCGAGTAAATGAGGCTGCAGGCACTGATGGCCCTGTGCCGCCGGAAAGCAAAAAGTGCATCCAACTATGGCAGGGTGTTTTTGAAATGGGCTGTCATTGCCGTCTGTATCGGTGCGGTGGGCGGCCTGGTGGGCTCGGCGTTCCATCTCAGTGTCAATTTCGTCACAGATCTGCGCGGGGAACAGTCCTGGCTTTTGTGGCTGATGCCTGTGAGCGGCCTGGTGATTGTCTGGCTGTACCGGGCAACCCGCATGGAGGGAAAGGGTACCAACGATGTGATCCACTCCATCCATTTTGGAGAAAAGGTACCTTTGATGCTCACGCCGGTCATTTTCCTTGCCACGGTGCTGACTCATCTAGTGGGCGGCAGTGCTGGCCGCGAGGGTGCGGCGCTGCAGATCGGCGGCAGCATTGGCTGGCATGCGGGCAAACTGTTCCGCCAGGATGAAAGGGATATCCGTGTGGCCACTATGTGCGGCATGAGCGCGGTGTTTGCCGCCTTGTTTGGAACACCTCTAACGGCAGCGGTGTTTGCACTGGAGGTGCTCACGGTAGGCGTGTTTTATTACATGGCGTTCATCCCGTGCCTGATGGCATCTATCACAGCCTACGGCGTGTCGCTGCTGTTTCTGCTGCCGCCGACCCGATTTGCCATTTTAGAGGGATTTGCATTGTCGCCCCTGGGCATCCTGCGGGTGGTTGCTTTAGCAGTTTTGTGTGCATTGGTCAGCATTGTTTTCTGTGTGTCCATGCACAAAACGGAAAAACTGCTTCAGCGCAGACTGCCCAATGCCTATTTACGCATTTTGCTGGGCAGCGCGGTTTTGATTGCACTGACATTGCTATGCGGAACAAATTACAGCGGTGCGGGTACGGATATGATCGTGCGAGCCATGGGCGGCGCGGCGGAACCTTGGGACTGGCTGCTGAAAATTATATTCACAGCTGTTACCATCGGCTGTGGATTCAAAGGCGGCGAAATTATTCCGTCCTTTTTCATTGGGGCTACTTTTGGCTGTTTTATGGGAAGTCTTTTGGGGATTCCTGCCAGTTTTGGCGCGGCCATCGGCCTCGTGGCGGTATTCTGCGGCGCAGTGAATTGCCCCATCGCGGCCATCATTTTGGGGGTGGAACTTTTCGGCGCGCGGGAACTGAGCTATTTTGCCATTGCCTGCGGCGTCAGTTATATGCTGTCGGGCTATTATGGCATTTATCAAAGTCAGGAGATCCGCTATTCCAAGCTCAAACCGGAAAAAATCGAAATCCACGCAAAATAAAACAAAAAAGATGGTGCGATTTTGATTTTCTGTCAAGATCGTACCATTTTTTGCGCGCTGCAACCGCCGGTTGCGGATTTTCCATGGCAAAATGGTGGCCGGTTTGTCTGCTGCATGATAAAGTGAAGATGTGCAAAGGAGGAGAAACGTGTATGACCTTCGGAGAAAAGCTGCAGGCCCTGCGCAAAAAGCAGGGCCTTTCCCAGGAACAGCTGGCAGAAGCGCTGGGGGTGTCCCGCCAGGCCATCAGCAAGTGGGAATTGAACGCTGCGGTGCCGGATGTGGAAAATATAGTGAAGTTGAGCGCCTTGCTGCATGTCACCACGGATTATTTGATGAAGGCAGATGTGCAAGAAGAGGGTGATGCTGTGATGCAGCTGCGCGCCCAAGTGGAGCAGCTGCAGGAGGAGCTCCGCATATTAAGCGTAAAAAAGGAAAAGCGGGGCGTTTCGGCCAAGCTGATGTCGGCCATTGTTTTAACGCTGTCCGGCGGAGGCGGAATTTTGCTGCTGCTCCTTTTTTACATTGGCATGGGGATTGGATACAGCGCGGATACCTCTTTTGGCCATTTGCAGGGTTTTTGGGCTTTCCTCTATGCAGAACGTCTGTTTTGGCCTTTTGGGGGGCTGTGTATACTGGGTGTGGGAGGGGCTTTGCTGTGGGTCTATGTGATGGTAAACGATTTGTAAACCGAGCGCTAAAAAATGCCTGATGCTGCAGCTTGCAGCATCAGGCATTTTTGTTTGGCAGGTTATTTCTGCCCAATATCGGTGCGGTAATGGGCGCCCTGGAAGGAAATGCCATGCACGGCGTCATAAGCTTTGGCGATGGCGTTCTCCAACGTGTCTGCCGTGGCGGTAACGCCCAGCACACGGCCGCCGTTGGTATAGTATTTTCCGCCTTCCAGTTTCGTGCCGGCGTGATAGACGAGCACGTCTTTGCCCACACTGTCCAGGCCGGAGATTGCATAGCCCTTTTTGTAAGAGGCGGGATAGCCGCCGCTGGCCATGACAATGCAGCAGGCTGCGCCGTCGCTCCACTGGATGTCCAGCTGATCCAGTGTGCCGTTGGTGCAGGCGAGCATTATATCCATCAGGTCGGTTTTCAGCAGGCTCAGCACCGGCTGGGTCTCGGGGTCGCCGAAGCGGGAGTTGTATTCCACAACCTTGGGGCCGTCCGGGGTCAGCATCAGGCCGAAATACAGGCAGCCCTGGAACGGGCGGCCTTCCTTTGCCATGGCTTCCACCGTGGGGCGGATGATTGTGTCCACGCAGCGCTGAGCGATTTCCGGTGTGTATTTGGGGCTGGGGGCAAAGGCGCCCATGCCGCCGGTGTTGGGGCCTTCATCGTTGTTGAAGGCGCGCTTATGGTCCTGAGAGGACAGCATGGGGGAAAAATGCGTGCCGTCCACGAAACACAAAACGGAAACTTCCGGGCCGGTCATGCATTCTTCAATGACGACCCGGGCGCCGGCTTCGCCGAATTTCTTGTCGCCCATCATGGAGCGCACGGCGTCCTCCGCTTCTTCCGCCGTCTGTGCAACCACTACGCCTTTGCCCAAAGCCAGGCCATCGGCTTTGACCACGATGGGAGCGCCTTCTGAGCGCACATAGGCAAGGGCCTGCTCCATGTCGGTAAAGACTTCATACTTGGCCGTGGGGATGTGGTATTTTTTCATCAAATCTTTGGAAAAGGACTTGCTGGCTTCAATGATGGCCGCGTTCTTGTGCGGACCAAAAGCCGGAATGCCGGCCGCTTCCAGCGCATCCACCATGCCCAGAGCCAGCGGATCATCCGGGGCCACTACCACATAGTCCATGGCGTTTTCCTTGGCAAAAGCCACCATGGCATCCACATCAGTGGCTTTGATATCGACGCAGGTCGCTTCGGCGGCAATGCCGCCGTTGCCGGGAGCACACCAGAGAGCGTCGACCTTCGGGCTTTTGGCCAGCGCATGCACAATGGCGTGCTCCCGGCCGCCGCCGCCGACGACGAGAACCTTCATATTGGATCAACCTTTCTGTGATAAAGTCGGTGAAAAGCCTCGCAAAGTTTTCATCATAAAAAAATAATTGCCCAAAACAGGACATGTGCCTGCGCAGGACACCACTGCCTCCGGCCGCGGCGGCCGGAGCCGCTTTCGCTCTGCAAAAGCGAGGTGGTAATCGAAAGAGGGGGGAGTTATCCCCCTCTTTCGCGCAAAGCGCTTAGTGGTGGAACAGCCGCATGCCGGTAAAGGCCATCACAATGCCGTATTTGTTGGCCGTTTCGATGACATTGTCGTCGCGGATGCTGCCGCCGGGTTCGGCAATATACTGCACGCCGCTCTTGCGGGCGCGCTCCACATTGTCGCCGAAGGGGAAGAAGGCGTCGCTGCCCACGGTCACGCCGCTCTGGGTGGCGATCCAGGCTTTCTTTTCCTCGGCGGTCAGCACTTCGGGCCTGACCTTGAAGGTGTTTTGCCAGACGCCCTCGGCCAGCACATCTTCGTATTCGTCGGAAATATACACATCGATGGCGTTGTCGCGGTCGGGGCGGCGGATTCCATCCACAAACTGCAATCCGAGCACCTTGGGATGCTGACGCAGATACCAGTTGTCGGCCTTGTTGCCGGCCAGGCGTGTGCAGTGGATGCGGCTCTGCTGGCCGGCGCCCACACCGATGGCCTGTCCGTCTTTTACATAGCAGACGGAGTTGGACTGGGTGTATTTCAGGGTGATCAGGGCCACAATCATGTCAATTTTGGCGGCATCGGGCAGGTCCTTGTTTTCGGTTACAATGTTGGAGAGCAGTTCCTCGTTGATTTTGAAGTTGTTGCGTCCCTGTTCAAAGGTGATGCCGAATACATCCTTGTGCTCCTGCTCGGCGGGCACATAGTTGGGGTCAATCTGCACCACGTTGTAGTTGCCTTTTTTCTTGGTTTTGAGAATGGCCAGCGCTTCGTCGGTATAGCCCGGGGCGATGATACCGTCGGACACTTCATTTTTCAGATAAGCAGCCGTGGCGGCGTCGCAGATGTCGCTCAGCGCGGCCCAGTCGCCATAAGAGCACAAACGGTCCGCACCGCGTGCGCGGATATAGGCGCAGGCAATGGAGGAGAGTTCTGCGTTTTCATCGACAAAATAAATTTTCTTATCGACATCGCTCAGAGGCAGGCCTACGGCTGCGCCGGCGGGGGAAACATGCTTGAAAGACGCAGCGGCGCTCAGCCCGGTGGCCTCCTTCAGCTCTTTCACCAGCTGCCAGGAGTTAAAAGCATCCAAAAAGTTGATATAGCCGGGTTTGCCGTTGAGCACGGTGATGGGCAGATCACTGCCGTCTTTCATATAGATGCGGGAAGGCTTTTGATTGGGATTGCAGCCATATTTCAGTTCCAGCTCATTCATGGACAGGACACATCCTTTCTTTCAGGAATCAAACATTTTTGTTGTAAATCCGGCTGTCTGTCTCGCCGGTCTTCAGGTTGATATAACGGACAAAGAGGGAAACTTTGTTGTCCTCGTTCAATGCATTCCACAGCATGGAACCGAACGCGTCGATGTCGCCCTCCAGTTTCACCAGCTTGGGCTCGCCTTCAAAAGAGGGCAGCGGGCTGCCGTCGCCCATGTAAGTGGAAATATAGCGGCCTTCGCCGGCTTTGGGATTGCTGTATTCAAAAAAGTAACGCAGGCAGGAGGAAGGATCGCCGCTGTTGCTTTTCAGAATGGACAGCTTATAATCGCCGCTTTTTTCCACGATGCCGGATATACGGGGTGTGTAGTTGGGCGCATCGGGTTCAAATTCCCGCTGCAGCAGGGCGTGGCGGTAGCAGCGGCCTTCCAGCAGCACATCGCGGATGGTGTCCGTCTGGTCGCCGTTGGTGACCACAGTCTGTTCGCCCACTACACGCACAGGATGATAAATGATCAGAGACGGATCCTCCAGCTTGGAGGGATCGAAGGCTTCTGTCTGGATGCCGTCTTCCGTTTCGGTAAACACGCGGTTGCGGGAATTGGCGCTGCGGCCCATGATCCAATAGGCGATGACCGCGTTTTCGTTGTCGGCGCTGCGGCCCAGAATGATGCCGCGGCCGGGATAGCTGTTGTTTTCCAGTTCTTGCTGGATATTGATCTGTTTCATGTGATGCACTCCTTTGCAATGACAAAATTCAGCGAATGGACCTGCCCAGTTCATAGGCTTTGGACAAATATTCCGGCCGATTTTGAATGTCTTTCGCCTGCATCAGGCCGCCGGCCAGCAGGCGGCCGGCATCCTTCCATCCCATGCGCTGGAGGTAGCCGTCAAAATAGTGATTGATAAGTTCAAAATTTGCGGCGTGATCCTCTTCGGCGGGTACGATCATGATACATTCCTTTGCGGTCAGGTTCGTTTGATAGGCGGGAGCACCGTTGTCGCTGCTGCCCTCCATCACGGCAAACAGCCGGTCAATGGCGGCTTTCAGTTGAGCGGAAAAGCTCCACCAGTACAGCGGAGAAGCATAGACGATGCAGTCTGCACTGCGATATAAGGTGTAAATCTGATCCATATCATCTTTTTGCACGCAGGGACTGTCGTAAGTTTTACCGCCCTGGAGACAGCCGATGCAGGGATGGATGTTCATAGTGCGCAGGTTGCAAATATGAACGGTGTTGCCGGCTTCCTGGGCGCCGCGGGAGAATGCATCTACCAGTGCAGCGGTATTGCCATGGGCGCGGGGACTTCCGTTTAGAATCAGGATGTTTTTCATGATATGGCGTCCTTTCTGCCAGTTAAGCAGCATTGGAAAACATGCTTATTTCTCCGCGATGTGAACAATGCGCCCCTCCACGGAAAGCCGGTCCTGGCAGAACAGGCTGACCGCTTCGGGCAGGAGTTTCCACTCTGCCTGCTCCATTACCCGCCGCTGCAGGATTTCCGGTGTGTCGCCTTCTTCCACAGGCACGGCCTTCTGCAGGATAATGGGGCCTGCATCGGCTTCAGCGGATACAAAGTGCACTGTGGCGCCGGTGAGTTTCACACCGTATTCCAGAACCTTTTCGTGCACCTTCAGGCCATAATACCCATCGCCGCAGAAAGAGGGAATCAGGGCTGGATGGATATTGATGATGCGGTTTTCATAGCGATCGACAAAGGCGGGGGAGAGAATATAGAGGAAACCCGCCAACACAATCAAATCGGCATGCAGCTCCTCCAGCGTCTGCAGCAGTGCGTCGGTAAACGCTTCGCGGCTTTCATATGCTTTGCGGTTGATTACATGGCCTTCCACTCCGGCTTTGGCAGCCCGCTCCAGGGCAAAAGCGCCGGGGGTGGAGGAGACAACGGCGGTAATCTCACCGCCGATAATTTCACCGCGGGCCTGCGCGTCCAGCAGAGCCTGGAGATTGGTGCCGCCGCCGGAAACCAGAACAACAATCTTTTTCATGTTCATTTCACCACAACTGCATCGCTGCCCTCGGTGACAATGCCCAGGCGGCAGGCGGTCTCGCCGCATTTCTCCAGCAGGGCCAGGGCCTGGTCGGCCTGATCCGCAGGTACGGCCAGCACCATGCCGATGCCCATGTTGAAGGTGTTGTACATATCCCGCATGGGGATGTCACCCACTTCCGCCAGCAGCTTGAAAATTTCGGGCAGCGGATAAGTGCTGGTGTCAATTTCGGCGCACAGCCCCTCTTTCATCATGCGGGGTACATTTTCATAGAAACCGCCGCCGGTGATATGAGAAATGCCGTGGATAGCGATGCCCTCGTCCAGCAGGCACAGAACAGGCTTGACATAGATTTTTGTGGGGGTGATCAGCACTTCGCCCAGGGGCTTACCCAGCCGGTCGGTATAGCGGCCAAGAACATCGGGGTCGTTGTCGATGTCAAAGACCTTGCGAACCAGGGAAAAACCATTGGAATGGCAGCCGGAGGATGCCAGACCGATGAGCACATCGCCTGCTTCCATGGCGCTGCTGTCCAGAATTTTGCTCTTTTCTACGATGCCGGTGGAATAGCCGGCCAGATCGTATTCATTCTCGGGATAGATGCCGGGCATTTCAGCGGTTTCTCCGCCGATAAGGGCGCAGCCGGCCTGCTTGCAGCCTTCCACCACGCCTTTGACAATTTCGGCGGTGCGCTCGGGGATATTTTTGCCCATGGCCATATAATCCAGGAAAAACAGGGGCTTGGCGCCGCCGCAGATGATATCGTTGACACACATGGCTACGCAGTCGACACCCACGGTGTCATGCTTGTCCATCAGATAAGCAAGCTTCAGCTTGGTGCCCACGCCGTCGGTGCCGGATACCAGCACCGGCTCTTCGTAGCCTGCAGGCAGGGCAAAACAGCCGCCGAAACCGCCCAGTGTGCCGATCACGCCAGGGATATAGGTGGATTCCACCATGGGCTTGATCAGGTTGGTGGAAGCGTAGCCTGCGGTCACGTCTACGCCGGCGGCGGCGTAGCTGTCGCTTTTGGAAATGCTCATAAAAACTGCTCTCCTCTCTTCAATGGACAGGACGGCTCACTTGCCGAACACACGGCGCATGATTTCCTGATAGGCATCTTCCACGCCGCCCATATCGCGGCGGAAACGGTCCTTATCCAGCTTTTCGCCGGTCTTGCTGTCCCACAGGCGGCAGGTATCTGGGCTGATTTCATCGGCCAGCACCAACTTCCCATCGGTGGTTTTGCCGAATTCCAGTTTGAAGTCCACCAAAGTGACGCCCACTTCGGAGAAAAACTTTTTCAAAACATCGTTGACCTTGAACGCCATGGCGATGATCTGATCGATTTCTTCCTGGGTGGCCAGGCCCAGAGCCAGTGCATGATAATGGTTCAGCAGCGGGTCGTCCAGAGGATCGCTCTTATAAGAGAATTCCACTGTGGGAGCCTTGAATACAATGCCCTCTTCCACGCCATAGCGCTTGGCGAAAGAACCGGCGGAGATGTTGCGGATGATGACCTCCAGCGGAACGATGGTTACTTTTTTCACCACAGTTTCCCGGTCGGAAAGCTCTTCAACAAAGTGGGTGGGCACACCCTCTTTTTCCAGCAGCTGCATCAAATAATTGGTCAGCTTGTTGTTGATGACGCCCTTGCCGACGATGGTGCCCTTCTTGGCGCCGTTGAAGGCGGTGGCGTCGTCCTTATAATCTACAATGACCAGGTTGGGATCATCGGTGGCAAACACCTTCTTGGCCTTTCCTTCATACATCTGTTCACGCTTTTCCATCTTGCATCTTCCTTTCATATCTCTAAAAATAAAATGTGTTGTCGATTTAAATTTCGGCCTGCAGCGCTGCGTCCTTGGCAGCAATCTGATCGGCCATGTCGCGGCGGGCCTGATCCAGTTTGGCGGCCAGCTCAGCGTCGGAAACAGCCAGGATCTGGGCGGCCAGCACGGCGGCGTTCTTGGCGCCGCCCAGCGCCACGGTGGCCACGGGAATGCCGCTGGGCATCTGCACGGTGGCCAGCAGTGCGTCCAGACCGTCCATGGCGCCGCCCTTCATGGGAATGCCGATGACAGGCAGC
>CAJFVV010000057.1 GCA_904420565.1 Candidatus Pseudoscillospira faecavium
GTCGTTGTATGCATTGACCTTATTTTCAAAGGAGAAATCGGACAAGGTATTTCAATGTTCTTCTTTGCTGTTTTGATTGCAGTTTGCGTCTATATATGGCTAATTACAGGCTGGGTTAAGCATATAAAAGAGATCAAATAAGTGAATCAAACGCAAGGCTCTTTCTGTCGGCGACAGAGGGAACCTTGCGTTTGTATATATTCACTAATAAACTTCAATTTCCATTGAAATCACTACCTTTCTTGAAAAGGGAGGCCGCAAGCGCGCTGAAACCGCGGCAGATGCACTCGCTTCTTGCGTCCTGCGGCATTCTGTAGTATGATGCAAGCAAACAAAAAAGGAAGAGAATATTCCCATGCAAACAAGCTATTGCATGCTCGACCTGGTCTATTCGTTCCATGGCGCCAGGCAGCATCTTTATCCAACCGTTCTTTTTGATACACACAACGTTGTCCTGATCGACTGCGGCTATCCAGATTCTGTGGAGCAGCTGGAAAACCAGCTGCTCCTGCACGGCATCCACCCGGAAGCGCTTACAATGCTTGTTTTGACCCATCAGGATGATGACCATATTGGCTCTGCCGCAGCATGGAAGGCCAAATATCCCGCCATCCAGCTGGCCGCTTCCGCATTGGAAGCACCGTATATTTCCGGAACGCGAAAAAATCTGCGGCTCAGTCAGGCAGAAGCACTGCAAAGCCAGCTTCCAAAAGCGCAGCAGGATTGGGGCATGCAATTCTGTGCGCGTCTGCAGCAGCTCCAGCCCGTTGCCATCGACCGCATATTGCACGCCGGAGACACCTTCAGCTGGGGCGGCGGCTGTGAAATCCTTGCAACACCAGGCCATACACCCGGCCATATTTCCATTCGTTCCCTGCACAACGATTTTTTGATTACCGGAGATGCCGCAGCCCCTGAAAACGGACAGTTGGCCATCGCAAATCCGGAATTTTGCCTGGATCTGAATACTGCCCAGCATTCTCTGAAATATATTCAGGCCTATCACTGCCCTACATACCTCTGCTATCACGGCGGCATTCTGCAGCCTTGATTCCTTTGTCCCATCTGCACATCTTGCATACCGGCAGGGTTTACGCTATAATAAAAAGCAAAAATCGGCGATTTGAATCAGAATTTGCAGAAATAAAAGGAGAAATGCGGTATGACTTACACTTATACCCCTTCCGGGGTCTGCTCCCGTCAAATGACGGTGGAAATTGAAAACGGCACCATTCAGCATGTGGATATTCTCGGCGGCTGCAACGGCAACCTGAAGGGAATTTCCAGCCTTTTGCAGGGTATGCGGGTAGAAGATGCCATCGCCAGAATGCGGGGCATCCGCTGCGGCATGCGCGCCACTTCCTGCCCTGATCAGCTTTCGATCGCGCTGCAGCAGGCCATGGAACAAAACAACTGACTACACCGTTCCTTCGTCGCCACTCAGGGGATGCTGCAGGCCGAGTACGGCCTGCAGCATCCCCCTTTTTGCACGCTTTTCCCCGCCGCGCATACACTGAAAGTGAAACGGGAAGGTGCAGACTTCTTTCCTGTTTTTCATAGAAAGTGAGGATGCGTATGGCTTATACCGACCGGGAGCTTTTGGCGCGCCTGATCCAGTGCGAAGCGGGCGGCGAAGGCGAAAACGGAATGAAAGCAGTGGCGAGCGTGGTGATGAATCGCGTCAACGCGGTCGGAGGAGAATATGCGCGGATCGGTCAGGGCAGTGTGCGCAATATCATTTTTCAGCCGGGCCAATTTGTCTGCGCCTCGGAAACGGAGGGCGGGGTATACAATCCGCAAAACATTTACAACATGAATCCAACCGCAGAGCATTACGCCATTGCAGACTGGGCGCTTGCAGGCAACCGCCTGCCGGATCTTTCCCAGGCGCTCTGGTTCTACAATCCTTTCAGCCCAAACTGCCGCGGGCAGTTTCCCTCCAATGTTGGGTACTTACAGATTCGCATCGGCGACCACTGCTTTTACAATCCCACCGATGCGTATTATCAAACTTGAGAAACGGAGTTGATTGCAAGCATGAACGGCACATCGAACGAAACCTATATCATGCAGGATCCCTATGTTCAGGGCACCAATGATCCCATGGCGGCAGCGCCCGGCATTGCAGCCCAGACAGACACACCCAGTGCAGTGGCGCCTCAAGCTGCCGCAGGCGTGCCCAATATGCGCCATGGGCTGAGCAGCGATGTCATCGGCAGCCCTATCTCTGTTGACGAAGCATTTCAAGGCTCCCTGCGCGGCATGCTCAGCCGCGAAATCGGCGCTTATATCGCGGCCACTTTTTTAATGGGCAACGGAGAGCTGGTCCGCTGGGAGGGCAGGCTCTATGAAGTGGGCAACAATTATATCGTAATTTATCAGCAGGAAGCCGGCCGCTACGTGGTAGGCGACATTAACAGCCTGCGCTTTGTGGAATTCAGTGAAAGCGGGAACCGCTTCAGCTTGACGAGCCGCCCCTGCACCAACAGTCCTACCGCATGGTGATAAGCAAACTGCCGCAGACATATGCCTGCGGCAGTTTGTTTATTGTACCTCCTGTGCAACGCTCCTGCGCCGCCGCAGCTCCCGAATCGCCGGTGACAGATTGATCAGCGACGCAATTAAAATGATCACAATGCCTGCAATGCGGTTGCCCGGGATCGCCTCCTGCAGAAGCAGCAGCGCCAAAATCGGCGCCAGCACAGGCTTAAAGAAAAACACCAGTGACGCCGCACCCGCAGAGGTACATTCCATTGCCATAAAATAAGCCACATATCCAATACCCGTTACTCCGATGCATACAAACAGGAACGCCGGCAGGATCTCCAGACTGTAGCCGGAAAAAAACGGGATATCCGCATAATCCCGCAGCGGCGTCTGCTGCAGCAGCGCCGCAACCGCCGGGACATGGGTAAGCAATGCCACCAGCATCATTTCCACACTGCCGAACAGGAAGCCAAAGCAGGTCGTGACAAACACCCCGAATTTTGCGCCTTCCTTTTTGCCCAGCACGCCATACAGCGCAAACGCCAGCACTGCAATCATCACAAAAAGAACGCCATAGGGATCCAGCTGCATATTCCATGGGCTGACAATCACCACAATACCCAAAAGTTCCAACACCAGGGCCGCCACATTGTGGCGGTGAATCGCCTCTCCCAACAGCAATGCAGCCAGCAGCATCACAAACAGCGGATTGCTGGAAAACAAAATGGCCACCACCGACGCGTCTGTGTGCATGACCGAAAGCTGATAAAAAGTCATGCTCACAAACACACCTACGAAGCCGAGTCCGGCAATTTTAGCCAAAGCTGCACCATCCAGCTTCGGCGCATCCGGCGGGCGGCGGCGCAGCGCACGCAGCGCAAAAGGCAGCAGAACTAAACCGCCGATCAAAAAGCGGGTAAAATTCAACTGAAACGGATGGAAATGCGCTGAAACACCTTTCAGCGTAACTTCCATTAAACTGAAAAGGATTGTCGCCAGCACAATGCACACAAAACCTATCTGTTTTTTACTCACAACCAACACCTCTGCCCCGCTCATCCCTGCGGTTTTTCCAAAACACTTTCCAATTTATTATAATGCGGCGCATCAAAAAACAACATGGACCGTATACACGAAAATGCAGCAGCTTTTGCATGCAAAACAAGAAAAAACGCCCAAATAAAAAGGCTGCGCAAAATCGCGCAGCCCATGAAACACACCGTATGGATACGGTATGGAATTTTTGGTCCCTCCGTCATTAGCTTGTGCAACCATCTGGTCACGGCGGAGGGTGGATTTTTAAGGAGAGATAGGAGAAAAATTTGATGTACTTTGTACTGTCTTCCCTGAGTACGCATTTAGGATATCATGGGAAGCATGGGCAATGGTGACAAAACTGTATTTCTTTTTTGAACAATATATGAACAATGGCCCCTTCGTTTCCCTGGCGATGAAAACGAAGGGGCCGCATCTTTTTGATTCAGGCAGCTGTGCCTGCAATAGCCGTTACGAGGCGCTTGGTACCGATCATGCGCAGTACGACAATCTGCACAGGCAGCATCACCAGCACCTGGGGAATCCGGGCAAGCAGCAGTTCCATATACGGAGTGCTGTAAAGCATGGAAAGAAACCATGTGTTAAGCAGCAGGCTGATGCCGAACTGGAACAGGCATACCGCCGCGACGATGGCCGGCAGGCTGTCGCTGCGGCCTTTCAGCAGCGCACCATACAGGAAACCGTTCAGGCAGGCACTCAGCGTCAGCGGAGGATACCAGCCATAGGGTCCTAAAAAGCAGTTGAGCAAATCTCCCACACCGGCACAGACCGTGCCCCATTTTGCGCCATAGAGCATGCCGCACAGGGCAATGGGGACAAAGGAAAACCCAATTTTAAAAAACTGCGTGTGAATGCCCAGATAATTCATCAGCAGCACATCCATAGCGATAAAAACCGCCACACGGACTAAAAGCCGCAAATTCAGAGGGCTTGTTTTTGTCTGTTTCACGTGCTCAAAACCTCCTTCTTTGCATAGCGTTGTCAAAAAGGAGGCAGTGTTTCCCCTGGCCCCTTCCTAACAGCGGAATGCGAAACAGGCACCGCTGAGCCTCTGGCCCACTCGTCCGGCTGGCAACTTCCCGTCCAACCGGCACTTAACGCGCCTGCTTCTACTCTGTTAGCAGTGAATATGGAATTTTTCAGCTGTTTCGCTGCAAAACAGCCGTCCGGATTTCTCCGGTCATATAAAGCGACCCGACGGAGCAGATCACAGCATCCTTTTGTGCGCCGCCAAATGCTTTCGCCACAGCATCCGCAGCACTCACGCACACATCGGTCGGTTTACCATAGGGAGCAAGTTCCCGCGCCAGCTCCGCTGCGCCCAGCGCCCGGGGACTGTTCGGCGTCACCGTGTAAATGCGCCGCGCCAAAGGAACCAGAAGGGAAAGGATGGCTGCATAATCTTTGTCAGCCAGCACACCCAGAATCAAATCGATATCTCTTTCGGGGAAATATGTTTGCAGCGCCGCTGCCACCGCTGCAGCGCATTGCCGGTTATGGCCGCCGTCGGCGATAAATACGGGATCGGTACACAGCACTTCAAACCGCCCGGGCCAAACTGCCGCCGCAAGGCCTTCTTTCACAGCCTGACATGGAATGGCATATCCGCGGCGGCGCAGCGCCTCCACAGTTTCAAGCACCACCGCCGCATTGCGCAGTTGATGGGCTCCCAAAAGCCGGATACGCAGATCTTCATACTGCCGGTAGGAAAAGCGCTGTCCATGGATAGAATCTTCCAGGGGCCGCAGCGCAGAAAAATCCGCCATGTGCAGCGCCGCGCCGCGCTCCTGGCACACCCGGCGCACCACATCCATCACCCCGGCATCTTCATTGGGATAGAGCACCACATCGCATCCGGGCTTGATAATGCCCGCCTTCTCATAGGCAATTTTTTCCAGGGTATCGCCCAATTCCCGCATATGATCCATGCCGATGTTGCAAATGACTGCAGCCTCCGGCGGCGGAATGACATTGGTGGAATCCAGCCGCCCGCCCATGCCGACCTCCAGTACTACCAGGTCGCATCCTTGACGCAAAAAATACAAAAATGCAATGGCAGTCATCAGCTCAAATTCCGTGGGCGGGTCTGCCATCTCTTCAGCCGCGGGGCGCACCTGCTCTGTAATTTCGCCGAGCATTGCGTCGCTGATCATTTCCCCATTGACAGACATACGCTCGTTAAAAACCTGCAGGAACGGCGAAATATACAGGCCCACAGTGTATCCTGCCTGCTGCAGAACTGCGGCCAGCATCGCCGCAGTGGAGCCCTTGCCATTGGTACCTGCCACATGGACAAAGCGCAGCTTTTGCTCCGGATTGCCCAACTCAGAGAGAAGCTGCCGCGTTCTCTCAAGCCCCAGGCGCGTTCCCTGCCAGGGCACGCTTTCAATATAAGCGATGGCTTCCTTGCCGGTCATAGGCGCTTCCCCCTCTTTGCAAGAATGCATTTATTCTATCGCGTTCTCCGTCCGGATGCAATAGGGATATTGCACGAAGAACAAAGAAGCAGGCAAACTTCGGGAAGATTCTGTAAAGTGTGCGTCTTGTAATTTTTTCTTTTTCTGGTTATAATGCTTTTACCGGATATCAAGAAAGACAGGTAAACGCTTTATGAATGAACTGACCCACAATGAAGGAAAAAACGAATGCATTGAAGTGGACGGCGTGCGCTACAGCCGCCATCCCATCCGCACCCATGTGGTGACGGATCAGGATAATATCAACGACGTCTGTGCAACCTACGCCGCCCCCGCCATGGTAGAGGGCGATGTTTTGTTCATCTCCGAAAAATGCGTAGCCTGCACCCAGCAGCGCGCAATTTATATGAAAGATATCAAGCCCCGGCGCCTGGCAGTAATTTTATCCCATTTTGTAACCAAAACTCCCCACGGCATTGGTCTCGGTATTCCGGAAACCATGGAGATGGCCTTGCAGGAGTGCGGTACGCTCCGTATTTTATTTGCAGCATTCATCGGCGCTATCGGCAAGCTTTTTGGAAAACGCGGCTGGTTCTACAGAATCGCCGGTGAGAAAGCCTCTTCGATCGACGGGCCCTGCCCCAACACCATCCCCCCCTATAATGAATGCGTGGTGCTCGGCCCGCTGAATCCCAACGAAACCGCTGCAGATATTGCAAAACACATCGGCCACCCTGTGCTGATCGTCGATATCAACGACTTGGGCGGCAATATTCTGGGCGCGTCGGATCCGTCTGCCGACCGCGAACTTTATGCGCGCATTTTGAAGGATAACCCGCTTGGGCAATCCCACGAAGGAACACCCATGGGTATTATCCGCAGAGCATAATTTCCTTTATAAAGATCAGCGGCCCGGCGTTCCAAATAGAACGCCGGGCCGTTTCCGCTCATGCCTGCTTTTCCCGCAGCGTGCCGCGCATCTGCAGCACCAGCCGGTCGGCAATCATCGCGATAAATTCACTGTTGGTGGGCTTGCCTTTGGTATTGGACACCGTGTAGCCGAAAAATTTCTGGAGCGTTTCCAAATCTCCCCGATCCCATGCCACTTCAATTGCATGGCGGATCGCACGCTCCACCCGCGAAGGCGTGGTGTTGTAGCGCCGCGCCACTTCGGGATACAGAACCTTTGTCACCGCGTTGATCACATCCATGTCCTCCACAGCGATCAAAATGGCTTCTCTGAGATACTGGTAGCCCTTGATATGGGCCGGCACGCCGATTTCATGGATGATGGACGTCACCTGTCCGCTCAGTTCCATGGATGAATTGTCATCTCTGCCGGTATTCTGAGCCGGTGATGCCATCGCCTGACGCATGCGCTCCAGCAGCGACTCGATTTCACAGGGCTTGGGCATGTAATAAAACACGCCCCGCTCCACGGCTGTGGCCACCACCCTGCTGCTTACAAATTGAGAAACCACAATCACCTCCGGCCGCTCATCCTTCAATTCAGCCATCTGATCCAGAAGCCCCAAGCCATCCAAACCGGGCAGGATCATGTCCATCAGCACCAGATCGGGCAGCTTTTCCTTCACAAGCCGCGCCGCTTCCAGGCCGTCGCCCACAGAGGCCACCACCTCAAACTCTTCCGTCTCTTCGAGGGCCGACCGCAGAAGCCCTCGGAATTCCACGCTGGCATCTGCCAGCAGCACTTTCCATTTTGATTCCATTTGTATACCAAACCCTCTACTCATAGTTTTGCTGCACAGCAGCCTATTTCACACGCGCCCAGCTGATGCGCCCTGTTGCGAAGCTTCGTTTTTGCTGTGCTACTAAGGTATCATAATGGGACAGAATATTCAAGCGGTAATTGGTAAATTTTGGTAATTTGTGCACTTTTTCGTTCGACGTCCTTCGGCACCCGGCAGTCCGAAAACGTCGCTGCAGCGGTCATTCCGTCGGATCTTAGCTTTCGTTGGCGAGCATGTTTTCCATCAAGATAGCGTATCCCCTGGTGGGGTCGCTCACAAGAACATGTGTTACGGCACCCACGATCCTGCCATTTTGCAGAATGGGACTGCCGGACATTCCCTGCACAATTCCGCCCGTTTTCGACAGCAGCCGCTCATCGGTAATGCGGATCAGCATATCCCGGCCATTTTCTCCGTTTTCCACAAATTTTGTGATTTTGATGGAAAATTCTTCCACCCTATCGCCATTCACATTTGCCAAAATCGTCGCGTTGCCGCAGCGCACCTCATCCCTGCGCGCCACAGGCACCGGCTCACCGCACACCATGGACGTATCCGTCAGCTTTCCGAAAACACCGCCGGCGGAGTTGCACGTCAAACTGCCCAGCTCCACATCTGTTTCAAAATCCCCGGTCAATTCGCCCGGCGTGCCATTTTTGCCCTTGGTCACTGAGGTTACAGTAGATGGCATCAGGCTGCCGGAGGAGATGGGCATCAGCTGAGCGGTATCCACATCTGTAATGCCATGCCCCAATGCGCCGAACGTGCCGCTCTGCGGATCGTAATAGGTCATCGTGCCGATGCCGGCCATACTGTCACGCACCCATGCACCCAAACGATAAACCCCGTCGCTTCCGCCGACCGGCGTCGCAGTCAGAGACAACGTTTTTGCACCGCGCTTTACGGTTAAAGACACTGGCTGATCCCCGTTTTCCTGCAATGCAGCCTGAAACTGCTCTGTGGATTTCAAATCCTCATCGTTCATCTCCAGCAGGATATCTCCAGTGCGAATGCCGCAGGAGCGCGCCGGAGACACATTTCCCGCGCCATCTGTGCTCTCGGAGAGATTAACCACCAGCAGCCCGTCAGCAAAAAGCTTGATGCCAACGGTGTGGCCCAGCGGAATCACTGAACGCACTGCTTCGCCCGCCGGAGCGGCATCCTTTTCATCGGTTTGTGCAGCGTAGGCCGGCGCTGCGGCAATGCCGACGCAGAAGCACGCCGCCAGCACAGCCGACTGCCATCGCCTGCAGTTCCGCTTCCGGCGTGTGCTTTCCGGTTCATACGCTTCATCCATTGAATCACCCCTTGTCAAAATTTGCCGGTTTTTTGTCCGGCGTATTTACCTTGCCCGCAGAAAAGTGAAAAAACAGGAGCAAAATACGGGGCTTTTGGATGGCTGCTTTTGGAAAAGCGCGCCGCAGCGTCTATTTTTGCATACGGTATGGTAGTTTTTATAAGCAGCGCTGAAAATTACTATTTTCCTTCAAACAGGCTGCAGTCTGCGCTGCATTTTTCATGTTTCAATTAGTATATGCGTGCAAAATAAAAAAAGCAGCAGAAAATTTCTGCTGCTTTTTCTATCATTGCATGATATTACTGGCGCTTATTGAAAATATTGAAAATCGCATCAAAGGGATCGTCTTCTTCGCCATCAGAGGCACTGTCCGCCTTTTGTGCAGGCTTCTCCGGCTCTGCCGAAGCAGCGCTCTCTGTCGGCGTTTCCTGAACCTGGGCAGCAGTTTCTGCGCTCTGCTGCTCCACCTTCTTCTCCGCCTCCGAAAAAGGCTTTTCACTGATCGTGCTCTTGTGATTGCCCTCTTCAAAACCAGTGGCAATGACGGTCACACGGATTTCATCCTCCATATTTTCATCAAAGGTTGCACCGAAAATAATGTTGGCATCCGGATGTGCAGCTTGCTGCACCAGCGTCGCAGCCTGCTCCACCTCGTCCAGGCCGATATCCATCGAGCCCGTGACATTCACCAATACACCTTTGGCACCATTGATTGATGTTTCCAGCAAAGGACTGGAAATAGCCATCTTTGCGGCTTCTTCCGCTTTGTTCTTGCCTTCGGCGCGGCCAACGCCCATATGGGCATACCCCGCATCCTTCATAACAGAAGTCACATCGGCAAAATCCAAATTGATAAAGCCGGTGTCATTGATCAAATCAGAAATGCTCTGCACCGCCTGACGCAGCACATCGTCCGCAATGGCAAAAGCGTTGGCAAATGTGATTTTCTGGTCGGTGGCATGCTTCAGACGCTCATTGGGGATAATCACAAGGGAATCCACCTTGTCCTTCAGCTCCTCAATGCCCTGCTCAGCCTGCACCATACGGCGGCGGCCTTCAAAACCAAAGGGCTTGGTCACCACACCGACTGTCAGCACGCCGGCCTCTCTTGCAATATCGGCTACAATGGGCGCACCGCCGGTGCCGGTGCCGCCGCCCATACCGGCTGTGATAAACACCATATCCGTGTCCTCCAGCGCCTTTGCAATCTGCGCGCGGTTTTCCTCTGCGCTCTTGCGGCCGATCTCCGGATTGGAACCGGCTCCCTGACCGTGCGTCAGCTTTTCACCAATCTGGATTTTATAAGTTGCGCTGGAAACAGAAAGGGCCTGCTTGTCCGTATTCACTGCCACAAATTCAACGCCTTTGGCGCCGGACTTCACCATGCGGTTGACTACATTGTTGCCGCCGCCGCCTACGCCAATGACCTTAATATTTACAACGTTTTCAGGACCGACATCCAAACCAAATGCCATAGGTGGTTCCTCCTTAATTTATGTAAACTACAACACATTGCGTTTTATATCGAATCAGAGGGGCCATCCTGCCCCACTTCTTGTATTTTATCCGTATTCTTATTTATTGTATTACGGTTTCTGGGCAAGGTCAAGAGTTCTCTTCGGATTTCTCCAAAGTTTTGGAATAATCTCGCACCAAACACCACCACTGCTGCCAGATACAACGGAATACCGATGCGCTCACCGATATAGGCAAGCAGCACAGCAATCAGACCGTTGCCCAAGGCGCCCGAAACAAACAGTGAGCCCCGAAATTGGTGATGCATGCGGGCGTTAATGCCGCCGGCTGCGGCATCCATGGCCGCCAGCAGCATCACTGCCACATAAATAGAGTATTGCGCAGGAATGCTGATCGGCAGCCAAAAACCAATCAGAACACCCAACAGCACACTTACTATAATATACACGGCTTACCCCGCCTCCGTTTCTGCGCCTGCCAAGTCATCATCCGTCAACGTCTGGGCATATTGATAATCAATCGTGCCGTCATAGGCTTTAATCAGCAGATCATCCACCTCGGTTACCTCCACCTCGATGGACCACTGCCGCAGCACGTCCACCACACCATTGCGCATCATCAACGCATTAAACATGGTTTCCTGGTCCCCAATGGCATCAATGACAAAGGGCGCACTTGTACGGCGGCCGTTGACGGTCACCACTGCACCGCTGCAGCGAATTTCCGTGGTGGAAAGGATGCGGTGTCCGTTCAGGGAAAGCGCCTCTGCGCCGGCGTCACGCAGTTCGTTGATCACAGATAAAATATCGCTGTCGTGAATCAGATAATTTGACTCATCCCCCGTGGTATTGGCCGCTGTGCTGTCATTGAGCACCACTTCCACTCCGGGGCCGACCACATCTGTCAGTCCTGCGATTTTTTCCAGCCGGGCAATTTCATCCAGCATAGTCTGACTGCCGGATGCATCTTCATTTGCAGCTGCTTCCCGATAGCTCTGCACTTCCTGCTGCAACTCCCGGTTCTGGGATTGCAGACGGTCGTTCTCTTCCCGCTCCTCATTCAGCAAGGTCTGCAAAGTCTGCGCGCGGGCTGTATTCAATGGGTCAACCGCATTTTCCCGTACACTCTTAAACTGCAGCGCCAGCAGAATTCCAAGAATCACACAGACAATGCTGATCCACACTTTTCCAATATGCTTCGATTCCTTTATCATGTTCAAACGTCCTTTTCCGACTCAATCGGGAATAAAATTAATCCGCCCTTCATCACTGGTCATATCAATGGTACCAGGCCGTTGATCTCCCTGTTCCTCCAGCTGCTCAATCACCATGCTCAGCTGAGTTAATTTGTAGGGAAAATCGGCACCATAGGGCAATATTACCGTAAAACGATCGGAATAATCCATCGATATCTCGCCTTCCTGGGAAAAATCGATTGCCTGCACTCCCTGCAGCATGCCTTTTTCCTCCAGCGCCGCAAACAAAGCCAGCAGCTGAGAAAGCTTGCGTTCATCGCCTTCTGCCGCAGTAATGGTGCCGCCCACCACAGGCTCCTGCAAGGTAATGCCATGGATCAGCGCACCGCTGCCCGCTTCGCTGCGCTGGCCAAGTATCTTTCCGCTGGAACTGATCACCCAATACGTCCCGTCCTGCGCAATGACGCCGCCCTGATTGCTGTCGGTCACTTCAATCACCAGCGTATCGGGCAGCTGACGACTGATGCTGACAGAGGATACATACGGCAGCGCTTCAATAATCGCATCGGAAATCTCATACTTGTTCAGCAAAAACAGATTATCGCCGATTTGAATGCCCGAGGCCTGGATAATCTCCTCGCTGCTGTAACGGGTTGTTCCGGAAATGGTGATTGTATCCACCTTAAAAAACAGCGTCAGCGCCGCCACAATTGCCGCACTGATGGCCACAACAGAAATCAGCTTATATAAAATACCAAGGCCGCGGCGGTGCCGCCGGCGTCTTGTGTGGCGTCTTTTTGCCATATGTATCCTCCTTTCTTGATTTCTTATATTGCCGATAGATATCGGATTTGACAGAATAATTTATTTTATCAGATTTTTTCGTCCTCGTCCACCCGGGCAACTCTGGCACCGAGCCGTGCCAAGTCTCCTGCCAAATCTGCATAGCCCCGGTCGATGTGATGAAGTTCAGAAATCACGCTTTCTCCCTGCGCGCTCAAGGCTGCCACAGCCAGTGCCGCGCCGCCCCGCAGATCTGTGGACCGCACCCGGGCCCCATGCAGCACGGGAACGCCGCACACTACAGCCACCCGTCCTTCCGTACGGATATTGGCACCCATGCGTGTCAATTCATCCACATGGCGATACCGGTTTTCAAAGATATTCTCAATAAACACTGTAGTACCACGGCTTTTGAGCATTGCCGCCATCAAAACCGCCTGGGCATCCGTAGGAAAGCCGGGATACGGCGCCGTGCGCACCGGTCGGACGGCCCGCAGGCCGCCGCTGCTTTGCAGCTGTACCCAATCCAGATGGCTGCGCACCGTACAGCCCGCTTCTTTGAGCGCGGCCGTCACTGGCGACAAATGCCGGTAATCCACATGGCGCAGCAGTATCTCACCGCCCGCCGCGGCAGCAGCAGCGAGATAAGTTGCCGCCACAATGCGATCCGAAATGACCCGATGCTCACAATCGTGCAGCTTTTTTTGTCCCTGAATGACAACGGTTGAACTGCCTGCTCCCTGCACATCTGCACCCATAGCACATAAAAAAGCCTGCAGATCCACAATTTCCGGTTCCCGCGCCGCATTGCACAGCACGGTTGTCCCTTCTGCACCGCAGGCTGCCAAAATCACATTTTCCGTGGCACCCACGCTGGGCAGACTGAGGGTAATTTCACAGCCCTGCAGTTTCGGCGCGCTGCAGTGGAGATAGCCACCCCGCTCTTCAATCCGGGCGCCCATGGCACGCAGTGCATCCAGATGCAGATCAATGGGCCGCGGCCCTAATTCGCAGCCGCCGGGATAGGACAGCACCGCCCGGCCGCAGCGGCCCAGAATGGCTCCCAGAAAAATAACAGAGGAACGCATTTCCCGCATCAAATGGTCCGGAATTTCGCCGCAGTTCATATCCTGGGTATGTACTGTGAGGGTGTTTCCCTCCCACCGGGCACTACAGCCCAACTGTTTTAAAATGCGGATGGATGCATCGACGTCCTGAAGCTTCGGGCAGTGATGAATCACACTCTCCCCTGCATTAAGCAGTGTTGCCGCCAGAATGGGCAGCACGCTGTTTTTCGCACCCTGAATCTCCAGCTCTCCGTGCAGCCGCACTCCGCCGGTTATTTTCAGATAATTCATAGGCTCCTCCTTTGCACATACACTGCACCATCGTATGCAAAGGAGGGGCCTTTCGTTTATTTTGATTCGTCCTTTTCGTCTTTCCCTGCCACAAGGGCCATGACGGTCTGGTAAATGCGCTCTGTGGCGTTGGGCACACCCAGAGACAGCATCGCTTTGTGCATGCGCGCGCGCTTTTCGCTGTCCCCTAAAATATCCATGGCTGCATCATACAGTTTTTCCCCGCTGCTCTCCGCCTCCAAAATCAGCCGGATGCCACCGGCTTCCTCCAGCACCCGGGCATTTTTTTCCTGGTGGTTATTGACTACATAGGGAGAGGGCACAATAATGGACGGCATACCCAGGGCCGTCAGCTCGCTGATGGTCGACGCACCGCCGCGGCTGATGACCAGATCCGCCGCGCGCATCACCGCCGGCATATCGTAAATGTACTCCCGCACATCCACACCAGTGTCTTTCAAATGAACACCGGCATTCGAAAGCGCCTGCATCATGCCGGGATAGCCGCTGCTTCCCACCGCATGCACATGATAAAAGGGGCATCCCGCCGCAGTTTCCGCGCGGATAAAATCCACCATCTGTTCATTCATATGGCTGGCGCCCAAACTGCCCCAGAAGGATACCACCAGCGGTTTATCCTTTTCATAGCCCAGTTTCTCACGCGCCTGCTCTCTGGTCATTCTGAAAAAATCTCCCCGCACGGGCGTTCCAGTCACCACCACCTTGTCGGGATGGGCATAATACTGCCGGCAGGCTTCAAAACCCACCATGACTTTCTGCACCAGAGGCTCCAGAGTCTTTGTGGTCAGCCCAGGCACCATGTTCGACTCGTGCACCGCTGTAGGCACACCGGCCTTTGCGCCGTATTTCACCATAGGATAGCTGGCATAGCCGCCGGTACCCACAATCAGATCCGGCTGAAACTCTGCCAAAACCTTTTTGGCTTCTTTCGGCGTTTTGACCACCAGACGCGCTGTGTGCAGATTATGCCGGATGGCTGCAGGGGAAACTGAGCGACGGAAATTGTCAATTTCGATGGCGCGGAAGGCATAGCCCGCTTTCTCAATGAGCTGCCCTTCCATACCGCGCGCGCTGCCTACAAACAGGATGTGAACGGAAGGGTCCCGGCTGCACATCAGCCCTGCCAGAGCCAAAGCCGGATTCACATGACCTGCTGTCCCGCCGCAGGTAAAAATCACATTCATAGTTGTTCCTCTTCTTTCCGCAATTCTTTTGTGCGCTACCCTGATTTGGGTCCGGGCATCTGTCTGGAAACACTCAGCAGCACACCCATCTCAAACAGCTGAATCAGCAGCGCCGTGCCGCCGTAGCTGAAAAAGGGCAGCGAAATACCGGTGTTCGGAACAAAGTTGGTTACCACTGCCACATTCAAAAAAGTCTGCATGGCAATCATCGTAATGATGCCCACCGCCAGCAGCCCGCCGAACCGATCCCGGGCATGAACGGCAATCCAGTAGCCCCGCAGCACCAGGAAACAAAACAGTGCCAGAATCAGCGCGGCGCCAATAAACCCCAGCTCTTCACAGACAATGGCAAAAATCATGTCGTTGTGTTCTTCTGGCAGATACATCAGCTTTTGACGGCCCTTGCCGAACCCCAGACCCGCCAGGCCCCCGGAACCAATGGCCAGCAGGCTCTGCACTGTTTGATATCCTTCATCCGCCGCATAAGCCCAGGGATCCTTCCACTGCATAATACGGCTTTGCCCATAGGGCAAAACGCCCGACGCCAGTATGGCAATGCCGAGCACACCGATCCCGACGCCAAGACCCACCATTTTCTGTGAAATGCCGCCCACAAACATCATGCTGGCGCCGATGCCTAAAATCAACACTGTACCGGACAAATGCGGCTCCATCAGCATCAGGACGGATATGACGCCCAGGATCAGGAAATAGGGAAAAATTCCGTCCTGAAAAGTTTTCATCCGCTCCTTTTTAACACTGATGGTGGCAGCAAAATAGAGAATCACCGCAAACTTTGCCACCTCCGACGGCTGGAAGGTCGTAATCCCCACGTTCAGCCAGCGGGTTGCACCGCCGCTGGTGACGGCCAGCGGGTTGTGGGGAATAATGACCAGCACCAGCAGCACAATCGCCAGCCCCAGCAACGGCACTGCCCAGCGCCGCCACCAGTGATAATCGATTTTCGACACCACAAACATGGCCACAACGCCCGCTGCGGCAAAAAAGGCCTGGCGCAGAAACACGCTCAACGCCACCATGGTTGTCGGATTCTCCGCTTCATAGTAAGAACGGGCAAAGGAGGCAGAAAACACCATCAGCACGCCGATGGTTGTGAGCAGCAGCACCAGCAGAGCAAAGGGCAGATCAATAGGACCTTTGGACATGATCCGGCTGATCCGGGCTTTTTCCTGTTTTTCTTCGCGGGTCATTGCTCCTCATCGTCTCCTTTCCCACAAAAACTTCTTTGCAAATGCGCGCTGTTTCAAACGGCAAACCGATCCAGGACACCCAGCAGCGCCAGGGCGCAGAACACTGTGCTGACCGCGGTGAACACCACCACAATTTTCACCTCATTCCAGCCGCACATTTCAAAATGATGGTGCAGCGGCGCCATTTTGAACAGGCGCTTGCCATGGGTCGCTTTGAAATAGGCAACCTGGATAATATCCGAGAGTGTTTCCAGAACATAAATAATACCGACCAAAATCAAAACCAACGGCATATCATAGGCAAAGGCCATGGCCGCAATGCAACCCCCCAAAAACAGGGAGCCTGTATCTCCCATAAACACCTTGGCCGGATGGAAATTATAAAACAGGAATGCCACCAAACTGCCCAGAAGCGCCGCGGCAAAAATGCCCAGCTGCGTGTAGCCCCACCAAAAGGCGCAGCACACAAAAAACAGAGCAACCGGCACAGACACGCTGCTGACCAGGCCGTCAATCCCATCGGTGATGTTGACAGCGTTCACGGTGCCGACAATGACAAAAGCCGCAAAGATCAGATAAATGACCCAGTTGATCTGCAGATGGATATTCAAAAATGGAATGTAGAGGTTGGGCGTGAGCAGATGTTCAAAGCGCATCAGCGTTAAAAACGCCACAGCTGCCGCCAGCTGCAGCACAAATTTCTGCAGCGCCGTCAATCCTTCGTTCTGGTGTTTTGTCACTTTCTTATAGTCATCAATATAGCCAATGATGCCAAAGACCAGCGCAAAGGCATAAACATACAGATGCACATAGCTGCCCAAAAGCATACCCCGAAATCCGGCAATAAAAATGGCAACGCCGATACCAATAATAAACATCAGCCCGCCCATCGTGGGCGTGCCCTGCTTGCTCATATGCCAGGTAGGACCATCCTCCCGAATGCTCTGGCCCGCCTTCAGCCGCCGCAGAACAGGAATCAGGATTTTCCCTGCGATCAGTGTAATGACAAAGGCAATTACACAGGCAAGTATCATTTCCACAAACAACCAAACCCTTCTCTTTTGTTACTTCTCTTGCTGCTCTTTTCTTTTTTTCATCTCCGCCAAATGCTCCGCAATAACTTCGCGTTCGTCAAGATGGTGCTTTTTCGTGCCGATGATCTGATATGTCTCATGTCCCTTTCCCATCAGCACAATCACATCGTCTTTCTGCGCGTGATCCATGGCGTACTGGATGGCTTCAATGCGATTTTCCAACACAATGTGGGGCGTCTGCGCCTGATACATCCCCGCCAGAATATCCTGAATGATGCCTTTGGGATCTTCCGTGCGCGGATTATCCGAGGTGACAATCACCAAATCCGCCAGCTGTGCAGCGATGGCTCCCATCAGCGGCCGCTTGGTCCGGTCCCGGTCACCGCCGCAGCCGAACAGCGCCACCACGCGGCCTTTGGCAAAACCACGCACCGTTTTGAGCACGTTTTCCACGGCATCCGGGGTGTGGGCATAGTCGATAAGCATGGTGTAATCTTCACCGGTGGGTACCACCTCTACGCGCCCCTTTACATGGGCACTGCAGCGCAGCACCTGGGCACTGTCCTCCAGGGGAATCCCCAGCGCCATGGCTGCACCTAAGACATCCAAAGTATTATATACCATAAATCCGCCGGGAATACCAACAAAAACCGGCACGCGCGCTTCCTCGCTCACCGCCTCAAAAGAAACGCCGTCCGCGCTCAAAGCAACCGTTTCCGCCCGCAGATCTGCAGCAGCGTGCTGCGCATAAGTCAGGATACGGCAAGCGGCGTTTTTTGTCAAACGAGCGCACCAGGGATCGTCGGCATTGACCACGCCGACCTTACACATGCGAAACAGCTTTGCTTTGGCGTCGCAGTAATTTTCCATCGTCTTGTGAAAATCCAGATGGTCCTGGGTCAAGTTTGTAAAAATTCCCACCGCAAAAGGGATGCCATAAACACGTTCCAAATACAGCGCATGGGAAGAAACCTCCATCACCACATGGGTGCAGCCGCTGTTTTTCATCAGGCGCAGCAGCTTCTGCAGCTCAAAAGATTCCGGCGTGGTGCGCTCGGTTTCCAGCACCTTCTCACCAATCATATTTTGGTTCGTGCCGATCAGCCCCACTTTTGCGCCGGCCTTCTCTTCCAAAATACTTTTAAGCAGATAAGTGGTAGTGGTTTTCCCGTTGGTGCCGGTCACGCCGATCATGGTCATCTCCCGGGCCGGGTGCCCAAACCAGTTGGCCGAAAGCAGCGCCAAGGCACGGCGCGAAGATTCCACCCGCACCCACGGCACATCGCTTTCCGGCACACGTTCGCACAAAACACATGCCGCTCCTTTTTCCGCCGCAGCCGGAATATAAGCGTGCCCATCGGCCGCATATCCCGTCACCGCCACAAACAGGTCCCCCCGGCGGGTTTTTCTGGAATCATAGCTGACACCGGAAATATCCATATCCAAATCCGCACGACATTCTATCAGCGGAATTTCCGCAAGCAATTCCCTTAATTTCATCACTGTTCCTCCGCATTGATTCTCAGTCCACCATGGCTGTATCGCTGAGCTGCACAGAAATCACTGTGCCCGCATCCACTTCGCTGCCTTCTGCCGCAGACTGGCTTGTCACCCGAATACTGCCGGAACTGCTGGAGGTATCGCCCGTCACTTTCATAATCAGCCCTGCATTGGTCAGCTTTTCATTGGCCGCTTCGGCTGTCAGCCCCACCACATTGGGCACCACACATTTCTCATCCGATTTTTCAACGCCCATATAAAGAATGATTTCCGCTGTACCCGGCACGATGGAGCCGCCCACCGGCGTTTGGTCCGTGACGGTTTCGCCGTCGCCTTCGACACGATAGCTGAAACCGCTCTCTCCAAGTTTCTGCTTGGCCTCTTCCAGGGACAGGCCGATGCAATTGGGCACATTGGTGTCTGCACTGGCCATCTCCTCTGCGGAATAGCTGGGTTCAATGCCAAGATAGGGCAGAATCTGGGCAAAAAGGTTGCCTGCCGTGGGTGCCGCCATATTGCCGCCGCTGGGATAAGTTCCTGTCGTGCGGCTGGGCGTATCCAGCGCAATCAGAATAATCACCTCCGGGTCATCGATGGGCGCCACACCCACAAAAGAAACTACAATATCACCCTGGGGATTATCTTCCGTTTTTGTACCGGTCTTATCTGCCGTACCGGTTTTACCGCCGATGCGGTATCCTGCCACATAGGCATTTTTACCGGTACCGCCGTCCACCACGCCTTCAAGCAGGGCGCATACGCGCTCAGATGTCTCTTCGCTGATCACCTGGCGCACCGGTGTAGAATCGTGTTCATAAACCACATTGCCGTCGCTGTCGAGCACCTGCTGCACCAGATAGGGCTCGTAGAGATATCCGCCGTTAACCGCTGCAGCTTCTGCTGTAATCAAAGCAATCGGCGTTACGTTAAACGTCTGGCCAAAGGCTGCAGACGCCAGAGAAACCACGTTTTTCCCGAATTCTTCCTCATCGAAGAAAATGCCTTTTCCCTCACCCTGCAAATCAATGCCCGTTGTATCCAGCAGGCCAAAGTCGCTTACATATTGATAAAATTTATCCGTGCCGACCTTCAGGCCGATTTGAATAAAGGCCGGGTTGCAGGAGTTTGCCACGGCCTGCGCCAAGGTCTGCTGCCCATGTCCGGCCCGTTTGGAACAATACATGGGCTTTGGCCAGCCCTCCACGTTGATATGGCCCGCACAGTTAAAGGTACTGCTTTCGTCAATCAGGTCTTCTTCCAGCGCCATCGCCAATGTGAGAATTTTAAACGTGGAACCCGGCTCATAAGTATCGTTGATGGCTTTGTTTCGCCACTGCAGAAGCTGGAGCTCACCCAGCTTCTCCTGGTAGGCGTCTCCCTCCAGCCCGTCCAGCTGCGCCGCCAGATTTTCATCATAAATTGTGCGGGGATCATTTAAGTCATAGTTGGGCAAAGACGCCATCGCCAGGATCGCACCGGTTTTGACATTCATCACAATGCCGGTAGCACCATTGGACACGTCATATTTCTCCACGGCATCCTCCAGAGCCTGCTCCAAATAGTGCTGAATATTGACGTCAATCGTCAGTACTAGGCTGTCACCGTTTTCGGCATCATAATATTGCTCATATTTATACAGTACATCCTCACCATAGGCATTCTTTTCTGTGACAACCAGGCCTGCAGTCCCCTCCAGTTCCTCGTTGTACTGTGCTTCCAGCCCATAAAGGCCTTCATTGTCGCTGCTGACAAAGCCAATTACCTGGGATGCCAGTGAGCCGAAAGGATAATAGCGTTTGCTGTCAGGCACCAAATAGATGCCGCTGATATCATTTTCATTGATAAACTCCCGCACCTGATCGGCTTCTTCCTGCTCGGCTTTCTGTTTGACCACCTGATAATAAGATTCTTCTTTATCTTCTTTTTCACGGATCTCTTCTGCATCCACATGCAGAATTTCCGCCAGTGTTTCGGCAATTAAATCCTTATCCCCTTCTGTTTCCGTAATTTCGTGGGGTGAAATAAAGATGGTTTCTGCTGTTGCAGAAACAGCCAGTGTCTCCCCGGTGGCATCATAAATCGTCCCCCGGGAAGCTGTGATGGTAGACGAGCGGGTCTGCTGCGCCACCGCTTTTTCCTGCAGATCATCGTGACGGATAATCTGCAGATAATACAGCCGGCAGGCCAGGGCAGCAAACGTAGCAATCCCCAGCACCACAGCCAGCACCAATGTGCGGGATTTTAAAATCTTTGTCGCCATTTTAGCGGCGTTTTCCTTGCGATCGCGATGATTAGACAATGGCTTGCTCCTCCCATGAATGGCAAGTAAGGAGCAAGAAATCTCTTTCTTACTCCTTCCTTTTGTACCTTACTATATGCGTCTCATTTCCCTTTTACAACAGTGCTTATGCAAAATATTCCACAACGGCGTACAGCCTCTGTCCCAAGGCAGAAACAATCCGATCCAGGAAATTTCCGCTTTCCGGCTCATAAACCGAGGCACTGTCCGGTGCAGTCATATCCAAATAATAAACCTGGCTGCTGCTGGGCTTACTCATACCGGCGGCAGCAGCTGCGCTCTCCACAGTTTCCAGATCAAACGCCCGCTCGTATGCTGTGGTCAAAGTAACATTTTCTGTTTCCAATGTGGTAACCTGATCCTGGAGTGACACCACAGAACTGGACAGCGCCATCAGCTGCACATAACTTACCAGCACCAGCACCAGCATAACCGCAGCTATCGCAAATCCGAAAATAGCAGATACCGACACCCGTTCAGCCGACCGCACAGAGACATTGGGGCGACTGATGGTACGGATTCTCGGCTTGGGTTGAGGCCGCTCTTCCGGGCGCCGGCGTTCCAGCGCATTAAAATCATAGGCAAGGTTGCTGCGATAGGCGTCTATATTGCGGTAAGCACTGCCGCGCTGATGTTTTCTTCTTGCATTGGGTGCGCCCATGGCAATCAATCCTCTTTCCATTCAAATTCCGTACGCTCGGCAACGCGCAGCTTTGCACTCCGGGCGCGAGGGTTGTCCTGCAGCTCCTCCGCGCCTGGTGTTACAGGCTTGCGCGTTACCAGCCGCAGCTTCGGCTTATTGCCGCACACACACACCGGAAAATCTGGCGGACAGGTGCAGCCCCTTGCCAATTCCTGCATCGTTTTTTTCACGATGCGATCTTCCAGTGAGTGGAACGTAATCACACACAGGCGGCCACCGGGGTTCAGGCATCGGACCGCGCCGCGCAGCATCGGCGGCAGGGCACCGAGTTCATCGTTCACCGCAATGCGGATGGCCTGAAAACTCCGCTTTGCCGGGTGCTGTTTCTCCCGGCGCGCCGCTGCCGGAAGCGCTGTGCGGATAATCTCCACCAACTGCAGCGTGGTATCAATCGGCCCGCTTTCCCGGGCTCGCACAATAGCTTTTGCAATGGCACCGGCATAGCGCTCTTCGCCATATTCAAACAAAATGCGGCGCAGTTCTTCTGCCGGCCATGTATTCACAACTGTATGGGCAGTCAATGCTGCCTGACGATCCATGCGCATATCCAGCGGCGCATCGTGCATATAGGAAAAGCCCCGTGCGGCATCGTCCAGCTGCGGAGAGGACACGCCCAAATCAAACAGCATGCCATCTGCTCCAGGAATATTCAAGTGCTTTAAAATTTCATCAACAGCGCTGAAATTGTCGTGCACCAACGTCACTTTATCCAAATAAGGCGCCAACCGCTCTTTGGCCGCTTCAATGGCTGCCTCATCCCGGTCAATGCAGATCAGGCGGCCCGTTTTTAAACGACGGGCAATCTCCAGGGAATGTCCCGCGCGCCCGAGCGTGCCATCCACATAAACACCGTCCGGCCGGATGGCAAGGGCCTCAATACTTTCATGCAGCAAAACGCTGACATGGGTAAACTCCTGCTTGTCCATCTTAGAAATTCAGTTCGTCCACCGCAGCTTCCAGGCTGGCCGGATCCATTTCGATTTCGGAAACCTTCTGCCAGGCGGCCTTGTCCCAAATCTCTGCGTGGTTGGAGACACCGAGCACCATGACATCTTTTTTCAAATTGGCAAAGGCACGCAGCTTCTGGGGTACCAGAATACGCCCCTGTGCATCCAGTGTGCATTTTGCCGCATTGACAAACAGGGGCCGGATGCGGCGGGCCTGGGCCGAGGGCAGCGCGTTGAATTTTTCTTCCTTCTCGCGCCAGGCATCTTCGGAATACACCGCCAGCGCGCGCTCGATGCTGATAGTGACATAAATCGTATCACCCAGCTCTTCTCGTAAAGCGGCAGGAATAAACAGGCGGCCTTTGGTATCAATCGAATGTTGATATTCGCCTGTCATGCCTGCCACCTCGCTTTCTTAAGCATGGGAGTCCACTGTGGTTATAAACCATTTTCCACCACTTCGCCCCACATGTTATGTTAAGTATAAGCGAAATAGTTACAGATTGCAAGCACAATTTTTTCAATTTGGTTTCATTTCCAGCGGGATTTTTCATAAAATTGTTACTTTTTTTCAAAAATACATATGTTTCATTTTTAAAATCAACAAACAGTTACAAAAGAAAAACACAATATCTTGTGCCCATCTTTTGTTTTCGCCACCATAAATTCCATTCACAGGGAGCGTCGGCGAATCGGCCCGAAATCGGCCGATGAAAAAAACGCACAAATCCAGCCGAAATATTTTTCTCATTTCACCAAAAAGCTCTGCCGCCGCAGGCACTTTTCCCCCGTCCCGCATTTTCCCTTTCCTCTCCCCCTTATAAAACAGCGTGGTGCGGTTTCCCACGGTGTGGCGCAAGGTGGGGGTCCTGAAAGGCAGCGGGCATGTTGACCGCTCAATTCAAATCCATCCAAACACGAAAAACGGCTCCCCGATATACGGGGAGCCGTTTTTCCCGCGTTGCCAAACATTAATTGGACAACTGCTTTTTTCGGCCAGCTCACATGCAGCAAACCGCGTTTCACTTTACCGAAGCATCATTGCCGTCACGCGCTGAAGCATAGCAGCCGCTTCAGCCCGTGTGGCAAAGCCTGCCGGATTCAGCGTCCCATCCGGCTGACCGGTGAGGATGCCGCTGTCCACAGCCCAGGCCATGGCATCGCGCGCCCAGGCGGAAATCCGGCTGCTGTCGCTGAAGCTGCGCAGCGTATCCCGGCCGCTGGTGCTCAACCCTGTCGTCTCTGCATAGCGATAGAGCATCAGCGCCAGCTGCTCGCGGGTAATGGGATCCTCCGGCCCAAAACGGCCGTCTGCATATCCAAGGACAATGCCTTCCTCTGCACCCCACATCACCGCCTGGGTATACCACGCATCCGCCCGGGTATCAACAAAGACATTTTCTGTACTGCTGAAATCCGGTTCCTCCAGCCGATATAAAACGGTGGCCAGCATGCTGCGGCTCAAAGTCTCATCCGGAGCAAAGCGTCCCTCATCCACGCCGAGGAACACTTCTCTTCCGGCAACAAATCCCACAGCATCCGCATACCACGCATCCTGAGAGATATCTCCAAAGGGATTCGTGTAATCCACCAGCTTGACCGAGGCGCTCTCTTCCAGCAAAAAGCTGATCCGGCCATCCTGCGCCATGGATTTTTTGACAATCTCCTCGCTGCCATCCTGGTGAACGATAACCACAATCTGCCCTTGCGCGCCGGGAATGGTCACGCGCTGCAGGCCGCTGCTGCCCGCAGGCAGCGTCACCTCATACACACGCTCTTTCCCGTTCCATTGGACGACAGGCGCTGTGGTTTCCGGCTTTTCGGTCTGGCCGGAATTGTTCCACCCGTCATTTTCATAGCCGTTTTCTTTCTCATAATCCTCCGTGTAAAACACCTGGATGCTATCTCCGTCGTGGAGGCCGCAGGCTGCCATATACACATCCGGAATCCTTCCGTTGACACGATAAAGCCAGCCTGAATTTTCGCCCATATCCTCTTCAGCCAGAGTATCCCCATTCGGTTTGGCAATGGAAACAATGTAAGTCCCCCGTTCCCGCGTGTAGGTATAGCCGTTCTCCGAAAGCACCTGCTGGAACACATCATAAACTGTCTTCTGCTCATCCAGACCGACGAGCGTAACCGGCGCAATCCAGACGCCCTCCGGGCCAACAAGGGTAAAAGTCACATCAACGGTTTCCTCCACCGGAATTGTGCTGGCGGGATTTTTGGTGCCGCGCACCAGA
>CAJFVV010000058.1 GCA_904420565.1 Candidatus Pseudoscillospira faecavium
ATAGGGTTCCTGTTCGGCCTGCTCGGCCATCTGGATGCGCTGGATCAGCCGGTCCAGCCGCAGCCGCACGGTGGGGTACGTCACCCCATACTGCCGGGCCACCTCCTTCAGCGACCCCGAAGCGAGCACAAAGCGCCGGATAAACGCCAAATCCTCGTCCTCCAATCCGCCCATCCAGGCGGGCAGGATCTCAATGGCCACGCGCCTCACCCCTTTCGTTATATTAAATATATACTTTCATTTTATTAAAGTCAAGATAAAATTAAAATTTTAATATTATTTCCACGCCAATGAAAAAAAACAGGGGCTGCTCCCAGGCCAGCCCCTGCTTTTTCGCCGCAGGTTTGATTCCGCACAGAATTAAACGTGCTGAATATTACTATTAGTTTTCATTTTCTGCCGTTTCCAGCGCCTGCACAGCCTTGACCACACGGGAGGTGCCCAGGCGGTCGGCCCCCAGCTCCAGAAACCGCGCCGCATCCTCCAGGCTGGCAATGCCGCCGGAAGCTTTTATTTTCAATCCGGGGCGGATATGCGCCTTCATCAGCGCCACATCTTCAAAGGTAGCCCCGCCGCCGCCAAAACCAGTGGAGGTCTTGATAAAATCTGCCCCGGACCCGGATACCACGTCGCACAGGCGAATCTTTTCCTCCTCTGTCAACAGGCAGGTTTCAATGATGACTTTCAGAATATGCGCTCCGCAGATGCCTTTGACCGCCTTGATTTCCTCGCCAATCCATTCCCAACGCCCGGTTTTCACCCAGCCAAGATTGATTACCATGTCGATCTCCTCCGCCCCGTTTTGCAGGGCATCCTGGGCCTCAAAGCATTTCACATAAGTGGTGCTGTAGCCGTTGGGAAATCCGATCACTGTGCACACCGGCAGATTGCCGTTCAGATAAGTGGCTGCCGAAGCCACATGGGACGGCGGAATACAGACGCTGGCCACGCCATAGTGCACCCCCTCATCGCATAACTTCTGAATCTGCGGCCAGGATGCGTCTGGCTTGAGCAGGGTGTGATCCACCGTTTTTAAAAGCTCCCGCACTTCCATATTTATGACCTCCTTCACTCCTGCAGCAGGAATTGCTGCAATTCCTCCGCCGTTTTACACACTGCGACGGCGGCTGAATGTTCCAGTTCTCCCGGCGGCGCAAAATCAAAAAACGCCACGCCGACGCACGGGATACCGCAGGCTGCAGCTCCCTCCACGTCAAATTTACGGTCGCCCACCATGACGGTCTGCTGCTTTTCAGCGGAACCTATGCCCAAACGTGCAAACGCCTTGCGGATGACATCCGTCTTTGCTTCGTTTTTTCCGTCGCTGCCGCAGGCTGCATCCAAATAGGGCAAAAAACCGAATTTTTCTGCAATGGGCACCACGCTGCGCTCCGGCTTGGAAGAGGCAATGGCCAGTTTCCGCCCCTGTTCTTTTAAGCGGCGCAGCAATGGTTCCATACCATCTGCAGCCTTATTTTCCGCCCATCCAATGGTCTCATACCGTTCCCGGAATATCTCCACCGCGCGGCGGGCCTCCGCCGGCGTCATTGCACAATAGCGCTCAAAAGAGTCCTGCAGCGGCGGACCCACGAAGCGCAGCAAAGCGGTATCCGGCAAATCAGGCCGGCCCAGCTTGCTCAGGCTGTAGCGCACGCTTTTAAAAATCCCCTCCCGGGAATCTGTCAATGTACCGTCCAAATCGAATAAGATATACTGATACATGCCATACCTCAGTGTTTCAAAATTAAGGCGCAAACGCCTTGCTGTTTGATTATATCGTAGTTTCCAACGCAAATGCAAGTCCAAAACACCGCTTCTCCGCTTGTCGATTATCAAGCAAAATCTTTGCTGTTTTTTTACAGCTATCAGCCAGAAAATTTTAAGGCACTTTCATTGACAAATCCCAAAAAGCCTTGTAAGATAATAGATAATAGAATTTTTATTTTGTTTATAATTTGTTTAGGATTGTCCATTGCATCTGTCTCAAACGGATAAAACTAGAAAGGAGCAGTTATGGTTTGCCCAAAATGCGGTGCAGAACTTCCTCCGGATTCTGATTTCTGCTCAAATTGCGGAGCTCCCGTTTCTCAGCCAGGCGCAGCCCCCAATCCGGCCACACACCCACCGGTTACTATTCCGCCTAAGTTTTCTGTCAAAAACGCCGGATCTCACGACCTGTCCGGCATCTGCTGCAATGTTGGCATTCTTCTCGGTGTCGTCTGTATTATCGTGGGGATCTTCTTTTTCCTGACTTGTTCGAACCCCGTGCGGGAAACTTCTTTCGGTGCTGATTTTTATACTTATACATACACCGGCATCGTAGCCGTTGCAGCACTGGCTGCCAAAATCGGCAAGCTGCTTTCACTGATGATGATTGTGCTGGGCATTTTGATTGACTGCCACTATCTGCCTAAAAAATTCTCCGCACCGAAGCAGTCTCAGGAAAAAGCGCCTGACCAGCCGCCGAAAGCATCATGACACCCAAATTTTGCAGAAAATGCGGCAAACCGCTGTCCGAAGGCACCGTCTTTTGTCCCCACTGCGGTACAAAATGCGTGACCATTTCCGCACCCGAGCAGCCCGCTTCCGGTGCCGCAGCACATATATCCGGCAAAACGACACTGCTTTTTCTGCGCAAAAATCTTTTGCTGGTCATTCTCGCCGCAATCGTTCTGATCGGGGCACTGAGCATTGCTGTATATTTTTCCGGTCGGTGCGCTGTGGACGGCTGCCAGCGCAAAGCAGAATACGGCCGCTATTGTACACAGCACGTCTGCCTTGCCGCAGGCTGCAACAACCGCCGTATTTCCGGCAGTAACTACTGCAGAATACACACACCGGCCACCCCCTATGCGCAGCTGGATTTGACCTTTTCGGATATCGAGATCGACCACAATTCCAGCTATACAGTGGCAACGGGCACAGTGACCAATACAGGCAGCCATACCTATTCTTTTGTGCAGGTGCGGGGCGCATTTGAAGACCGCAGCGGCACTGTGGTGGATACAGACTGGACCTATGCTGTTGGCTCTGAAGGCCTGCGCAGCGGGGAGTCCGCCCAGTTCCGATTGTCGGTTGACCGCAACTTTGATATTACCGATTGCACAGTTTCCATTATTGATTACGAATAACGATAAAAACTTTTAGAGATGTAAGGAAAGGAAGGATTTTATATGTTCTGTAAAAAATGTGGAAATCCCTTGGCCGACGATGCAGCGTTCTGTGAAAAATGCGGCACCCCAGTAGCTGACAGTGCACCTGCTGCTCCGGAAGCTTCTGCCCCCGGCGCTTTCCCTGAAGCGACCGTAACTGCCAGCGCAGCGCCCGAAGCTGCCCCGACTGCCACGCCGGAATCTGCCCCGGCTGCCGCGCCGGTTCCCCCCGCAGGAGGTCCCGTTCCCGGCGGCGCTGCCGCCCCCGCTGGCGCCGCGGTAAACAATGCAGCGCCTCCCGCCGGTAAAAAGAAAACCGGCCTGATTATCGGTATCATTGTCGCTATTGTGGTCATTATCTGCATTCTGTTGGCCGTCCTGCTCGGCGGCGGAGGCGGCGGCAACAACAATCCTGCCACTGGCGGAAACGACGTCAGCAATCCGGGCACCGGTATCTCCAACATTGCTTCGGATCCGATCGTCGGCAAATGGACACTGGCTGCTACCATCGACAGCGAAAACGACAACGAAGTGACACCTATTTTCTCTGAGGATGCCTGGGTTGAATTTGAATCCAACGGCTCCGCCACTTTGCGCATCAGTTCCGATCTGGTATATGACTGCACCTGGTCCTATGACAGCGAGATGACTGCCGCTTTGGACGAAGGCACTGCGTATGCCATGGAATGCTCTGAACTGCCCAATTTCACCGCCGCCATTACGGAAATCAGCGGAGAAGACGGCTTGTTTATCATCATCCCCGGCCTGCAATACGGCATGTTCTTCCAGAAATAATAACACTGCAGGGCACCTGCCGGAAATCTGTTGTTACAGTTTGCCGGCAGGTGCCTTGCTGCATCCAAAGCTACAGAGAGAAAGGAGACGCAAACCCATGAAAAAATTTTATTTGCTTATGGCAGCAGCGGCATTGCTTTTTTCCCTCTCCGCCTGCAGTCAAAAAGATCCCCCCATTGAAAGCCGCGGTCTGTTCCTGCTTGAGCCAGGCAGCAATTTTGAATATTACAACTCTTTTACCTGGGAAGATGGAAGCAATCTGTCTGACGAGGAAGCTTTCCTGATTCATGTATATGATATTATCCCCGATGAAGCGGAAAGTGTGGATCTGACCACCGTATCCAGCGATTATACCCTGACACTGAACGGCGAAACAACATATGAAAGTCTTTCCAGCGATGACGCGGGCACATTGCTGGCTACCTTTTATACAAGCTGCGGCTATGCAGACCCGTTGGCAGGGCAGAACATCGCCGCCGGCAGCGACCCTGTCCGCGCCATTTCTGTATTTCAAATCAACAAGGCGGATATCACCGATGACACCACTGCCGCATTCACCATCGCCAACAATGATCCTTACAGCTGCACGCTGAATTTCACCCGGGAGGATATTCAGAGCATCGACTTGCTCGACCGGATTTTTGATATCGAAGAAACGCCAACCGATGCCCAGGCTGCTGCAGCCTATTATCCATATGCTGTCTTCATGTATAGTTTCCTGAGCTATGCCGACGCCAATAACCTGGAAGGATATACTTCTGCCATCATTATGACGGAAAAGGCCCGCACCTATGGCGTACCCTCCGCCATCGGCGACTTGGTACTTTTCTCCATTCCGCTGGAGGAACTGAATTCCCTGGACGATGGCGCCGAAAACTGCACAGAATATCAGCGCATCAAAACAGCAGCCGCTCTGCCCTCTCTGGATCCTGAAACAGTCAAGCGGGTGCATCCTGAAATTGCTGATGATGTAGATGCTCTGGAGAGCAACCTCACCACTTGGTGTGAAAGCTTCCGGCGCTATATCAATTCCTACGGTGCAGAGGGTGCTGATGAAACCAACAGCGCCCGCAGCGCAGCGCTTACGGCCGCACAGAACATCATTGATTTTTACCAAAGCGATCGTTAAACAGTATGATTCCCCCATATGCTTCAAACGGGGAGAGCTGTAGAGCTCTCCCCGTTTCTTTTTTGAAAACAGAAATTTATGATTCCAGACAACTGCTTGCTGCTGGAAACAGCGTTTTCTGCGGCGCTGCCGCGAAAATCCTATCTATACAGCTTGTTTTTCCTCACGCCTTGCCCACAGCAGCCAGTAGGTCAGCATCCCCAGCACATATGCCGCAACATCCAGCCAATCGCCGGTACTGCTGGATAAAAAGAGCGGTGTAATGCCCTCCCATACCAGCCCGCACAAAAGTCCCGCTGCTGCAAACTGCAGCGGCGTGTGCAGGCGCAGATGCGGCCACCGGCTGAAAGAAATCACCAAATTAAGATACGCTGCAAAGGCTATGCCGCCCAGATAATCATTGAAATGGCAGCGCAGCAGATAGCCCAGCAAAGGCACTGTGACCTCATACTTAATCTGCTGATTGACAGCATACAGCACAAAGGGGATGCAGAAAAACAGCAGATCCCACCGCTGTGTCTTACTCAGCCGCAAATTGCAAAGATCACCAGTGCCACCAGAACAGCACCCACAACGCCCCAAAAGCCCAAGCCATTTCCGTTCATAAACAAGATACCTCCTCTTGCACTTGTCTTTCTTTTATTATACGGGCAAGCGCGCATCCTGTCAATTGCAGAAGTTCCCAGTCACATTGCTGATATTGTTGTCAAAAACGCCGCTTTTCACACAAAGAAGAGCGCTGCTTTTCTTTCTCTTGCCAGATTTTCACTCAAAGCACGTCCCGGCCGTCCTTTTGAGCATTGAACAGCCGGTATTTTTCAAATTCATCCAGCATATTCGAAATCATCAGCAGTTCCCGATCCCCATATCGGCTCAGTTGTTCAAAAATTTTTTCCATTTTCAAATTGCGTTCGGTGGACACATGCTCTTCAACGCGTTTATGCTCATCTGAAATACCCAGCAGATAATCTGCCGATACATTCAGCACTGCGCTCAGGCGATAAAATGTTTTCAATGCCGGCGCTTTTCGCCCGGCTTCAATTTCCCACAGGAAATTTCTTGAAATGCCCAGCCGCTCCGCCAGCACCTCCAGGGTCATCCCCTGCAGCCTGCGCTCTGCTTTGATCCTGCTGCCCAACTGCGATAGTTTCATATGCATACACCTTTTAGCTGTCTAATTGGTTTATTTTACAGCTTGGAACATAACTCATAAACCATCTATCAGGTGTAAAATATGCCCATTTTTCTTGCTATTAGATGGAAAATAGATTATAATAAATAGGGTGTTCTATCCATGAGCCAACTAAAATTCGTGGAGCAGACACTCAGATAAATGAGGAGGAAAGAAATATGAAAAAACTATGGCTTCTCGCTGCAGCGATGGTGCTTGCCCTGTCACTGGCAGCCTGCAGCAGCGGAAAATCAACCGCGGAAATTGACAATGATCTGCAAGGTGTTTGGTATTGCACCCTCACCGCAGAGGACGTCAGCATCGATGTTGCATACGTCTTCGGCACCGAGAACAGCTTTATGCTGATGTCTTCTGTCGATGGTTCGGTTCTGACGGAAGAATACGGCACTTATGAAATCGCCGACGGCGAGATCATTGCCACCAAAGAAAACGGCGACGAAGTTGTGCTGACCTATTCCTACGCGGGAGACGACATTACTGTGCTTGCTCCCAACGGTATGGAACTCACCTATCTGAATACTTAATCAATTTAACAACACCACAACATCTGCATTTTGAGAAAGGAGGGCTGAATTTTAATGAACGAACAATTCAATTCCAAATTGAATGCATTATTTTCTGCCAGAACGCTCGATTTGATTGCAAAATATTTGGGACGCGTTCTGCAGCTTTTTGCGGTGATCTTTTTTCTCATTTCCATTGTGTTCTGTCTTGTGATGGCGTTTTCCAGCGAATTTTTGCTGATGCTGGCACTGTGGCTGATCGTCGGCCCCCTGGTTTCTTTGTTCTGGTCTCTGCTGCTATATGCTTTTGGCCAGGTTGTCAACGACATTCACGAAATCAAAGAACACAGCACCCGGCAGCCGTGAATCCATCTGCGCAAAGGGATGCCCGCCGATGTCCAGCATCTCTTCAGACCGGAGGATTTCCCCTGCGCCGGTATAGCCGATTCTGTTTCGCGTTTCCCCGCGTTATGCTGCTTCTGCAAAATGATAAAACAAAGCGTTATCTCATATCCTTGCAAAATTTTTGAAGAAAAGGAAGATGAGCTATGAAAAAGCTATTGTCCATTTTGGCAGCTGTCACACTGCTCGTGTCCCTGGCCGCATGCGGCAACAATGCCGGTACTCCCAGCAGCACAGAAGATTCGCCCAATGACGTCCAAACCATCGGCAACGATTACATCACAATCAACGGCATCTGTGTGGATGATTCCTACCAGGATGACGATGGCAGCCCGCTCAAGCTGGTATATCTTTTCTACACATTGAATGCCGGCTCAGAGAATCTGCAAATCGACAGCAATTACACTCAACTCACCATTGACGGCACCAACACTTACGAATCTGAATATTACCCTGATGATGCATCCGCCTGCTTCCTTGCACAGAATTATTATTACAGCAGCTACATTGAAGATCTCTACACCGGTACCTCTATTCAGGTAGCAGCCACTTTCAAAATCCCTGAAGCAGATCTGGAAGCCGGCAAAACCATAACTCTGGAGGACAGCCAGATTCCCGACACAACAGGCATCGAACTGTCCACCGATGACATTCAGCATTTTAGCAGCGGTGAAGAAATCGCCCAGGCTATGGATCCCGAAGGCTATGCGGCCGAAATGGAACTGCGCACCGACGCCGACGAAGCTACTGCAACCCAGGTGAAGGGTATGCTGAACGGCTATTATTGGCAATTCTATGTGAACAATGTTTACTATGAGCTGGAGTTCTCCGCCGAAAACAACTTCGAGCTGCGCACAGGGATCGGTACCACCAGTTCCGGCACTTATTCTGTGAAAAAAGGCTATATTTTCTGCACCTATCCCGATACGGGCTACACTGTGGAAATCCCTTATACCATCACAGACGGCGAAATAGATCTGGATGTCACCAGCGGCTTTGACGTACAAGGCTGATAAATGAATTTTAAGTGGCCAGGCTGATTGCCTGGCCACTTTTTTTATCACTAAAATGCATTACAGCTCTTCTTTTTGGACGGTGCGCTCCACTTCCGCCACCAACTCACTGGGGCGCATGTCCAATGCATACGCAAGCTTCCAGATTGTTTCAAAATTCGCTTGTTTGCTGCCGTTCTCAATCATGGTCAAGTGTGTGCGCGCAATGCCGGCAAGGCCGCTCAGCACATCCTGGGAAACACCCTTCGCCCGCCGCAGGTCCCGGATCGTTTCTCCCACCGCCCGCTGATCGAACTGCATTCCGCCACCCCTTCCCCATTGATTTCACTCACAATTTTAGGGGAAAATCGGCGCCGCAATGTCTGCGATGATAGACGTTCTGCAAGGGAATTATGATATGATATGATTAACACAGTCTGCATACGCAGGCAAGAGGAGGAAAGAAAACATGAAAAGAGTGAACGCACTGCTTTTGGCCGCGATTCTGACCATCTCGTTGGCCGCCTGCAGCGGTGGCGGCAAAGAGGAAAATGCTCCGATTCAAACACTGGGCTGGTTCTTGCTGGAGCGTCAGGAGGGTGAAGCGCTGGATGAACTGACCGACCAGGAAACTTATTTGATTCATATTTACGACATCATTCCCGATGAAAGCGAGAATGCAGAGCCAAGCCCCTTTGAATCACACTATTCCATTACACTCAACGAGGCCAATACTTATGAGCCGCTGTCTGCCCCTGCTTCCTTCGACCTGGGCTATACCGATCCCACCGATGCAAACTACTTTATGGTTTCCTGCGGCTATGCAGCCCCCTGGGAAATTGACACAATCCTGGCCGGCAGCGAACCTATCCGCGCCATGTCCGTCTATCAAATTAATAGCAACGATATCACAGAAGACACTACCGGCGTGTTTACTGTGGAATTCTGCGGCGCTCTCGACTGCGAAATTGCCTTCACCTCCGAGGATATTACGTCCATCCAGCGCTTTGACGATGTATTTCAGATTGAGGAGGACCCTGAAGCCCATATGATTGCCGCGGCTTATTTTCAGCGGGTGCGTTCCATATGCAACAACATGGTCAACGGATATCTGTTCAACAATCTGTTTACCAACGGCCTGACCTCTTACCAATCCTGCCTGTCCTGGACGGATGGGATGAGCAAATACGGCGTTTACAGTATGACGGGATTGGAAGGTATGTCCGAAGAGTTTTTCGGCGGCGAAATCACAGACCCGGAGGTGCAAGCGGATATTGAAGGTCTGCCAGCCCTCGACATTGAAGTCGTCAAAAGCATCTATCCCGATTTGCCGGTAGATGCGTTTGAATCAGCACTGGATTCCTGGCTGACCAACGGCCCGCTTGCTCTGGAAGCGCTGAGTGCCGGTCAGGATGCCGGTGAAGCTGGTGTTTTGGCTGATGCAGCCGTGGAAAACATGAAAACTTATGGGCTGCAGATCATTGATGGGTATGCTGCACATCTTACCGGCGAGTGACCCCTTTTCCAGTGCACAAAAAGGCAGTGCAAAATGAGTTCTGTCCTTTGCCGTATACAGATCATCTATTTTGATCCACAGCCAAGAAATGTGATGCCATAATATATTTGAAACAGGGCGGTACTATGCAGTACCGCCCTGTTTCTTTCATGCATTGCGTGACTATGGAACCTTTTCGATTTCACAAAACAATGAAATCAAAGTTTTTCAGAGCAAAAGAGGTTTGGTGCAAACAGCCCATCTCCATTGATAAAGCTTTCCCATCTCCTCTGTGAAATGGTCATTTTGCCTCAAAAACATCCTTGCCCATGCCGCAGATGGGGCAAACCCAGCTTTCGGGCACTTCTTCCCACGGCGTACCAGGGGCAATACCGTGCTCCGGATCGCCAACTGCAGGATCATAGACATAACCGCAGGGGCAAACATATGTTGTCATTGGAATCGAACCTTTCTCTTTCAGATTAGCCGAAATAGCGCTTCAGCAGGCCCTCGAAAGCCTTGCCATGTCTCGCTTCGTCGCGGGCCATTTCATGCACGGTGTCGTGGATTGCATCGAGGTTGAGCGCCTTGGCACGCTTTGCCAGGTCAAACTTACCGGCAGTTGCGCCATTTTCAGCATCGACGCGCATTTCCAGATTCTTCTTGGTGGAATCCGTCACAACCTCGCCCAGCAGCTCGGCAAATTTAGCGGCGTGCTCAGCCTCTTCATAGGCAGCCTTCTCCCAGTACAGGCCAATTTCAGGATAACCCTCGCGGTGCGCCACACGGGCCATGGCTAGATACATGCCGACTTCGGAGCACTCGCCCTCAAAATTAGCGCGCAGATCCATCTTGATATCTTCGGGCACATCTTTGGCAACGCCGACTACATGTTCAGCAGCCCAAACTCTTTCGCCAGCCTGCTCCTTGAACTTTGCACCGGGAACGCCGCACTGGGGGCACTTTTCCGGGGGATTCTCGCCTTCATACACATAACCGCAAACCGGGCAAACCCATTTTTTCATAACAATTTCCTCCTTAAAATTTTGAAATTCCTAATCTTATGAATGTATATTGCAAGCGGAAGCTAAAGTGTATTCCGCTTCAACATCTTCTTTTTCTTCTTTTCCACAGCTTTTGCATATGCCATGGAAGAGAAGATTGCTGCGCCTGACATCGCAGCCGTACCGTTCGCGTAATTCCTCACGCAGCAAATCCACCGGGAGTTCAATATCCATAACTGCACCACATTTTTCGCAGATAAAGTGCGCATGGGGATGCGTGTCCGCATCCAGCCGCTCTACACCATGCACTGTTGCCACACAGACGATTTCACCGCTTTGACGAAACAGCGAAAGATTGCGATAAACCGTGCCCAAACTCAAATCAGGGTGCTGCGGCTTCAGCTGCGCATAGATCCACTCTGCTGAAGGGTGAATTCTGCTGTTGCGGATGCACTCCAGAATAGCATCCCTTTTTTTGCTGTGACGCCGCATGGTTGTCATGCAGTTGCCCCTTTCTTATCAATAATGATTATCGTTATTTTTATTATAATAAAAATTTTCTGCTTGTCAACTGTTTTTTCAAAAAATTTTATTTTTTCCAGCACATGAAAAGTGCCCGGAAAATCCGGGCACTTTTATAAAGCACAGCATTCTCTTTTTTACTCATCCTCACCCTGCAGCTGCTTCGCCTCTGCAATGGCTTTCTCCTGCACAGCAGGAGGCGCATCCTCATACCGAAGGAATGCATAGGTAAACATACCCCGCCCCTGCGTCATGGAGCGCAGGTCAATGGCATATGTTCCCATTTCGCCCATGGGCACTTCTGCTACAATTTCCTGCTCACCAGCTTCCACAGGATTCATGCCGACCACCCGGCCGCGGCGCTTGTTCAGATCGCCCATGACATCACCTGTATAAGAATCCGGCACGATCACATGCAGCTCACCGATGGGTTCGAGCAGCACAGGATTCGCCTGGGCCAAACCAGCCTTATAAGCCAAGGAAGCCGCCGTCTTGAAGGCCATTTCCGAGGAGTCCACGGGGTGATAGGAACCATCCACCAGCGTAGCTTTCAGATAAACCACCGGATAGCCGGCCAGCACGCCGTGCTGCACGCTCTCACGCAAGCCCTTTTCTACAGCCGGGAAAAAGTTTTTGGGTACACTGCCGCCGAAAACATTCTCTTCAAACACCAGCTCTTCACTGTCGCAGGGCTCAAATTCGATCCAGACATGGCCGTATTGCCCATGGCCGCCGGACTGTTTCTTGTGCTTGCCTTCCACCTTGACCTTTTTACGGATCTTCTCGCGGTAGGGAACACGAGCAGGACTGAGGGTCACATCCACACCGAAGCGATCCTTCAGTTTGGCACACAGGACGGACAACTGGATATCGCCGGTACCGGTGAGCACCATCTGGCGCGTCTCGGCATTATTGACGCAGTGGAAGGTCATATCCTCTTCCGAAAGGCGCACCAAGCCGTTGGCCACCTTGTCCTCCTGTCCTTTGGTCTTGGGTGCGATGGCCATGGTATAGTTGGCCACCGGGAAGGGAATCGCCGTGAGATTGACCGGGTGTTTGGGGTCGCACAGGCTGTCGTTGGTGCGGGTATCCGCCATCTTGGACACTGCCGCAATATCGCCGCAGCAGACCTCCTGCACTTCCGTTGCCTTTTTGCCGCACATGGTGTACAGATGGCCCAGCTTGGCAATATTGCCGGTGCGGGCATTGATAACAGACATATCCGGCGTCAGCCGCCCGGAAATCACCTTAAAGTAGGAATACTTGCCATACTGATCGGAAACCGTCTTAAATACAAAGGCATAGGGGGCGCCGTCCTCGGTAATATCGATTTCCACCTTGTTGCCCTGCATGTCGGTGCCCTTACGGTTGGGAATTTCCACTGGGTTGGGGAACAGCTTGATGATGCAGTCGAGCAGCGTCAAAGTGCCCAGGCCTGTGAAAGCAGAGCCGCAAACCACCGGGCACAGCGTCAAATCCTTGACACCATTGTGCAGGCCCTGGATAATTTCCTCCTGGGTGAAGGGCTCACCGGCAAAATATTTCTCCATGAATTCCTCGCTGGTTTCCGCCACGGATTCACACAGCTGCTCGTACAGTTCCTCCACGACATCTTTTTTATCCTCGGGAATCGGCACTTCCTTGCGGCGCTTTCCCTCCAGCTGATATGCCCGGCGATAGACAATATCCAAAAGCGTTTCAATATGCTTTTCCTCATCCCACAGGGGCATCATCACAGGGCAGACGCTGCGGCCGAATTTTTCACGCAGGGTTTGCCAGGCACCGTTGAAATCGCCGTTTTCCTCATCTGTTTTCGAAATGTAAATCGCCCGGGGCATATTGCGCTCCTGCAGGTATTTCCACGCTTTTTCCGTACCAACGGACAGGCCGCCCTTGGCGCTGCCCACGATGATGCCGGCATCCGCTACGCGCAGGCCTTCCATCACCTCACCGGAAAAATCGAAGTAGCCCGGGGTATCCAGCACATTGATTTTGCAGCCTTTGAACTGAACCGGTGCCACAGCCAGAGAGATCGAAATCTGTCTTTTGATCTCCTCGGGATCGTTATCGCAAACGGTGTTGCCGTCTGTCACTTTGCCAAGGCGGTCAATGCTCCCGGTCAGATACAGCATGCTTTCCACCAGGGAAGTCTTCCCGGTGCCGCTGTGTCCCAGCAGACAGACATTACGGATATCTTTTGCAGTGTAGCTCATGGTGCTCTCTCCTTATACTGTGAACTTTGGTCTGGACCAATTGTGTTAATTATATAATAATCTATCGGATTGCACAAGAGAAATCTGTCAAAAAGCACCAAATTTTTTGAATGATGCGTGCTATTTTCTTAATATTCTTTCCACAAGCGCACCGTCAAAAACGCCAAAACATTTTCTTGCATTTTCTTGCAAAATTCCAAAAAAATTTTAAAAAAAAGGAAAACCGGGCGAAAGACTGCGCTTTTCGCCCGGTTTTCTATTCGTGATTTTCACTGCTTTCAAGCGCTGTTTCTGCGCTCAATATTGCGTCACCCATCCATTGACAAAAGCCGAAGGCACTGCCCACAACAGCTGAAAAGCCAGCAGAGCCGCCGGTGTCAGTACCTGGAAGCCGCCGGCAAAGGTCAGATAAAATGCCAGAAGTGTGCCGCAGATGCTGCCGATCAGCGCCCATGCGCAGCTTTTTCGCACAGCGCCGTGCATCCGTTTGCCTCCAATCACCGCCTCGGCATAGGGCATCAGCCCCTCCCGAAACAGCAGGGCACCTGCTCGGCCGTTGCTTTCGTACTCTTCTTCAGACAGCGCCAAACGATCGGACAGGGATGGATACAGGCACCGCTTTTTTGTGTTGATCTTGAATTTTCGCTTGATCAGCGATGGCGTAATGTTGAAATCCCGCACCGCAAACACGGGCTGAATTCCATTGTGCAACACCGCCTGCAGCGCCGCATCCACATTATCCGAAGCCATATACTTGATGGCAAATACCGCCACCAGTTCCTTATCCACCGCTAAAAACACACCGGTTTTCAGCTTGATCTCCCTGGGCAGCCGTACACCCATTTGCGCCATAAAATCGGCGCGCCCCAGCAGCACGCTTTCACCCCGGATGGTGCCGGCTACGCCGCCCTCTTCATAAAAACTGAAATCCTCCACCGGATAAGTGTGTCCGCCCTGGCTGCGGCACAGATCCCCAAAGACCTGGCGCAGTCCGCATCCTGAGGCATTGACCAAGCTGCTTGCATAGGAAATCGCCTGAATGGCATCGTGGGCATAAACTTTCATTCCGTTGAGAAAAACCGTTCCCGGCGGGAAAAGGTCATTGTCCGTCAAAACCATGCTGCCCTTGCGGCTCATCATCTCCGCACCGCTGTAGGCTGCAACAGCGCAGCCGTCCCGCTGCAAACGGCGCGCAATTCTGCCCAGCGGCGTGCCGAAAGCCGCTGTAAAAGCAAAGGAGGATGCCGCCCCCAGAATAGCCGACCAATACCACAGGAAGTGGTTCAGATCAAAACGGTTTACCGCTGTCAGCGCTGCAAATACCACGGTCGCCGTTAAAATCACCGGCAACAGCAGATGATACCAGCTCAGCTGTTCACTCTCGCGGTCTGTCATGCGGATAAATCCCTCCGCACTGCAGAACTGCTTGCGGAAGCCCCCCGCCACATCGGTTACCACATAGGGGTCTTTATCATAAGTCGCCATGTGGCAGGAATCCCGCAGGCCACGCAGGCGCAGCATCTCACCGCGCATGGTAAAATACAGTGCCACTGCAGCCACTGCCCCCAAGGGCAGCTGCGTGCCGCGCCCCATGTTCAGCCAGACAGTGATACTGTCCGCCGCCGTAACCAGTGCAAACAGCGAAATCAGCAGCTCCGGGCTGCAGCGCCGATGGTAAAGCTCCACCACACCGCGCTGCAGCACCGGGAAGCAAAGCAGCAGCTGCACTGCCAAAAGCCCGAGACTGACCGCCGCACTGACCTGAAAAGTCAAATATTCCGCCGCGGCACCGCTGTATTCCACGCCCGCCAATATGCATGCAAGCAGCCCAACAAACAACGCCGGTCTGGAGCGCCGGCGCAGCCGTTTGTACCGGCGGTGATAATCCGCTGTGGCTTCGCCGCTGTCGCGCTCCGGCATATCGTCGAACGCTTCCTCCGGCTCTTCCTCTTCCACATAGGATGCCTCTTCCCGCTCCGCTTCCTCAGGCACCGAAACAGGTTCCGTATCCTCATAACGGCGCAGTTTCCTGGAAAACAGGCCGCGCCGTACCACCGGCTGCGCGACCTGCCGCCGCGTCTCTTCCTCTTCCATCACCGCATCCACAACCTGGGCCATCACATCTTCCAGCGGTACTGCCCGCTGTTTTCCGGTGCCAGACGGTATTCTTCCCTCTTCCTGCTTCTTTGGCTCATATAACGACTGCGGTGCAGGGTCCCAATCGGATTGAAAGGCAGATGCTCCGCCCTCTTTTTCCCTCTGCTGCTCCCCCGCAGCTTCCTGCTGTTCATCCTGCTTAGAGGACGGCGCTTTTGCCTGCGGATCCGGTGATTCCAGTATTGGGTCCTGTTTCGGCACAAACTCAGCCGCAGGCTTAGGTACAGGCTGTTTTTGTTTCGCCCTCGGATGGACCGGTTCCGGCGTAAATCCCTCATTAACCCACACTTCGTCGTTGTCCACAACCGGTGGCTCTTTCCTGTGCGTGCCGAATTCCGCCAAAATTTCTTCCAGGTCAATTTCCGCCATAACGTCGGATAAATCTACGCCTTCCAGAAGCTTTTTTGTATCAAAAGCGTCATCCTTCTTTATATACTTTTCAAAATCCTGATTGTCCATGGAAACGCTTACCTTTTTATTGTATCTGTTCTGATTGCTCCATCTTATCTCATTCGCTGGCGCACAGCTTCATACAGCAATATCGCTGCGGCGGCCGAAGCGTTCAGCGAAGAAATGTGCCCTTTCATGGGAATGCGCACAAGAAAATCACACCGCTGCGCCGTCAGGCGGCTCATGCCGGTGCCCTCACTGCCGATTACAATGGCTGCAGGGCCTTTCAAATCCGCATCATAAAGCGTCGTATTTCCTTCCGCCGCCGTGCCGAACACCCAAAGTCCCTCCTGCTTGAGCTGTTCCAGCAGCGCCGGGATATTGGACACCCGGGCCACAGGAAGATAGGATACTGCACCGGCGCTGGTTTTGGCCACCACTGCCGTCAGCCCCGCGCTGCGGCGCTTTGGAATGATGACGCCATGGGCGCCGGCACACTCTGCCGTGCGGATGACTGCTCCCAAATTATGGGGATCGGACAGCTCATCACAGACTACCACCAGCGGCGGCTCTCCCTTCTCTGCAGCGGCAGCCAAAATCTCTTCTACCGATGCATATTGCCGCACCGCTGCCACGGCGATCACTCCCTGATGGGAATGGGTGCAGCTCATGGCATCCAGCTTGCGATGATCCGCATCTGCCACCACAATGCCGGCACTCTTTGCCAGCGCGACAATCTGCGACAGTGTGCGGTCCGTATCCCCCCGGGCAATATAAATTTTATCAATGGCCGTGCCTGCGCGCAGGGCTTCAGTCACCGCATTGCGACCCTCGATGAGGCCGTCTGCCGCGCTGTCCTCCCGAGCCAGGCCCGCTTCCCGGTCCGCATGCCGATCCTGGGATATGGCCGCACTGCGGCGTTTTTTCTTTTGCTCCATAGGATTGCTCTCTCCCCAAAAACCGTTTTGGAAAAACGGATAAATTTCTGCTAATTATACAGCATAGAGTATAGCATAAATCCCCCTGCGAAGAAAGAGTATTTACAGAAATTTTACAACTCGTCCCATTCTTGAACTTGTGTCCCGGAGCAAATTGTGTTAAGATATGTTGTACTTTTATAAGAAGTATGTCTGATTCTGTACTTCTTTTTCCAATCTTGTTGACAGAACACCACAAAGGAGGCACTCTATGCCATCCAGCAACAATAACAATAAAAACAAAAAGAATCGCGGCGGCAATTTCACCGGCCTGATCACCCTGATTGCCTGGGCTCTGTTTTTGACCGTCATCATCAATTTCATGGCCAATTACTCTCTGCGCGGCAATAACGTGCAGCGTTCCACCCGGGCAGAAATTGTCTACACTGATTTTCTCGACATGATCAGATCCGGCGAGGTCGCATCCGTGAGCTTCACCGATGAGCTGATCAATATCACTCCCGTGGACGGCTATATCTATGTCGATGAAAATGGCAGCGAAGTATCCGGAGAAATCACGCTTTATACCAGCATCATCAACAGCACCCAGCTATTTACGCTGCTGGACGAGTATGATATCCCCTATACCAAGCCTTATGTGGCGCAGATGTCGCCGATTTGGAGCATACTGCTCTCCTTCCTGCCCTTCCTGCTGATTATCCTGCTGACGCTGTTCATGTTCCGCGGTGTCGGCGGAAAAGGCGGCATGGGCGGCATGATGAACGTAGGCAAATCCAACGCAAAAGTCTACATGGAAAAATCCACCGGCGTCACCTTTGCCGATGTAGCCGGCCAGGATGAGGCCAAGGAAAGCCTGGTGGAAATCATCGATTTCCTCCACAACCCCGGAAAATATACTGCCATCGGCGCAAAGCTGCCCAAGGGCGCTTTGCTTGTGGGTTCCCCCGGTACCGGTAAAACGCTGCTGGCCAAGGCTGTGGCCGGCGAAGCAAAGGTACCCTTCTTCTCCATTTCCGGTTCCGATTTTGTGGAAATGTTTGTGGGCGTGGGCGCTTCCCGTGTGCGTGATCTTTTCAAAGAGGCCGCCAAAGTAGCTCCCTGTATTATCTTTATCGACGAAATCGACACCATCGGCAAGAGCCGCGACGCCAGCAAATTCGGCGGCAACGACGAGCGCGAGCAAACCCTCAACCAGCTGCTCTCCGAGCTGGACGGCTTTGACGCCAGCAAGGGCATTATTGTCCTGGGTGCCACCAACCGTCCCGAGGTGCTGGACAAAGCCCTGCTGCGTCCCGGCCGGTTTGACCGCCGCATCACTGTGGACCGGCCGAACCTGGCTGGCCGTCTGGCCACGCTGCAGGTACACACCCGCAACATCCGCCTGAGCGAAGACGTGGATTTGAACAAGATTGCCCAAGCCACCGCCGGCTGTGTCGGCGCGGACCTTGCAAACCTGGTCAACGAAGCTGCCCTGCGCGCCGTGCGCCTGGGCCGTCATGCAGTCAACCAGAACGACCTGCTGGTGTCCTTTGAAACCGTCATCGCCGGTACCGAAAAGAAAGGCACTGTGCTGACGGAAAAAGAAAAGCGCCTGATCGCCTATCACGAAGTGGGCCATGCACTGGTAGCCGCTATGCAGAAGGGCACCGAGCCCGTGCAGAAAATCACGATTGTGCCCCACACTCAGGGCGCGCTGGGCTACACCATGCAAACCCCGGAAGAAGAGCGCTTCCTGATGGACCGCGATGAAATCTACGCAGAAATCCGCACGCTGCTGGGCGGCCGCGCAGCGGAAAAGGTTGCCTTCAACACCATGACCACCGGCGCCTCCAACGATATTGAGCGCGCCACCGACCTGGCCCGCAAGATGATCACCATGTACGGCATGAGCGATAAATTCGGCGTTATGGGTCTGGCCACTATTCAAAACCAGTACCTGGATGGTCAAATGGGGCTGACCTGCGCCCAGGATACCGCTGCCCAGGTGGACCGCGAAATCAGCGACGTACTCAATCGCTGCTTTGCCGGTGCAGTACAAATTTTGGAAGAAAACCGCGCGCTGCTCGATGAAATCGCCGGCTATCTGCTGATTAAGGAGACCATCACCGGCGCCGAAATGATGGCCATTATCAACAACGAGCACCCGGTTGCCATTGAGGATAATGATGCAGAGCAAAAGCGGCTGCAGGAAGCGCAGGAAAGCGCAGAACACACAGACAGTGCTCCGGTGAACGGTGCAGAAAACGTCCCCACCCCTGCCGAGGAGGATACAGCACAGCCGTCTCCAACAGGCCAGGCAGTCTCGCCCGACGGTTCGGCTGCAGTTCCTTCCCCCGATCCGGCGCAGCCAGAAAGTCCAGAAGACGATTCTCAAAAATAACGCACAAACGCTGCAAAGCAATTTTGCTTTGCAGCGCTTTTCTTTTTAACAAAACACTAACAAGACATGATTCTTCATAAAACAAACCTCCTCTAAACTACATCCATACCACGAAACAAAACAATTTGCAGGAGGTTTTCACTGATGAAAAAGAAAAACTTTTTTGCCCTGGTCTCGGGCACAGCCGGTATTCTGCTGTTTGGCATTGGAATGTGCATGTGCATGCTTCCGGCCTGGAATTTATTCCGCGCGGGCGTTGTATTCGGCGCTGCAGGGGTTGTATGGCTGCTGTTGACCTGGATGATTTACCGCAAGCTGTCCGGCAAAAAGCCCTTCGCCCTGAACGGCGCATTGCTGCTCCGCGCGCTTTATGGATGCTTTAGTGTTTTGGTGCTGGGTGTCGGTATGTGCATGTGCATGCTTTGGGGCATGTTGCTGCCCGGTACTCTGATCGGCATCGTCGGCATACTGCTGTTGCTGCTGCTGCTGATTCCTCTGTGCCGCGGTTTTGTCAAAGAGGAGGCCGGCCATGAGCAGCATTAATGTCTCCCGGCGCCCGCTGGCGCAGTTCCTCCAAAGGGGGCGCGACAATATCCAGGATATCGTCTTCGTTTTGCTGCTGCTGGGAATCCTCTCCGGCGCAGCATTCCGCTTCTGGCGCCGGCACAGAAAGCGCCGGTAAAATCCCGGCCAATTTTTCCATACATATAAAAACAGCAACAAAACTTTAACAATTCTGTGGTAGAATAATGAATCAAATGCCAAACGGTCAGAGCGCCATCCCCGCAGCGGGACGGTTTTACAACGGGTTTGCAAAGGGGAGAGTTTGATGTTTAAGCTTCTTGTGGTGGAGGATAACCGCGATTTGAACCGCACAGTTTGCTCTTATTTGATGCAGCATGGCTACACAACCGTCGGCTGCCTGGATGCGCAATCCGCTTATGACGCCATGTACCAGGACGTCTTTGACCTGATTTTATCCGACATCATGATGCCCGGCATCGACGGCTTTGAATTCGCCGGAACGGTGCGGGAGCTGAATCAGAATATTCCAATTCTTTTTATGACTGCGCGGGATGACCTGTCCGCCAAACAGCAGGGCTTTCAGGCCGGAATTGACGACTACATGGTAAAGCCCATCGATCTGGAAGAGCTGCTGCTGCGCATCGGCGCGCTGCTGCGGCGGGCAAAAATCGCGGCCAGCAAACGGTTGGACATCGGCAATTTCTGCATGGATGCAGACGAACGCACTGCTTATCTTGACGGTGCGGAAATCCCCCTGACCACCCGGGAATTCAACCTTTTATATAAGCTTTTATCCTACCCGAAAAAGGCCTTCACACGCACCCAGCTGATGGACGAATTCTGGGATGCCGACAGCACCTCCGGCCCCCGCACTGTGGATGTGTACATCACAAAGCTGCGGGATAAACTCTCCGCCTGCGATGCTTTTGAGATTGTCACCGTGCGGGGTCTGGGCTACAAGGCGGTGCTGAAATGAAACGAAAAAATGTTCGGCACAGCCTCTTTTCCTTCAGCAGCTATCTCTGCTTTTTCCTGGGCAGCGCCTTTCTGGTCACCTGTTCCATTTTGCTGTTTTGCGACTCTTTTTCCATTCCGGATACACCGGAATTTCGGATGCGCGCCATCGCCACTTTCTGGAATCTGGTATTTTTAAGCCTGCTGTTCACCCTGAGTTATGGGTTGTGGCAGCGCTGGCGCATTCACCGCCCGGTGCAGCGTATTCTGCGCGCCACCGACCAGATCGCCGCAGGCGATTTTTCCGTGCGCATTGAACCTGCTGCCCATCCCCTGGGCGGCAGCAATGAGCTGGATGTGATCATCGAAAACCTCAATGCCATGGCCCAGGAGCTGTCCGGCGTGGAAACGCTGCGCACCGATTTTATCGCCAGCGTTTCCCACGAATTAAAAACGCCCCTGGCGGTGATCCAAAACGACGCTGCCATGTTGAAATCCACCGCCCTTTCAGAGGAGGACCGCATTGCATATGCCCAGCAGATTTTTGACACCACCCGGCAGCTGAGCGCCTTGATCACCAATATTTTGAAACTGAACAAGCTGGAAAACCAGCAGATTTTTATCGAACGCAGCACTTATCTGCTCAACGAGCAGCTGTGCGGCTGCCTTTTGCAGTTTGAAGAATTGCTGGAACAGAAACATTTGGATTTGGAAACCGAGCTTCCGGATGTGACAATCCAGGCGGATCCGGAGCTGCTCTCCCTGGTGTGGAACAATTTGCTTTCCAACGCCATCAAATTTACACCGGAGGGCGGGAAAATCACCGTGCTTCTCAACGAACAGCCGGACACTGTGCAGGTCTGTGTCCGCGACAACGGATGGGGCATGAGCCCCGAAACCGGGCGCCACATTTTTGAAAAATTTTATCAGGGCGACACCTCCCACGCCACCCAGGGCAATGGTTTGGGATTGGCGCTGGTGAAGCGGGTGATTGATATTTTCGGCGGCGAAATCAGTGTGGAAAGCACGCTGGGCAAGGGCAGTGCCTTTACCGTAAGGCTGCCCAGGGAATCCCAATGAAACAGCTGATCAAATGGACGCGCAGGCTGCTGTTCCCCGCCTGGCCGGTGCTGATCCTGCTGGCCGCGGTCAGTGCGGCGGCTTTGGTCCATGTTTTTTCCCATGGGTATAGCGATCACTGGGGAGCCTATGCAGCCTATGCCCTCTCCGCTTATACGCTGATCGCCTGCTGCTGCCGCGCCCCCGGCCTGTTCAGAAAGTGCCGCTGCTTTATCCGCTCTATTCCATTTGCCCGCAGGATGTGGGATGACCTGCTGTTCCGCCAAACAGTTTTGTTGTACCTGACCTTGGCGCTCAACCTGTTCTTCGCTGCGTTCCATTTTGCCACCGGTCTGCTGTTTCACACGTCCTGGCTGCACGCCGCCGCCTTTTACTACCTGATTTTGAGCATCGTCCGCTTTCAGCTCTCCCGGGATTTTCGGCGCGGCATGCCGGGCAACAGCGAAGCTGCCTTCCAACGCCATCGCTCCTGCGGTATTCTTTTGTGTCTTCTGACCGCTGTTGTGCTGTTTATGGTATTCGACCTGCTGCGCGATGGTCACGGAACCGTATATCCGGGCAGCATGGTTTATGCTGTGGCTTTCTATGCGTTTTTCTCGCTGATCTCTTCCTGCATCAGTATGGTCCGCTTTCGGCGGCAGCACAATGCGCTTCTGTCCGCCGCAAAAGCGTTCAGCCTGGCCACGGCTCTCGTTTCCATGTTTTCCCTGCAGGCTACCCTGCTGACTACGTTCGACGACAATGCACTGCCGCACAACCGCTACAATTTTCTCACCGGCACGGCCGTCTGCCTGATGATTTTATCAATTGCCCTTTTTATGATCTGGCACAGCACCCGTATGCTGCGCCAACGCACGAACCATCCAAAGGAGGATACACAGTATGGCAGAGAATAACGATTCCTTTCAGTATAATTATGTTGCAAAACAACAAGAAGAAATCAAAAAAATCCGACAAAAATATCTACCCAAGGAGGACGCCTCTTTAGAGCATCTGCGCAGCCTGGACCGAAGCGTCACCAAACCCGGCGCAATTCTCTCCATCACGGTGGGCATTCTCAGCACATTACTGCTGGGGCTCGGCATGAGCTGCACCACCGTTTGGCAGGACACGCTCTTCCTGCCCGGTATAGGCATCGGCATCCTTGGATTGCTGGGCATGGCAGCAGCCTACCCGCTGTATCGAAACATTACGCGGAAACGGCGTGAAAAACTTGCGCCCGAAATTCTCCGGCTCACCCAGGAGCTGCTGAAATAACGGTTCTGCCGCACCTGCATCTGCCGCGTGCCAAGTGCAGGCACAGCTTTCCCATCCAAGTAAAAAGTGTCCGGCACCCAAGACGGGGTGCCGGACATTTTTGATGCTTCGATTACAATTTATCCGCCGCGATGGTATACAGCAGCGGCTCAAAGTCCACACCCTCCTGGGGCGGCGTCTGCTGGGGATAAGTGCGCGCGGCACAGTCCCGCACAAACCGCGCAGCCAAGGCCGATGCCTCCACCAGGGACTTGCCCTGCAGAAGCGCTCCTGTCAGCACACTGGCAAAGACATCCCCCGTGCCGTGGTATTCTCCCGGGATGCAGTCCGTCAGGGTAAATTCCACACAATCCCGCTCCCGGTCATAAACCGCTGCGCCGATGGTGTTTTCCCCGTCTCTGGCCCCTGTCAGCACCACAGAGCGCGCGCCGCCGCCGGACAGCCGCCGCGCAAGCTCTGCAAAGCCCGCGCGATCCGTGGGAAGGGCATAGAAATCCTCCTGCAGCAAAAAAGCCGCCTCCGTCAAATTGGGCGTAATCACATCGGCTTTCTCTGCCAGGCCGCGGGTCGCATCACACATGGCATCTGTATAAGTGACATAGCGCCTGCCATTGTCCCCCATCACCGGATCCACCACGGCAAGGCCGCCGCGGCGCTGGAACCTCCGGATAAACTCGGCCACAATATCAATCTGCTCCACGCCGCCCAAAAAGCCGCTGTACACTGCGTCAAAGCGCAGCCCCAGCTGCTCCCAATGATCCATGGTCTTTTTCATTTCTTCCGTCAAATCCAAAAACGTGAAGTTCGGGAATGCCGTATGGGTGGAAAGATACGCCGTCGGCAGCACCGCACACTGTACGCCCATGGCAGACAGAATCGGCAGCGCAACCGTCAGAGAGCAACGGCCATAGCCCGAAAGATCATGAATCGCAGCAACTTTCGGCGTGGTGATCATAACACAAAACTCCTTTGCCAAAATGAAAATTTGGATATAGCATACCATAGCCCCGTGCGCCGCGCAAGTTTTTTCCTTGCATCGTGCTTTGCCATGTGTTAAAATGATAGAACTACGCGGGCATGATGGAATTGGCAGACATGCGAGATTTAGGTTCTCGTGCGCAAGCGTCAGGGTTCAAATCCCTGTGCCCGCACCATGAAGCCGCCACAGCCAACGCTGCGGCGGCTGTTTGCTTTTCTGTCGCGGCATATTTACAAACAGCGAGGGATTTTTTATGATTATCAGCGCCAGCCGGCGGACGGATTTGCCCGCTTATTATTCCGCCTGGTTTTTCAACCGGCTGCGGGAAGGCTATGTTTTCGTGCGTAATCCGGTTAATCCCCACCGGATTTCTCAAATCCGCCTTTCCCCTGATGTAGTGGACGGCATCGTCTTTTGGACCAAAAATCCACTGCCTATGCTGGAACATCTGGACAGACTGCGCCCGTATCCGTTTTATTTTCAATTCACACTCACGGCCTACGGCGACGATGTGGAACCCGGCGTTCCCAAAAAAGGCCGGGTGCTGATTCCCGCTTTTCAGCGGCTCGCGGATCTCATCGGTCCGGAGCGGGTGCTGTGGCGCTACGACCCGATTTTTCTCTCCCGAACCTACTCCATGGCGTATCATATCCGGCAATTCGAAGCATTGGCCAAGCGCCTGCGGGGCTATACGACCAAATGCACCATCAGTTTTCTGGATTTTTACCGCAATACTGCCAAAAACACCGCACCGCTGCAGCTGCTCCCATTTTCTCCGGCGCAGCAGCGATCTCTCGCCGCTGCATTGGCAGAAATTGCCCACAGCTGCAGCATCCGGCTGGAAAGCTGCGCAGAGCCTCTGGATCTGCATACCTGCGGGATTGAGCACGGCCGCTGCATTGATGCAGCGTTGTTTTCCTCCCTGACGGGATATCCCATTGAAGCAAAAAAAGATCCCAACCAGCGCAAAGCCTGCGGCTGCATGGAGAGCATCGACATCGGCGCATACAACACCTGCCGCGCCAGCTGCCGATACTGCTATGCCAACCACAGCGCAAAAACCGTCTGCAAAAACGTGCAGGCCCACCGTCCGGATGCGCCGCTGCTGACAGGAACAGTCCTGTCTGACGACACCATAACCGAGCGGCCCATGACATCCTGTATCCGTTCTCAACTGCAAATTCTATAACTCCGCAGCATCTTCTGTTGCATATAGCACATTCTTTTTCTGCAAACTATGAGATAGTGGAAGCAAGCAAAGCAATTGATTTTTTGAATTGGAGGGATTTTTATGGCAGAACATTACGATGTGATCGTTGTCGGCGGCGGGCCGGGCGGATACACGGCGGCCCTTTACTGTGTGCGGGCCGGGCTGTCGACCCTGGTGCTGGAACGCATGACCCCCGGCGGGCAGATGGCCACCACCAACTGGATTGAAAACTACCCCGGCTTTGAACCGGGAATCGACGGCTACGAGTTGTCGGAAAAAATGAAGGCCGGCGCAGAGCGCTTCGGCGCCAAAACGATCTTCGGCGAGGTGGAGCGGCTGGATCTTGCCGCCGCGCCCAAGCGCATTCAAACCACCAGCGGCGAATTTTTGTCTGACAATGTCATTCTGGCCATGGGCGCCAATCCCCGGCCTTTGGGGCTGGCCGCCGAGGAGCGGCTGCGGGGCCGCGGCGTCTCCTACTGCGCCACCTGCGACGGGATGTTTTACCGCGGCAAAACCGTTGTAGTGGCCGGCGGCGGCAACAGCGCCGCGGAAGATGCCCTCACCCTTTCCAAGCTGTGCCAAAAGGTATACATCGTCCACCGCCGGGATACGCTGCGCGCCACCCAGAGTTACCTGAAGCCCCTCGCGCAGGCGGAAAATATCGAAATTCTCTACAACCGTCAAATTGTCGACATTCTGGGCGACAACCAGGTCAGCGGCGTAACGCTGCGGGACACCCAGAGCGGCGATACTGCCGATCTCGCCTGTGACGGCGTATTTGTCGCCATCGGCCGTCTGCCCAATACCGCCCTGGTAGAGGGCCAGATTGACCTGGATGAAACCGGTTACATCCGTGCCGGTGAGGATACCTGCACCAACCTGCCGGGCGTGTTTGCCGTGGGGGATCTGCGCACAAAACCGCTGCGCCAGGTGATCACTGCCGCGGCCGACGGCGCCGTGGCCTCCAAATTTGCAGAAGAACACAGCGCCGCCCTGGAACGCTGAAAAAGCGGCGGCCCCGAAGGGCTGCCGCCGAAAAACACCCATATTTAACGCAGTTCCAGCACCATATCATACCAGGTTTCCCCGCCCCAGACAGATTGGGAAATGCCTTTGCACACATAGCCAAAAGAGGCATAGTAGGGCGCCAGAAAACCGTGGCAGGTCAGCACACAGCGATGCAGTCCCGCCCGGCGCGCCTGGGCAATCCGCCGACGCATCAGCATTGAGGCCAGGCCCCGGCCGCGCAGATCCGTGCAAGTATTCAAGCCCAGCACCACAAGATTTTTTCCGGCCGGGTCATGCTGCACCGCTTCGGTAAACATTGCGTCGGTCAGCTCTGCCTGTTCAGCATAGATGTCGCTGAGAAAAGCGCAGATGCGCCCGGTATCCGGGCGGAAAAGCAGCAGGAAATGCTCCGGCCACAGGGCAAGCCGCCGCTCGAAATTTTTTCGCAGGCAGCGCTCCTGCGGCGGAAAGCACAGCTCTTCCAGCTGCCACAACTCTTCCAAGTCGGTCTGTCTGGCTGCGCGGAATGCAAGAGGCAGACCCAGGTATTTTACCCGGCGCATTCCTTCATACGCGCCCTCGGTAAAGGTACTCAGCGCAAAATAGCCCAGCGCCTCATAATAAGCCGCCAGGGCTTCATTATCCACCGCAGAATCCAGACGGATGCCGCGCTTTTTCCGCTTTCTGCCCAGGTGTTCTGCAAAGCGGAGCATTTCCACTCCTGCACCGGAGCATCCAGGCAGTGTCGCCAAATGGTGCACATAAAAATAAGCCGGATCATCGTCCCAGCGGCCGTCCTTTTCAAACAGCGCCATCTCGGCAATGACCTGTCCCCGCTGTTTCATCAAATAGAAATCGCCGCGATCCGCACCTTCTTCAAAATAGCTGCGCGGATAGCAGGTCAGATAGTCCGTTGCATTCCACTGAAACAAGCCTTTTTGATCCATCCAGTCCATACGCGCACGTATGATCTCTAAAATGGCATCCACATCCGCCGCAGAGGCGGCAACAATTTCTGTGTTTTCCATTGTTCGCCCCCTTCCAACCGCTTTATTTTACTATAGGATGCCACAAAATGCAAAAGGTTTCCCCGGGAGCAGCATTTTCTACTTCGACAAAGGAGTTGAGTTTTATGAAATTCAGCCATACCCCCACCCGGATTTACAGCATTGCGGAAAACGGCGCACTGCAGGCTGAAATTACTTTCCCCATGGTATCCAAAGGTGTATACTGCATCAACCACACCTTTGTGGACGATTCTCTGCGCGGGCAGGGCATTGCATCGGCCCTGGTGCAGGCCGCTGTGGAGCAGATTCACGAAATGGGCGGGCAAGTGACCGCCACCTGTTCTTATGCCAGGGACTGGCTGCAGCGCCATCCGGAAGCATAAAGCTGCAAAAAGCAAACAGCGCCCCGCCCATCAAGGGCGGGGCGCTGTTTTACGAATTCACCAGCCGGTTTCTATAATTTCCCATTTGCCATCGGCGTCGCTGCGCGCAAGCATATAGCCAAATCCACGGTAAACTGCATTGGGATTCAGGCCGCCGCTGGTGCGCTCTCCGGTCTTAAAATCTGCAAAAAGGGCGATAATATTTCCTTCAGCTGCATCGGCATCACCGTCTTCCGTGCGGGCAAGGTAATCATCAACCGCCTGATCAGACAGAGCCTCATCATAGCGAAGCTGCAAAAGCTCTCCTCCGGTAAAACGCACCCGAAAATCTCTTTTGACACAATGCACAGCACCGCGCAGCTCTTCCTCGCTGAATTGAACGGAGGGGCCAAGCTCCACATTGGCGCCGGAAGCCCTGCCCAACGCCAGGCAGATGCCCACAATACAAAAGAGGATCAATCCCCAAATCAACATGGGGATAGGCCGCGTCATGGATTTCATTGGCAATCACTCCTTCAGATGTAGTTTGATTCTGCCCGGCATCAAATTTGCATCAGCGGCGCCGCACCACCGGCAGGCGCTGTCCCAGCCGCGAGAGCAGCTCATTGCTGATGGTGCCGCATTGCCGGGCCACAGTTTCCGCCCGAATACAGGCATTTCCATCCCGGCCAATCACGGTGATCACATCGCCCTGCCGCACGTTCGGCACATCGGTCACATCCAGCAGCATCTGATCCATGCACAGCCGCCCCACCGCCGGCACATAAACACCGTGCAGCAGCACTTTTCCGCCCTTTTCCGGCCAGTCACGGGGCAGGCCGTCAGCATAGCCGATGGTTGCTACCGCCAATTTGGTGCGGCGCCTTGCAACAAAAGCCAGGCCATAGCCAGCCCGCTCGCCGGTTTCAAGAATGCGCACCGAGGCAATTCTTGCACGCAGCGAAAGCACAGGCTGCAAGTCCACATCCCGGCGCACCGGCGCATCGTCGCTGTATACGCCGTACAAAGCGATGCCCATGCGGCCGTAATCGCAGGGCTGCGGCGGCAGATTGAGCGCGCCATAACTGGCCTGCAGATGAATTTTTCCTGCACTGCAGCCTGGAATGCGCTCCACAGCTTCCACAGTGTGGTAAAACCGCTCGGCCTGCTGTGCCGTATAGCGCACATCTTCCTCTGTCAGGCTGTCGCTGACGCAAAGATGGGAAAATATGCCGTCCACTTTCAAATATTTGCTGCGATAGATGCCGCGCAGCGCTGCAAGGTCGTGATCGGGCACGCCCAGGCGGTGCATCCCTGTGTCCACTGCAATATGTATATGCAGCGGCACGCGCATTTTTTCCAGCGACCGTGCATGCTCCGCATCCACAACTGTCTGCGTCAGGCGCCAAAAGCGCAGCGCCCGCGCCTGAGAGGGATGCGTATAGCCTAATATAAGTATTATACCATGGATACCTGCTTTGCGCAATTCCACAGCTTCAGAAAGTGTCGCTACAGCAAAGGCGTTTATACCGGCCTTTTGCAGCGTTTTGGCGCAGAGGACTCCGCCATGCCCGTATGCCTCTGCCTTCACCACCGCCATCAGCCGGCAGCTCTGCCCGAGGCATTCTTGCAGTGCTGCAGCATTGCGGCGCAGTGCAGCGAGGTCAATTTCCCGCCAGGCCCGCCCGGTGGGCGCGCACTTCTGCGGCAGAGGAACGGCCGCCAAAAGCAGCGCCATAAGAAAACTCATCATTAAAACGGCCAGGAAGTGCACCGGCGCACACTCCACCAGAAGTGCTTCCAGGCCCAGCACCCCCGCGCCGCCGCGGATCAGTACAATGCACCAGGGATGCACCAGGTACACCAGCAGAGAAATATGCCGCAATGCCGGGCGCTGACCGCGGTTGAAATCCAACAGCAGTGAAAACAAAAACAGCATCGCCAAAGGCAGCAGAAGATACATACTGTCATGCTTCTGCCAATCGAGGCTGTGAAGCGTCCATGCCTCTGCCGCCATGGCCAGAAGCGCTGCTGCAAAGCAAACAGCAGAGGGCACACGCTTCATCTGAAAGCCGAAACTTCCCAAAAGCAGAAACAGCGGCGCATAAAACAGCCCGTTTCTGGTGTATTCCGTCAGGGCAAAGATCACATGGTCATAAAACGCCCCCAAAAGCGGCAGCTGCTGCGTAAAACCCCAGTAGTTGTCGCCCAAAAGGCCCAGAACATACAGGGCCAGCGCCGCCGCCAATGCCGCGCCTGCGCCCAGACGGCGCAGCAGGCAAACCACGCCGATGCCAACGATTGCCGCAGGAAAATACCACAGGTGATACAGCGTTCCGTCAATCAGAAGCCGCCGAAGCCACTCTGCCCAGTCCCATCCGATGATGGAAAAACTCAGCGGCAAATAAAGGGCCGTGGCCAGCAAATCGTAAAGGAGCAGCTTTTTTGCCGTCTGTCCTGCTTTCCGCCAGCCGCCGGCCGCCAGAAAATAGCCGGTAACCATCAGGAAAAAGGGCACCGCCAAACGCGCCAGCACCCTTGTCAGCAGGAAATCCGCCCCTGCATCTACGGTCGCCAGGGGCGAGGTGTGATTGGCCACCACCAAAACCGCCGCCGCAATGCGAAACCAGTCCAGGGCCGCCCAATTCTCTCTCTGTATCATCGTTTCACTCCCAAAGGGTGAGGATAAAACCTCCCGCGTTGTCCCCGGAAATCTGCCAGCAGCTTTTGGGCGGGCAGATTTCCATTGCTGCTCCTGTCCAGGGGATGTAGCGCACACGGGCGCATTTTCCGTTCGCCAGGCGGCAAAACTGTTCTCCGTTCCGCTGCAGGAAGGACGCATATTCCTCCAGGCACAGGCCGTTTTTCTCTATCAGCACCGCATGGGGCGCGCCCACATAGCGAAAATGCCAGGGTTCTGCCGCAATGCCTGTCAGGGGCCGCTTTTCTGCGCGATAGCGCTCGATAAAGCCGTAATCCGCCGCACTGCGGCGAAAGGCCCCGCACACACCGTCACAGGGAAAATCCGGGCGGATAAAATCGATTTCCGCCGCGGCTTTCGCCAGATCAATCGCCAGGCCGCTCTCATGCTCGCTGCAGCCGGGCCGGGCCACATAGCTTTCGGTAAAGGCCCTGCCGTGCTCCGCCAGGCTGTCGTTCCAGATTTCCATCTGCTCGGCATGGCTGCGCCACCCAGAAACCGGTACAATCAGTCCCGTGCCGCCGCAGGCCCGGACACACGCCTGCAAAAGCGAAGCTGCGCGCGCTTCCAGCGGAATGCGCTTCTCTTTCCAGTATAGTGTCTGCAAAGCCACGGCACAGGGCTGCAGGGGGTGCGCCCGGTTGATTAAAATCAGCGGCCCCCGGTGCAAATCTGTTTCGCTCAGCAATATTGTTTTCATCTCAGCCAACCTCCCTTTGCATGTAAAAGCCACCGTTCGGCACCGCTGCCCACAGGCAGCACGGAGCGGAATTTTCACGGCGTTTCCAGACCCAGGGCAATCAGCCGCTCCACCAATTCCCCGAATCCCAGGCCCGCCGCCTGCATCATGTTGGGATAACGGCTGTGCGCGGTAAACCCGGGAATGGTATTGACTTCGTTGAACACCAGCTCTCCCTGGGGTGTCAGGAACAAGTCCACCCGGGCAAACACCCGGCAGTGCAATGCCCGATAGATCCGCTTCGCCGTTTCCTGCACCTGCCGTGCCTGCTCCGGCGAAATACGGGCCGGGCAGTGGATTTTTGAAGTTTTCAGCGTATATTTTTCTTCAAAATCAAAAAAACCTTCGCTCAGCTCGATTTCATCCACAGCGCCGGTCATCAGCTCCTGATTGCCCAGAACAGCGCAGCCCACCTCAAAGCCTTCTATCGCCTCTTCCAGCAAAATTTCGCTGTCGTGGCGGAAAGCCGCCTGCACCGCCGCCTCCAAATCTCCGCTTCCAAGCACTTTGGTGATGCCAAAGGAAGATCCCGCGCGCACCGGCTTGACGAAAAGCGGATAGCCCAGGGTATCTGCCGCGGCATATAATTCTTTCATCGCTGCACCGCGTTCAAAAGCCATCGACTGCGGCACACGCACACCGGCCAGCGCTGCCAATTTGTGTGCGCGGTCCTTGTCCATGCACAGGGCGCTGCTCAGCGTATCGCATCCGATGAGCGGGATGCCCGCCAGTTCAATCAGGCCCTGCACCGTGCCGTCTTCTCCATTTTTCCCGTGGAGCACCGGAAACGCCGCATCAAAGGGCACCCGCTCCACTTCATCTCCGAACAAAATCAGCTCCGGTGCGCCCCGGTTGGGAGAAATCGCACAGGGAATGCAATTGTCCAAATCATCACACCAGGTGCCGTCCAAAATCGCGTCGATGAATCCAAAATAATAAAACCAGCGGCCTGCGCGGTCGATGCCCACGGGCAGCACGTCATACTTTCCTTTGTCGATGTGGCTGAGCAGCGCATGGGCCGATTGCAGTGACACACCATATTCCGTGCTGCAGCCGCCAAACAATACTGCAATGCAAAGTTTACTCATTTTGAAAACCTCCTGTGTTTTTTCCAGAGCGGCTCCTTTACCACCGCATTTCATCAAAAAAGCGCCTCGCTTTGGTAAAATTCTACCAAAGCGAGGCGCTTCCTTCTTTCGTTTTATCTGATAAAGGTCTTGTGCCTTTGTGTCGAATTCCTTGCAAATTTCTTACGCAGCCGGCGCGCTTTGCAGGGGCAGCGTTACAGTGAAGGTAACCAGATTGTCCGCGCTGGCGGCGCTGATACCGCCGCCGTGCAGCTCAACGATTTCCTTGGCAATGGCCAATCCCAATCCCGCGCCGCCGCTGGCGCTGCCGCGGGAGGAGTCCAGCCGGTAAAACTGTTCAAAGATCCGCGCCAGTTTTTCCTTGGGAATCGTGCGGCCGCTGTTTTGAAAGCGCAGCACAATGTAATCGCCGCTGATGCGGCCGGAAATGGAGATTTCCGTATTCGGAAAGCTGTAGTTGGTCGCATTGCGCAGCAAATTATCGAAAACCCGGGCCATCTTGTCAATATCGCATTCATAGGGCAGCTTTTCCGGCAGCGACAGGGCATAAGTGAGCCCTTTTTCCGCAAAAACGGGTTCAAACTCGCTGGTCACCTGCTGGAGCATCCGGGTCAGATCCGTCTCTTCCGTCTCCAGCGTCAAATGGGACAGATTAAAGCGGGTGATGTCAAAAAACTCATTGATAAGCTCCTCCAGCCGCTCGGCTTTATTCAGGGCAATGCCGGTGTATTTTGCCCGCAGCGCCGGAGAGATTTCAGGCTCGTCCCGCAGCAGCGTCAGATAGCCGATGACAGAAGTCAGCGGCGTTTTCAGATCATGGGCCAGATAGACAATTAAATCATTTTTCCGCTGCTCGGCTTCCCGAGCAGCGGCAGCGTTGCGCAGGGAACGCTGCTTGGCCAGATTCATCTGATCCTCCACCCCTTTCAGGGCTGCCGGCAAACGGATCGGCGCGTCATTTTGCTCCAGCAGCTGGTCGCTGGCCGCCGCCACAGCGTCAATATATCGCAGGGGGCGGCGCATCATCAGCGCACTGATGACCACGCCGCCGAAAATCCAGGTGGCAATAATCGTTTGCAATGGATTATTGGCAAAAATCTGCAAAAAACGATACAACGGTTCCGTGCCGTACCACACCCGTATCGAGGAGAACACAAAGTACATAAAAAAGTAAAACAGCACTGTTCCAACGGCAAACAGGATGAGAAAGATCAGATACTGCGCCAGCATGGTATTGGAAAGCATACGCGTGGAGGCGGTAGCCCCCGGCCGGCGCAGCAGCTTTCTGCATGCTTTCAGAATTCCTTTACTCAATGGTATACCCCACCCCCCAAACGGTTTTAATGAACTTTGGTTTTTTGCGCGGCTCATGCAGCTTTTCCCGCAGCCGGGCAATATGACTCATAACGGTGTTGTTGCTGTCCATGTATTTCTCGCCCCACACCGCTTCAAACAGCTCCTCGCTGGATACCACACTGCCGCGCTTCTCGCACAGATACCACAAAATGGAAAACTCAATGGGCGTCAGCTGCAGCTCTTCATTATACAAAATGCACTTGTGCGTGGTTTTGGAAATCTGCAGGCCGTTGAAGTCGTATTCGTCCTCCTTTTTCTCTGCCGCGCCGCCCTCGGCGGTATTATAGCGCGTATAGCGCCGCAGTTGTGTCTTGACCCTGGCCACCAGCTCCAAAGGATTGAACGGCTTTGTGATGTAATCGTCCGCCCCCAAAGTCAGGCCCATGATTTTATCCATATCCTCCACCTTGGCCGTGAGCATAATGATGGGGAAATAATGTTTTTCCCGAATTTTCTGACACAGCTGGAACCCGTCGATATCCGGCAGCATGACATCAAGAATGGCCAAATCCAGCGGCGTGGTTTCCACACATTTGAGCGCATCGGCGCCACAGTAGAAGCGGTGCACCGTGAAATTTTCATTTTGCAGATACAGGGCCACCAGATCCGTGATCGCCTGCTCGTCGTCCACCACCAAAATATTCGGCATAGTCTGTCTCCCTCTCCAATGATTCTGCGCCCATTGTATCATAAAAGAATCCTCTATAAATCTTATATTTTTCTTACAATTCCATCTTTGCACCCTGCCGGCGGCTTTTTTCAGCCGCACAAAGACAGCTGCTGCAAAAAATGTCCAATTCGGCGCACCGCTGCTTTTCCGCGCTGCATCACCATGCTACAATGAGCGGCGAGGTGATGATATGCAGCTTCATTTTGAAGGTATTTTGATTGGCTTTGCCTCTTTGCTGGTCATCGGCGTGTTCCATCCCATTGTAATCTGGGCAGAATACCATTTTTCTGCACGCATCTGGCCGTTATTCCTTGCCGCAGGCATACTGCTTCTCGGCGCCGCCCTGTTTCTCGGCGGTCTGCTCTCCATAATCCTGGCCCTGGTGGGCGTCGCCTGTCTGTGGAGCATCCGGGAACTCAAGGAACAAAGCCGCCGGGTGGAGCGCGGCTGGTTCCCGCGCAACCCCAAACGCAAAAACTGAGTGCATCTGTATCCGCCAGTATCCGCACAAAGCAGGTTTACTGGATGCACCCGCTCCCTTTTCCGGAACAAAAAGCACATCAATCACAAAAAAAGCCCTCCGCCGCAAAAGCGGCAGAGGGCTGAATCACAGCATCAGCTCTGTTTTTTCTGAATGTACGCATCCATGGCCGCAGCCGCAGTTTTGCCCGCGCCCATGGCCAAAATGACTGTGGCCGCGCCGGTGACAGCGTCGCCGCCGGCATAAACGCCGGGAATCGACGTGGCACCCGTGGCCTCGTCCACAATGATGCCGCCCCAGGACTCCGTCGCCAGGCCGTCCGTGGTGGATTTAATCAGCGGATTCGGGCTGGTGCCGATGGCCATGATCACACAGTCCACATCGACGATAAATTCGCTGCCGGGCTTTTCCACCGGGCGACGGCGGCCGCTCTCATCCGGCTCACCCAGCGTCATCTGAATGCACTCCATCCCCGTCACGTTAAACTGATCGTCTCCCAGAATTCGCACGGGATTATTCAGCAGCTTGAAAACAATGCCCTCTTCCTTGGCGTGCTCCACTTCCTCCGCCCGGGCAGGCAGCTCTTTTTCACTGCGCCGGTATACGATCGTCACCTCTGCGCCCAAGCGCTTGGCGCAGCGGGCCGCATCCATCGCAACATTGCCGCCGCCCACCACGGCCACCCGTTTGGCTTTCATTACCGGTGTGGCGCTGTCATCCTGGTAGGCTTTCATCAAATTGACCCGCGTTAAAAATTCATTGGCGGAAAAAACACCCTTCAGGTTTTCTCCGGGAATGCGCATGAATTTCGGCAGACCCGCGCCAGTGCCGATGAACACCGCCTCAAACCCATATTCCTGCATCAGCTCCTGCACAGAGGTCACCTTGCCGATCACCATATTGGTTTCAATTTTCACACCCAGCTTTTCCAGGCCGGCAATTTCCCGGCGGACAATATCCTTGGGCAGACGGAATTCCGGAATGCCGTATACCAGCACGCCGCCGGCGGCATGCAGCGCTTCAAAAATCGTTACTGCATAGCCCTTTCTGGCCAAATCGCCCGCGCAGGCCAAACCGCTGGGACCGGAGCCGATCACCGCCACCTTGTGGCCGTTGGGGACCGGTGCTGCCGCCGTTTCTTCTCCCTGAGCCATTTTCCAGTCCGCCACAAACCGCTCCAGCCGACCGATGGCAACGCTCTGTCCCTTGAGACCGCGCACGCATTTTTGCTCACATTGGTTCTCCTGGGGGCACACACGGCCGCAGATGGCCGGCAGGCTGGTATCCCTGCTCAAAATATCATAGGCTGCGGAAAAGTCGCCTCTGGCTACCTCGGCAATAAACGCCGGAATATCGACGCCCACAGGGCAGCCGCTCACACAGGGTTTGTGTTTGCAGCTCAGGCAGCGCCGCGCTTCATCCATCGCCTGCTCCGGCGTATAGCCCAGGGCCACCTCCTTGAAATTCTTGTTCCGCACATTCGGCGCCTGCTCCGGCATTGCATTTTTATCCATTCTCATATTCGCCATGGCTCATCCCTCCGCTTGTTTGAACAGATTACAGGTCTTTTCATACGCATGGCGCTCAAAATCACGATACATCGCCGCGCGCTGGATTGCCTCGTCAAAATCCACCTCGTGGCCATCAAAATCCGGGCCGTCCACACAGGCGAATTTCGTCTTTCCGCCCACAGTCAGCCGGCAGCCGCCGCACATGCCTGTGCCGTCCACCATGATCGGATTCATGCTGACCACAGTTTTTACGCCGAATTCCTTCGTCAGGGCACAGACGAATTTCATCATCACCAGCGGCCCGATCGCAATGACCTGGTCATATTGCTCGCCGCGCTCCAACAGCGCGCGCAGCGCATCTGTAACCAGGCCGCGTTCACCCCAGCTGCCGTCATCGCTCATGCGCAGCAGCTGATCGGAACAGGCCGCAAATTCCTGCTCCAAAATGACCAGATCCCGGCTGCGGAAGCCAATAATGCTGTGCACCACTGCGCCCTGTTCATGCAGCGCCTTCGCCACCGGATAAGCGATGGCACATCCTACGCCGCCGCCCACAATTGCCACTTTTCTCAGGCCCTCAATGCGGGTTGGCGTACCCAGCGGTCCCACAAAGTCCTGAATGCTTTCCCCAGCTTCCTTGTGGCGCAGGCACTCCGTGGTGGCGCCCACCACCTGGAAAATAATCGTTACCGTACCCGCCGCGCGGTCATATCCCGCCACAGTCAGCGGAATCCGCTCGCCGCCCTCATCCACGCGCAAAATGATAAACTGCCCCGGCAGCGCTTTTTTTGCCACCGCCGGCGCCAGAATATCCATTTTGACCACCGTGGGATTCAGAACTTCTTTTCTTATAATTGGATACATAACCCCATCTCCTCAATCCCTTTGGGAATAATGTTCTTTTAAAATAGTATTTTAGCATGGATTGCATCAAAAATCCATGTCAATTCCCCTGCTTTTTCATTTTTATCGTACTTTGCTCCGCTCCCTTTGTCAATGATAAATTACGGCCATCCCCATACGCTGCTCCAGCCCGAGATCTCTTTACGCATTTTTTCTTTTCATTCCTTGCAATTTTTATCAAACAGGCGCACAATGGGAGCATCTTGGATACAAGGAGCAACCACTATGGAACTGAGAATGAATTCCGCGCTGGATGCTGTGCAGAAAAGCGGCATCCGTGTGTTTACCCAAATGGCCAGGCAGGAACCCGGCTGCTTGTTTCTCACCCTGGGCGAACCGGATTTTGATACGCCAAGCCCTATTTGCCAGGCAGCCAAAGACAGCCTGGACGCCGGCGAAACCCACTACGGAGAAAACAACGGGCAGCTGTTCCTCCGCAAGGCCATCTCCGCTTTTGAGCAGGAAAAGCACGGCCTGCAGTATGCTTCCGAAGAAATCATCGTCACCGTGGGCGCGACAGAAGCGCTGTTCTGCGCCCTGTTCGGCCTGCTCAACCCCGGCGACGAAGTCATCGTCCCCACGCCGGCCTTTGGCCTGTATGAGTCCATTGTCAAACTCTGCCGCGGCATCTATGTACCTCTGGACACCCGAAAGGCCCAATTTCAGATCACCGCAGAGCAGCTGCGCTCAGCCATCACGCCGCGCACCAAGGCTTTGATCCTCACCTCACCCAACAATCCCACCGGCTGCATCTACAGCCGCGAGACCATCCAGGCAATCCACGAAGTGGTGCGGGAACATCCCCTGTTCCTTCTCTGCGACGAGGTGTATCGCGATTTGGCAGACACAGAAGATTATGAAAGCCTGAGCGCCTGCTCCGACCTGCGTCCGCGTTTGATCGTAGCGCAGAGCTTTTCCAAGCCCTATGCCATGACAGGCTGGCGCGCAGGCTATCTGATGGCTGACGCGCCCATCATTGAACAGCTGTCCAAAGTGCACCAGTATGCAGTGGTGTCCGTGGCGCCTTTCGTTCAACGCGCCTGCGCCGAGGCACTGCGCTGGGATATCGCCCCCATGCGGGAAACATACCGCCGCCGCAGAGACTATGTCTGCGCCCGGCTCACCGCCATGGGTCTGCCCTATTTCAGGCCCCAGGGCGCCTTTTATGTATTCCCTTCCATCGAGAGCTGCGGCATGGATTCCGTTACCTTCTGCACCCGTCTGGTCAAGGAGGGCAAGCTGGCCTGCACACCGGGCAGCTGCTTTGGCGCCGAGGGCTTTATCCGCATCTCCTGCTGCTACAGCGATGAAATCCTCCGGGAAGGCATGGACCGGCTGGAACACTTCTGGTCCGCTGTAAAACCCTAAGTTCCTTTTGGAAACTACAGCACAATATTGTGCCTACTTTTCCTTTTCACTGCCGCGGTTTATACTCAAAACAGCAGTGAAAGAAAGAAGGAGCGATTGTTATGGATTTGACTCATTTTCATGTAGCTGAAACAAAATGCACCGGCTGCGGACGCTGTGTCAACACCTGTGCCGGCGGCATTCTCTCGTTGAATGAACAAAGCAAAGCCCAAATCGCACCGGTGACGGAATTTGGCTGGGGCGGCTGCTGGCAATGCGAGCACTGCCTGGCCGTGTGTCCCCAGGGCGCCATTTCCATCTTCGGCAAGCACCCGGAAAACAGCCTGCCCACCCCCGCTCCTGCGGAAGCTGCACCTGTGCTGGATGCCCTGATGACCAGCCGCCGCGCCTGCCGCCGTTATCTGGACAAAAATGTCCCCCGGGAAATCATCGATGAAATGCTCTCCGTTTTGCAAACCCTGCCCACAGGCAGCAACAAGCGCCGGGTAGAATATACGCTGCTCGATGATAAGGAGCAGACCCGCCGCTTCCACGATCTGGCTTACCGCGAAATGGAACGGCAGGCCGCCCAAGGGATCTATCCCCGCACCTTTGACGCCCATTACTACGGCCAGATGAAGGGCTGGGAGACCAACGTACGGCCCGATATGCTGCTGTGCTCCGCACCTCATCTGCTGATTCCCCACGCGCCTTCAGACATTCCCTGCGCCGTGCAGGATGTCAACATCGCCTGCGCCTGGTTTGAGCTGTTGTGCGCCTCCCGCGGGCTTGGCTGCGTAATGATGACCTTCCCCATGGTTGTCTTGGAAAACATGCCTCAGATTCGTGCACTGCTGGAAATCCCGGAATCGCACTATGCGGGCATGCTGCTGGGGTTCGGCTACCCCGAAATTCCATACCCCCGCGGCGTACAGCGCACCGGCTACGCAAAAGTTCACCGGCTGAAGCATCTGCCGGAGTCGCTCTGATGTTTCATATTTTTCCTCTATATCGGAAAATACCATAAAAATACACTGCGGCGCCTGTCTTTCTCAAGACAGGCGCCGTTTTTTCAGGATTCCTCCGTTTGTCTCTTATGCCGATAGTACATATAACGTCTCACCACATCCAAAATGAACCGCTTATCATCTTCATCGCCGGTGCGCAGCAGCGTGCATATTTCCCGGACAGTTTCATCCTCCTGCGCTGCATCCAGGCTGTCGCGCAGCAAGCTGTCCACCGTCGTTCCCAAAGCATTGGCAAGATCGACAATGGTTTCCAGACTCGGCTTGCCATCGTTGCGCTCAATCTGCCCGATATAGTTGGTGCTTTTATTGACCCGCTCCGCCAATTGCTCGATGGTCAGGCGCAGCAGCAAGCGCTCGTCCCGAATGCGCTTTCCCAGCAGCTCATAGTCCATAGGCTCACCTCTGCTATTAGTCTATATGGACTATTATCTTTTATTAACAAATTAATATCTTTATTTTTAATTGACTAAAATCTTTTATCATAGTATACTGGAATACATAAAAAGGAAAGAAGGGACGGATCCAACATGAAGAAAAAGCTTTTGGCGCTATGTCTCGCGCTGATGATGGCCTTTTCTCTGGCTGCGTGCAGCGGCGGTCAACAGGCAACGGCTGCAGGGGACGGCGACCAACAGAACGCGCAAAACAACGGCACGGATTTGGATGCCGTGCAGGATGCGCTGGCAGGCAATTCCGGTGATATCTGGATTTGGTACGACGATTCCCAAGCCGTGATTTACAATTTCTCCGCTGACGGCCGGGTGGTGCAGGGTTCCATGGTGGGCAACAGCACGCTGCCCCAGGTGGAAGGCGCTTATGAGGTGCGCGAGGACGGCATTGTGTTAACCAACGAAGATGGCAGCAGCGAAAAAACGCTGACTTATACATACGAAAACGGCACATTGCGTCTGTTTGACGGCGACCGGGAATTTGAATTCAGTCCGGAATAATGAAAAGGCTGCGGCGGATCATGCATCCGCCGCAGCTTCTTTTTATTCTCTCAGCGCAGCTCCAGCAGCCGCTCATACATCGCCAGCCCCTTGGCCAGCACGCTCTCGTCAAAGTTAAAGCGCGGAGAATGCAGCTCCTCCGTATCGCCCACCCCCAGAAACAAGAAGACACCCGGCACAAATTGCTGATACCAGGCAAAATCCTCCGTCGTCAGGGCAAGGCCCTCATAACGCTTCGGTGCATCCGCCCCCAGCTGCTCCTCCACGCGTTTCAAAAGTGTCTCGTCATTGGTCACGGGCGGATACCCCTCGCTGAAATGCAGCGCCAACGTGCAGCCGGTTTTTGCACTCACCACTTCGGCAAGTTCTTCACAGCCTTTTTTCAGCACATCGTAATCCTGCACGGTAAATGCGCGCAGACTGCCTTCCAGAACCGTCTCCTCCGCCAGAGCATTGCGGACGCTGCCGCCCCGGATGCGGCCGAAACGCAGCAGACGCGGCACCTGCGGCGCAAGCGCACTGCGCTCCATTGCATACACCTCCTGCAGATATACCGCCGCGGCCAGCAGGCTGTCCGCCCCCTCCTGATAACGGGAAATATGGACGCTTTTTCCCTTGGCATACAGCGTGATTTCGCTGCTCTTCGCCATGAGCGGCCCCGGGCGGGTATAAATCTCTCCCGCCGGAAGCCCCGGCCACAGATGGAATCCAAAAATGCAGCGCACATGATGCGCTTGCAAAACCCCGCTCTCACAAATCAGCTTGGCCCCGCCCGGATTTTCCTCCGCCGGCTGGAAAATCAGCAGTACGTTGTGGGACAGCGTGCCCCGCCGCTTCTCCACCTGGCGGGCCAGGCCCAGCAGCATGGCGGTATGTCCGTCGTGGCCGCAGGCATGCATACAGCCCGGATGCACCGAAGCAAACGGCAGCCCCGTCTGCTCTGCAATGGGCAGCGCATCCATATCTGCCCGAAAGGCAATGGTATCCGCTTTTCCCTCGTCAAAATAGGCGCACACGGCACCCTTGACCGGTTCTGACAAAACACACGACAGCGCCGAAAGCTTTTCCTTCACATAGGCGCAGGTTTTGGGCAAATTCTGTTCCAGCTCCGGGATCTGGTGCAGCTCCCGGCGGCATTGTATCATAAAATCCAGCATGGCATTGCTCCTTCGTTTCAAGCTGGTTCCATTGTACTCCAAAGGGCAGAAAATGTATAGAAAAATCCTCCTTTTTCCCTTTCTGCAGCAAATTCCCTTGCGCTCATCGCCAGATAATGCTATGATACAACAATAATCCAATCGTTCACAGCCGGATGGACCGTCCCGCTTACACGGTGCGCCTTTATTCGCGCAAAACCGGCTGAAGGAGGCTTTTTTATGAAGATTCTGATTGTAGGCTACGGCCGTATGGGAAAGTTGATTGAGCAGACCGCCCTGGCTGCAGGCGACCAGATCGCCGCCGCCATGGATTTGGACAACATCAGCCAGTTGGCCGCCATGGGTAAAACTGCCGATATCATTTTGGATTTCTCCAACCCCAGCACCTTGTCCCAAGTGGAAGCCTATGTCCGCCGAACGGGCACCGCTCTGCTCTCTGGCACCACCGGCTACAGCGATGAGCAAATGAACCGCCTGCTGGCCCTGGGCACTTATGCGCCGGTGCTCCACAGCGGAAACTATTCCATCGGCATCGCCGTTTTCCAGCGCGTGCTGCAGCAGATTTCCACAACGCTTCTGCCGGATTTCGATGTGGAGATTACGGAAACCCACCACAACCAAAAAATTGACGCTCCCAGCGGCACGGCGCTGATGCTGCGCAACGCCGTGGATCCCAAAGGCGAAATGACCACGGTATATGGCCGCCAGGGCGCTGTGGGCAAGCGCGGCGCCAAAGAGATCGGTATGCACTCCCTGCGGGGCGGCACCGTAGCCGGCGTGCACACGGTGTCCTTTTTCGGCACAGATGAAGAATTCCAAATCACCCACCGGGCCACCAGCCGGCAGATTTTTGTCAACGGCGCACTGCACATGGCCCGCATTCTGAAAGACAAGCCCAACGGTGTATACAACCTGCAGGACCTGCTGTTTCAAAAGTAATCAGGAAAGGATGGCTTTTGCCCTATGAATGCCCAGGAAATCATCGCTTTTATCAGCAATGCGGAGAAAAAAACGCCCGTAAAGCTCTATGTGCGCCACAATGCCCCCATTGAGTTCGGCAGTGCCAAGGTCTTCGGCAGCGGGGACTGCTGCGTGGTCTTTGGCGATTGGAAAGAGCTGCAGCCCATTCTGACCGCCAACGCGGAGAAAATCGACGATATGGTGGTGGAAAACGACCGGCGCAACTCTGCCGTGCCCCTTCTGGATTTGAAAAATATCAATGCCCGCATCGAACCCGGCGCCCTGATCCGCGACCAGGTGGAAATCGGCGACGGCGCTGTGATTATGATGGGCGCTGTGATCAACATCGGCGCTGTTATCGGCGAGGGCACCATGATTGACATGGGCGCCGTTTTAGGCGGCCGCGCCACCGTGGGCAGGCATTGCCACATCGGTGCAGGCGCCGTGCTGGCCGGCGTGATTGAGCCCGCCAGCGCCACTCCCGTGATCGTGGAAGACAACGTGCTGATCGGCGCCAACGCTGTAGTGATTGAGGGCTGCCGCATTGGCGAAAACTCTGTGGTTGCCGCAGGCGCCGTCGTTGTGGAGGACGTCCCCGCCAACAGCGTCGTGGCCGGCTGTCCCGCAAAAGTGATCAAGGAGATGAATCCGGACACCGCCCAGAAAACCGCCTTGATCGACGCACTGCGCAAGCTGTGAGCAAGGCTCTTCCCCCTGTTTGCAAAAGAAGCTGGAACCCAGGAATGGATTCCAGCTTCTTTTTTATGTCTCCATCAAATATTCCACGGCCTCCCGCCACTCTTCCGCGGAAAAGCAGGCATCTGTCAGCGGGATCCGCTCTTCTGCATACGCCGAAAGCTCCCCCGCCTTTGCAGCGGCCTCCAGCGTATTACAGACTTCTCCCAAGGTCATCTGGCTTCCCTGCAGCATGTCACAGCGGGGGCAGATATTCGCTGCATAGGAAAAACCGGCCTTTTTGCTGTAGCGTTCTGCAATCGTTTCACAGTGCTGCTCCAGATAAGCGTCCAGTGTCGGCAGTGTCGACAGGCGCACCGCTTTCAGCGGCTCCAGCAGTTCTTCTGTGCCGCTCAGCAGTTCCGTCAGGTCGAAATAAGGAAAATAGCTGCGCACGCGCAGAGACTGTCCACATTTCCAGCAAGGGCGGGAAACGGTGTAAAGGGCAAGCCCTTTCCGGTACAACAGCCGGTAAGTGCCTTCCGCCAAGGACAGTGTACAGCGGCAGACAGGAAAAGCGGAGCAGCCGAAAAACAACCCATACCGCCCATTGCGCAGCACCATGGGTTTGCCGCACTCCGGACAGGGCAGAGGCGCCTGCACCGCCGCGCGTTGTTTCCCCGCCGGTTCCGCCGGCGCACAAAAAGCCTCCTGCGCCATGGCAAGGTAACGCGCATGCTCTCCTTCCAACAGGAAATCCAGCGGCCGGTCCACAAAAATGCGCGTTTTATCCTCGCTCCAATGCAGATAGCCCATCTGCACCAAATTGCGCTTGCAGTCCTCCAGAACCATGTCGTAATCGTGGTCCGGCTGATCGTAAATGCCATGATAGACAAAATGGCTGAGCCGGCGGTTGCGTACCTGACCCGCCGGGCAGGAGTGTCCGTCCCCTTCCATGCAGCAAACCAGCACAGCATAGTAGACCCGCACCACAAATTCTGTAAAATTCCCTGTCGGATGCAGGCGCTGTGCCCGAAAATACGACCACTTTGCCTGCACTTTGCGCCGGTCCCACATGAATGATGCCCTCCCTGAATCTGCTTTCTTATGGGCAGTATACCAGCTTTTTAGCGGGAAGGAAAGGGAGTCCTTCTGCAAAACTCAATCCATTTCGCTATATTTTTGCAAATAATTACAAATTGTTTTATTTTAGGGCATTCTCAACGGGCGCGGTGCACTTTTCGCTCAAATTGCCATATTGGTCAGCGGGAATGTCACGCTCCAATTTCCCTTTGTCAACAAACCACTGGTTGTAAAGCCGCCGTATAGGGTATAATCTCCAATGCACTCCTGGGGCACATCGAAAATGAATTCCTGATAATCCACGCGCCCTTCGGCTTCGCTGTGATTGCAGAAGGAAACCGTTGCACTGCAGGATACCTCTTCCCCGGCTGCGTCTTTCAAATACAGCCAGCCGTGATTGTCATTTTCCAGTGCATCCGCCACCGCCAGCTGTACATGCAGCTGACCATCCACGTAACCAATACCTGTAAGGCAAATTCCCTTCACAGGAAATTCTTCCCGGGGTGTTCCCGGCGTCAATACTTTCGGCGTTTCTCCCATTGCCGCCGTGCCGCTGCCGCCGGTCTGATTGACCACGGGACCCGACGGAGCCTCTTCCACATCCTGCAAGGACAGAGGCAGGACAAGATCTTCATATGTTTCTTTATGGCTCAAAAATTCCCGCACCTGGAATGTAATTTTGCTGCCTTCTATCGGATGTCCATCCCATTGCGTGATGGTGATCAAAAAGGTCGCGGTGCGGCTCTCCTCCTCGTAAGACACCATCCGGCACGAAGCGGCACTGTCGTAAGGCCGCAGAATATCATAGCTGTCAAACAGATCCGTAGTCTCATCAATCCGGTCGCCGGTCAGATCCTGCATGGAAACATACAGCTCCGCCGTATCTCCATGAATATAGGACGCCACTACCTCCATGCGGATACCGTTGTCCTCGCAGGACTGCTGTACCGGGGTAAAATACTGGGCCGTGGCCGGCGCAACCTCATACAGCGCCTGCCGGAATGCCGGCACCGTGGCCGCCAGCACCGGCGGGGCCAGCAGGGCACAGGCTAAAACGGCAGCGGCAGCGGTCAGCCCCCAGCGCGGCAGGCGCCTTTTTCCCCGCCGACCTGCAGCAGCCTGCTGTATCAGCGTCTCTCCCGGAACGCACTGATTCATCATATGGCGATAGCGTTCTTTCAGCATAGCATTTCCTCCTCCAGCTTCTTTTTCAGCATTCTCCGGCCCCGGGTCAGCTGCGTCCGCACAGTGGACGGCTTTTGCCCCAAAATCCGGCTGATTTCTTCCACACTGAGTTCTTCATAGTAAAACAGGTGCAGCACCGCACGGTATTTGCCCGGCAGCATTTGCAGCTGCTCATAAAGCAGCTGGTCCTCAGGCATTTCAAAGGCCACATCTTCCTCCAAAGGAACCGTGCGGCGCACCCATGCCGAGGCCCAGTATTTTTTTGCACAGTTCACCGTAACCCGCATCAGCCAGGCTTTGCGGTGTGCCTCATTTTCAAAGCGGGGACAGGCGCGAAAATAGCGCAAAAAAACTTCCTGAAAAATATCCTCCGCATCACAGCGGCGGCGCACCTGGGAAAAGGCCAGCCGGTAAACCAGTTCAGAATACTGCCGCACCAGCATTTCCCGCTCTTCCTCCGATGGGAGGGTCTGTTCTTTCACCACACTCACCTCTCTACAGGAAATACCCCGCAGCCCGCCAAAAAGCTACATGCAGAAAAAATTTTTTTGCAGATGCAGCTCTTTGCCTGCAAAAACACCGGACGAATGATTCGTCCGGTGTCTGTATACAGGAATTGCTTATCTGTTTTTTGGTGCCTCCTGATCCCAGGGAGCAGTTTCCTCTCCTGCCCCTGCGGGCAGGTCCGGAATACCAATGTCAATCTCCGGCGGTTCCTCCGCAGCTTCCTCCGACTCTTCCGCCGGGGCAGCTCCGCCGCGCTTATATGCCTCCCACGATGCACGGGATACCAGCAGCTGGCGGGGCTTGGAGCCTTCAAAGGGGCCGACTACCCCCCGCTCCTCCATCTGATCGATGAGGCGGGCCGCCCTGGAATAGCCCAGCTTCAGCCGCCGCTGCAGCATGGATACCGAGGCTTGTCCCGTTTCCAGCAGCACCTCCACGGCATCGTCAAACAGCGGGTCCGTCTCATCTGCCGGAGCAGCGGTCTGGGCCGCGCCCTTGGCATCCTTATCCACCAGGCTTTCCTCAATTTTCTGCATCACTTCGTCAGAATACTGCGCTTCTCCGCTCTGTTTCACAAAACTGACCACCCGGTCAATCTCTTCTTCCGTGATCATACAACCCTGTACGCGCTGCGGCTTGCTGGATCCCACAGGGAAATACAGCATGTCTCCCTTGCCCACCAGCTTTTCGGCGCCGGTCATATCCAAAATGATGCGGGACTCCATGCTGGAGGCCACGGCAAAGGCGATGCGGGACGGAATGTTGGCCTTCATAATGCCGGTGATGATATCCGCCGAGGGGCGCTGGGTGGCAATCACCAGATGCACCCCCGCCGCACGGCCCATCTGCGCCACACGGCAAATGGATTCTTCCACCTCTTTGGCCGCCACCATCATCAAATCCGCCAGCTCATCAATCACCACCACCACGGTGGGCAGCTTCTGCAGGTCGTTGCCCTCCTGGGCAGCCAAAGCATTGAAAGATGCCAAATCCTTCACATTATGCTCGGAAAACGCCTTGTAGCGCTTCATCATCTCAAATACGGCCCATTGCAGTGCACCGGCGGCCTTCTTCGGATCCGTCACCACGGGAATCAACAGGTGCGGAATACCGTTGTAGGGATTGAGCTCCACCATTTTGGGGTCAACCATGATAAAGCGCACCTCATCCGGCGTTGCCTTGTACAGAAGGCTCACAATGAGCGTGTTGATGCACACGGATTTGCCGCTGCCGGTGGTGCCGGCAATAAGCACATGGGGCAGCTTGCTGATATTGCCCACAATGTCATGGCCCGCAATGTCACGCCCCACAGCAAACGCCACTTTGGATGTATGCCCGCGAAAGGCTTTTCCTTCCAGCACATCCCGAATCAGCACCAGAGAGCTGTGCTTGTTGGGCACTTCAATGCCAATGACGGAGTTCTTTTCCGGAATCGGAGCGATACGGATGCTCCCTACACCCAACGCCAGCGCCAAATCATCGGACAGCGATGTTACCTTGCTGAGCTTGACACCTTGCTCCAGCTGAAACTCATAGCGGGTCACGGACGGGCCGCGGACCACTTCGCCGGATTGGGCACGGATCCCAAAACTCTCCAGCGTATTGCACAAACGTTCAAGATTGCTCTGCTGCTCTGCCTTGGCCTGGGCCACATTGCCCGGATGCACGTTGCTGAGCAAATCGTAAGGCGGATATGTATAAGGGTTTTCCTCCGCCGCTTTGCTTTCGATTTCCGCTGTCACCGCTGCGGTTGCCGCGGCAACCTCCGCCGCCGTCTGCTTTTTGCTGGGCTGCTTAACCTCCGGCACATCCGCAGGCGGCACAGATACGGGCAGTTCCTCCTGCGCTTCCACCCTGGCAGCTGCAGCGCCGGATTCCGGCATTGCCTGGGCAGGAATTGCTTCTGCCGCTTCCGTCTCTTTTTTCTGCAAACGCTCTGTCAGCGGTTCAACCACAGGCCCCGCTTCCCCGGGCGCTGCAGCCGCCTCTTCGTCTGTTTTTTCCTGCTTGCCCTCTAATATTTCATGGGGCTTCGGCACATTGGAGCGGCGGTTGAAAAAGCCCGCGCGCTTGGGCGGCTTTTCCTGCAGGGAAGCAGCCCGGCTGCGCACAATATTCTCCGGCTCATCATCCAGGGGAATATCAATCTGCGGCCTGCGGCGGCGCGTGGTTTCTTTGATAACAATCCCTCTGCCCCTTGTTTCATCCTCAGGCTCCGGCTCATATTCGATGCGCCGGCTGCGGGAAGTTTCATAAACTGTTTTGGGATTGATCTGCAGCGCAAACAGCGCGCAGGCAAACGCTACCAGCGCACATACAACAACTGATGCGATCACGCCGAAAAGCCGTTCAAACCCATAGCCAATGCCGCCGCACACCACGCCGCCGCTGGCCATAGCCACACCCGTTTGATACAGCTGCGCCACTGCGCCAAAGGCTGGTTCAAATTCTTCACGACACAGTACAATCTGCAAAAGCGCGCCGACAGTCACCGGCACCAGCAGCATACAGGTCACGCGCAGGCGCACCGGCCGGCCATGATGCAGCAGCAAAATCAACCCTGTCAGCAAAAAGGCCGGCGGAATCACCCAGAATCCATATCCAAACAATCCCTTGAGCACATTGGCAAACAGATGGATAAAAATGGCATCCGTCTGCACATAACCCACGCCGGAAAACAGCGCCAGCACCAAAAACACGATGCCGGTCACCTCCCGGCGGATCGGCTTTTTCGCCGGCGGCGCGGTGCCGCTGCTGCTTTTCTTTGCAGCTGCTGCAGTCTTTTGACGCCCCTTGGCGGAAGATGAAGTTTTCTTTTTCGTCTGTGTCTGTGCCATAAAAAAACCTCATTCCATTGAACAACTTGTTTCCGGCATAGTCTGCCGAACTTTAAAGGATGATAGACAGTACGATGGTCAATGCGCCCACAACCCAGCAGTAGTAGGAAAACGCACCGAACTTGCCTTTATCCGTGATCAACTTCAGCAGCCGAATGGAAAGATAGCCCAAAAATGCTGCCGTAATAACACCGGAAATATAAGCAGGAATCAGTGCCGGGTCAATGCCCACTTCCAATGTGTCCTTCAGGCTTAGAATATTTGCGCCCAGAATTGCAGGAATGGACATCAAAAAAGAGTAGCGCAGCGCAAAGCGGCGGTCAAGTCCCAAAAAGCAGCCCACAGAAACCGTGGTACCAGAGCGCGAAAGACCGGGCACCGTGGCAAATGCCTGGGCAATGCCGATGATAAACACATCCCGCAGCCGAACATTGTTCTCTGTCTTTTTGCCTCTGTTGTGCCGGTCGCTGAAAAACAGCAGCACACCGGTCACCAGCAATGCACAGCCCACAACCACCGTGTTGGCACCCAAGCCTTCAATAAAATCTTTGATCGGCACAATGGCAAACAGCGGCAGCGTGCCGATAATAATCAGCAAAATCATTCTGCGGCTCGGCGGCACCGGCGTGGGCGTTGTGCCCTTGGCCAAATCCCGAATGCCCAGGAAAAACTCCCGGATCATATCCCGGATATCCGGCCAATAGGCGATGAATACTGCAATCAATGTACCCAAATGCAGCAGGATATCAAAGGTACCATCCGTGCTGCCCTCGATTTTCAGTCCCAGCAGGTTTTGCGCAATCGCCAGATGTCCTGAACTGGAAATCGGCAAAAATTCGGCAATGCCCTGGATAATACCCAGAACCACCGCAGATAAAATAGACATGCGTTCAAATTCCTTTCTTTGCGTGGTGCTGCGGATCGTCAAAATCCCGCAGAATAGTAATATATTAGCATATCCGCCGCAGGCTTTCCAGTCCTTTTCTGGAATCTAAACGGAAAAATAAGAAACGCACTTCAAAAATTGAAATGCGTTTCCCGGATTTCTTATTCAGGCGCCGATTTTTCGGATTGCCGCGCGGGCGGCTTCCTGCTCGGCTTCTTTTTTGCTGTGGCCGCTTCCCCGGCCGATGCTCTCGCCGTTGAGCAGCACTTCAGCCACAAACGTTTTGTTATGATCCGGCCCGCTTTCACCTACCATTTGATAAGCCAGCACCTGGCCGCTTTTGCGCTGCACCAGTTCCTGCAGCGCCGTTTTATAATCCTGCACCAGTTCCTGGGCGTGCTCGCCCTCTTTATCCAGCAGCACCCGGTGAATCAATGCAGACGCCGCCTCGATGCCGCCGTCCAGATAAACCGCCGCAAAAACCGCTTCCGTTGCATCAGCCAAAATAGAAGCACGCATCCGGCCGCCTCCGGCGTCTTCTCCCTTGCCCAGCTTCAAATATTTGCCCAGATCCAGCATCTTGGCCACTTCATGCAGGCTTTGTTCACATACCAGGGCAGCGCGCTGACGCGTCAGATCTCCTTCGGGCAAATCCATATGCAGGTGGAATAAAAACTCCGCTGTGACAAAGCCCAAAACGCTGTCACCCAAGAATTCCAGCCGCTCATTGCTCTGCTCACCCTGTCCCCGGTGCTCGTTGGCATAGGAGCTGTGGCTCAGCGCCTCTGAGAGCAGGGATGGGTTTTGAAAGGTGTAACCCAGCTTTTTTTCCAATTCTTTCATGGTGTTTCCCATCTCCTCTCTCCGCTCCTTCAGCATGCGCACAAGCGCTGCGTTTTATTCAGCCAGCTGTTTGGCAATATAGGCAACCACATCGCCGATGGTTTTAATTTCGCTCAGGACGCTCTCTTCCGTCTCCTTCAAATTGAATTCCTGTTCCAGAGAAACGGCAAGATCTACCAAATCCACGGAATCTGCGCCCAGGTCATCCTCCAGCAGGCTCTCCATGGTGACTTCGTCTTTTTCCCGAGAAAACTGCTCTGCTACAATATCCTGTACCTTATCAAAAATTTCTTCTGTCGTCACAGAAAAATCCTCCCTTACGATTTTGCTTTCCAGCGGCCGCTGCCGCTGCACTGCCAATCCTTGGCACCCTGATAATAGAGCATTCTTCCCTGCCTGTCAATAGACCTGGGAATTCTTTTCAGGAAAAGTCATTTGAAATCGTCTTTTCCTGTGGATTTTATCTGCATCAGAGAAATATGGTCTGCAATTTCCTGCTCCAAATGGCTGTCCACACAGTGGATCGCCGCCTTGACCGCATTGCGGATGGCGCGGGCATTGGAAGAACCGTGTGCCTTCAAAACCGGTTTGGAAATGCCCAAAAGCGGTGTTGCACCGCGCTCATTGGGATCAAGGGTCGTTTTAATATCCGTCACGCCATCTTTTACCAGAAGCGCAGCCAACTTGGTCAACAGACTCTTAAAGAAAATTTCTTTCAGTTTAATTTTCAAAAAGGAACCAACGCCTTCAATGGTTTTCAGCATGATATTCCCGGAAAAGCCGTCGGTTACAATCACATCTGCGCCGCCTTTGAGCGCCTCCTTGGCTTCAATATTCCCGATAAACCGGATATGGCCCTCTGCGCCGGCCTGTTCAAGCAGGGCATATGCTTCCTTGTGCAGCGGCGTTCCTTTGCTTTCTTCGGTTCCGATATTCAGCAGCGCCACGCGGGGATGCTCCAGCTTCAGCGCATGCCGGGCATAAAAATTGCCGATATAGGCAAACTGCAGCAGATATTCCGGCGTACACTCCACATTGGCGCCGCAGTCCACCAGCACCGCTTCGCCCGCAGCAGTGGGAATCAGCGGCGACATGGCCGCCCGGCGAATCCCCCGGATGCGCTTGACCAGCAGCGTAGCGCCGCTCAGCAGCGCGCCGGTGCTGCCGGCAGAAATAAACGCATCCCCTTCGCCATCATGCAGCATCTGCAGTCCCACCGTCATGGAGGCATCCTTTTTTCTGCGGCAGGCAAAGGCCGGGTCATCGCACATCTCAATAGTCTCCGTGCAGTTGCGGATGGTAACTCCCTCCGGCAATGTGCCGCCGCATGCCTGCACCGCTTTTTGAATTTCCTCTTCCCTGCCGGTCAGAACAATCTCCACGCCGAAATCCCGGTGCGCCTGCAGCGCACCCTTGACAATTTCCAGCGGGGCATTGTCGCCGCCCATCGCATCAATGATAATTTTCATTCTCAGACTACTCCTTCCGCTGCTACAGAGCGCAATGGCTCCAGCAGTTCCAGGGAACGCTGTGCAATTGCGGCGTTTTTCACTCTCTTTCCGCCTTTCACACGATACCCCAAAGGCGGCATAATGCCAAAATTGATATTCATCGGCTGAAAATGGGTCACCGATGGATTACTGATGTACAGTCCCAGGGCGCCAATCGCCGTTTCCTGCGGGAAATTCACCGGTGGAAGCCCCAGCAGCCGCCGCGCCGTCTCAATCCCCACCAGCAATCCAGAGGCAGCGGATTCCACATACCCCTCCACCCCGGTCATCTGTCCGGCAAAGGAAATGCGTGGATCCTGCTGAAATTGATAATACCGGTTGAGCAGCCGGGGGGCATCTAAATAAGTATTGCGGTGCATCTTGCCGTAGCGAACAAACTGCGCCTCACGCAGCGCGGGAATCATGGAAAACACCCGGCGCTGCTCAGGAAATTTCAAATGTGTCTGAAATCCTACCAGATTGTAAATGCTGCCCTCGGCATTGTCTTTGCGCAGCTGCACCACTGCGTAGGGTTCCTTTCCTGTTTTCGGGTCAATGATCCCCCTCGGCTTGAGCGGTCCATAGCGCAGGGTGTCGATCCCCCGCCGGGCCATGACCTCCACCGGCATACAGCCCTCAAACACGCTTTTGTCCTCAAACCCGTGCACTTCCGCTTCCTCCGCACAGACCAGCGCCTGAACAAAAGCAGTATAGGTCTCCTCATCCATGGGGCAGTTGATATAATCGGGCGTGCCCTTTTGATAGCGGGACGCAAAAAATGCGCTGGACATATCCACGCTTTCAAAGGTCACCAGCGGCGCCGCCGCATCATAAAAATGCAGCGTGGTGTGCGCACCGAACAAAGTGCGCAGATGCGCCGCCATGGAATCCGAAGTCAGCGGCCCGGTGGCCACAACCACTTCCCCACTCTCCGGGACTGCACCATCTTCCTGTTCCACCACAACAATATTGGGGTGAGCGTGAATTTTTTCCGTCACCATGCGGGAAAAGCCATGGCGGTCCACCGCCAGCGCCCCGCCGGCCTCCACCTGGGTCGCATCCGCACAGGCAAGAATCAGGGAATCAAGCCGGCGCATTTCCTCTTTTAAAAGTCCCACTGCATTTTCCAGCTGGTTGGACCGCAGGGAATTGGAACACACCAGCTCCGCAAAATCGTCGCTGGTGTGGGCGCTGGTCCGTTTGGCCGGCTTCATTTCATGCAGCTCCACCCGGATGCCGCGGCGCGCCAGCTGCCAGGCAGCCTCGCTGCCCGCCAGCCCTGCGCCGATCACAATTACTTTTTGATTTACAGACACACTCATTGAATCGCTTTCTCTGTCGTTTTTCTGCCGGCCGCGTTTTTCAGCGGAGCGGCTTCTCCCTCTGTCTTTGCCTTCTGCACCGTGCTTTTCTTCGCGGCGGCCTTTTTCACCGCAGTTTTGGCTGTCGTTTTCTTTGCAGCAGTTTTCTTTTCCGCCGCCGTCTTTTTGGCCTTTGCCGCGCTCTTTTTTGCCGCCGGCTCTTTCTTCTCCGCCGGTGCCGTCTCTCCGTCCGCAGGCGCCTGCGTTTCTGCAGCCGCAGCTTTTTTCCTGTAGCCGCGCTGATCCTCCGGCACAAAGTTCACACAGGCTTCATTGATGCAAAACGGCTTCTTGAATCCCTTGCCGGGCTTCTTGAACATGGTATGGCCGCAGGCGGGGCAATCGTCCTTCACCGGCACATCCCAGGTCATAAAATCACATTTCGGCCCCTCTGTCCGGGGATTGACATGCTCGCAGCAATAATAGGTATACTGCTTGTTGGTTTTCTTGCTGACCCCTGTGCGCTTCAGCAGCCGCCCGCCGCATTTGGGGCAGCGGCCGGGCATTTCAATCACCAACGGCATGGTAAAATCGCACTCAGGGTAACCGGGGCAGGCCAAAAAGCGCCCGAAACGCCCGGACTTGATCACCAGGTTCCGCCCGCACTGGGGACAGATTTCATCGGACACCTCATCAGGCACTTTGATGCGCGTACCCTCCAGATCCTTTTCCGCCTGCTCCAGCGACTGGGAAAAGGGACCATAAAAATCGTGCAGCAGACTTTTCCAGTCTTTTTTCCCGTCCTCCACGCTGTCCAGGTTTTCTTCCATATTGGCGGTGAAACCTGTGTCCACAATTTTGGGGAATTTTTCCTTCATCAGGTTGGTCACCACTTCGCCCAGCGGCGTGATGCGCAGATATTTCCCCTCCTTCACCACATATTCCCGGTCCAGAATGGTGGAAACCGTGGGCGCATACGTGGAGGGCCGGCCGATGCCCTGTTCCTCCATGGCACGGATCAGAGTTGCATCCGTGTAGCGGCTGGGCGGCTGGGTAAAGTGCTGCTGCTTTTCAGCATGTTCTTTCAGCAGCATCTGCCCTTCCTGCAGAGATGGCAGCGGAGAACTCTTCTCCTCCTTCTCTTCGTCCCGCCCTTCTTCGTAAACGGCCGTATAACCGGAAAACTTGAGGGCGCTGTAATTGGCACGGAAATGATACCGGTCCGCGTCCACCTCCACGCTGACACTGTCATAAACGGCATTGGCCATCTGGCAGGCCAGAAAGCGGCTCCAAATCAGACGGTACAGCCGATATTGATCCGGCGTCAAATCCTGACGAATGCGCTCGGGCGTCAGCGTCACATCACTGGGGCGGATCGCTTCGTGGGCGTCCTGCGCCCCGGCCTTGGTCTTAAAATGACGGGTCTGGGGCGGATAATAGGCTGCGCCATAGCGCTCCTGAATAAACTCCTTCGCTGCCGCCAAAGCCTCGTCGGACAGGCGCAGAGAATCTGTTCTCATATAGGTAATCAAACCAATGGTGCCCTCGCCGGCAATGTCGATGCCCTCATACAGCTGCTGAGCAATGGCCATAGTGCGCCGGGGCGTCATATTCAGCTTGCGGGATGCTTCCTGCTGCATGGTGGACGTCGTAAAGGGCGGCGAAGGTGAACGCTGCTTATCAACCCGTTTCACCTTCTGCACCACAAAGGGCTTTCCCTCGATGGCAGAGAGCACGCTGTCCACCTCGGCCTCGCTGCCCAGTTCCTTCTTTTTTCCATCCTGGCCATAAAACCGGGCATCAAAGCCGCCGCTGCGATCCTCATTGGTCAGGTGTACATCCAACGTCCAATACTCCTGGGGATTAAATGCGCGGATTTCTTCCTCCCGCTCGGCCACCATGCGCATGGCGACAGACTGGACACGCCCGGCAGACAAACCGCGGCGCACTTTCTTCCACAGCAGGGGGGAAAGCTGATAACCCACAATACGGTCCAGAATCCGGCGGGCCTGCTGGGCATTGACCAGCTTCTGGTCGATGTCCCGGGGCTTCTGGATACTTTCACTGACTACCTTCTTTGTGATTTCATTGAAGGTCACTCGCCGCGCTTTTTCATCCGGCAGCTGCAGCAATTCCTTCAAATGCCAGGAAATGGCCTCGCCCTCGCGGTCCGGGTCGGTGGCGAGGTAAACGTATTCACTGCCCTTGGCCGACTTTTTCAAATCTCTGATGATTTCTTCCTTGCCTTTGATCGGCTTGTAATCCGGCTCAAAATCATGCTCAATATCCACACCGATTTTGCTTTTGGGCAGATCCCGCAAATGGCCCATACATGCCTTCACTTCATAGCTGCTGCCCAAATATTTCCCAATGGTTTTTGCCTTGGCGGGAGATTCCACGATAACCAGGCTTTTCTTTGCCATAGATACCTCCACTGTTTATGGTTCAACCACGGCATGCAATGTGTAGCGATTGCCGCGTTCTTTTGTAACCAACTGATCAATTTCAAGAACCGTCAGCGCTGACAACACGCGGCGGACAGGAATCTGTGCCGCCTCGGCGATGTCATCCACAATCATCGGCTGCTGGGAAAGCGTCAATAAAATTTGAATTTGATCATCGGTAAAGCGGTCCTTGGAATTTTTGATTTCAATATATGCCAATTCTTCTTTCTTGTCAAATGCCTCGGGCTGTTCGGCCGGCGTTTCCTCCCGGGGTGATTCCCGTCGGGCCGCTGCAGAGCCAATGGAGGGCGGAAGCTCAAAAAGAGCCGCCTCAATGCGCTCGGGAAAGCGCAGCTGTAAATCGCTGAGAACATCCCAGCCTCTGGTCACCGCGCCGGCCCCCTCCTGGAGCAGCCGGTTGCAGCCCTGACTGCAAGGTCCATCCACAGGACCGGGCACCGCATACACATCCCGCCCCTGCTCCGCCGCATGGTGCACGGTGTTCATCGTGCCGCTGCGCAGCGCCGCTTCAACGACAATCACCGCGACGCTCAGGCCGCTGATGATGCGGTTGCGTTCCAAAAAATGATGTCCTTCCGGCCGTGTGCCGGGCGGATATTCTGAAATCAGGACACCATTGCGCACAATATCCTCATATAAAGCGGCATTTTCCCGGGGATACACCACATCGATACCGCCGCCCAGCACAGCCGCAGTCCGTTTTCCGGCCAGCAGCGCCCCGCGGTGCCCCGCGGCATCGCCGCCCGCCGCCAGACCGGAAACAATATAAGCGCCGCCTTTGGCCAGCTCATATCCCAGCTGCTCTCCAATGCGGATACCATAAGGCGTCGCTTTGCGCGTGCCAATCAGCGCCACTGCCGCCTCGCTGTCAAAATCCGGCCAGGTGCCTTTGCTGTAAAGCAGACACGGCGCGTCTGGAATCGCGCGCAACCGGTCAGGATAAGCCGCATCCGCTATGGTCAGCATGCGGATATCCAGCTGCGCACAGCGCTCCGCAATTTCTTCAGCGCGGCTCATCTCCTTATCCAGCAGGCTTTCCCGCTGCCGGCTGTTCAGCCCCTCCACCTGCAGATATTCTTCCGGGTCTGCATAGTATACGCGCTCTGCCTCTCCAAAATGCGCCAAAAGCTGCAGACAAGCGCGGTTATTGATGCCGCGGAGTGTGCGGAGCCACAGCCAATATTTGATTCCGGCCATTTTTACCGCCTCCTCAGCGATACATTTCCCACAAAAATACCGAAGCCGCCACCGCCGCATTCAGCGATTCACAACGCTGACTCATGGGCAGGCGGACGGTGCAATCACACAGGGCGAGCATTGCATCGCTCAGCCCCCGGCCTTCGCTGCCAATGGCCACAGCTGCGCGGCTGTAATCCACACTGCGGGCATCGATTGTATCCTGGCGCAGCGCAGCGCCATACAGCGGAAGATGCGACGCCTTCAGCAAAGCGTGCAGGGCCGCTGCTTCACAGCGCCAGACCGGCCGGCGAAACAGCGCCCCCATGGTGGCCCGCACTGTTTTGGGATTATACAAATCCGCGCAATCCCCCACCAAAAACAGTCCGTCGCAGTCAAACGCATCTGCTGTGCGCAGGATTGTTCCCAGATTGCCGGGATCCTGCACGCCGTCCAGCACAATATAATGGCTTCCTTCCAAATGCACCGGCAGCGTCTGCTCCGCCATGCGGCAAACCAGCAGCACTCCCTGCGGGGTCTCCGACGGCGCAATGGAGCGCATCACATCCTCCGGCACACGCACCCTGCGCGCACCCTCTATCACCGGAATTTCCTCGCCCTCCACCGCAACCACCGCGGTGACCGCCGCATTCCACTGCAGCGCTTCGTGCAGCAGCTTGCGTCCGTCACATAAAAATTCTCCGTTTTTTCTGCGGTAGGCGCCGGAAGAGGCCAGCTTGCGAATATGGCGCAGCAGCGGATTGGCTCTGCTGGTAATTTTTTCCTCCTGTATCACTGCACCATTCCTCTCAAATGCAAAGCTGCCCGCGCGGCAGATTGCCGCGCGGGGAAATTGCTTTTATCCTTCTGCCTGCTCGTCCCCTTCCGCCTTGCTTTCCAGGTTCAGCGGTTTCATCGTCGGGAACAAAATCACATCGCGAATAGAGTCACTGCCGGTGAGGAGCATGACCACACGGTCAATGCCGATGCCCAGGCCGCCCGTGGGGGGCATGCCGTACATCAGAGCGTTGATGTAATCCTCATCCATCATGCCGGCTTCGCTGTCGCCGTGGGCCCGCATTTCCACTTCTTTCCGGAAGCGCTCCCGCTGATCGATGGGGTCGTTCAACTCGCTGAAGGCGTTGCCCATCTCACTGCGGCAGACGAACAGTTCAAAGCGTTCCGTGAGCCGGGGATCCTTGGTGCTGCGCTTGGCCAGCGGGGACACATCCACTGGATGCATGGTGATAAACGTCGGCTGCACCAGCTGTTCCTCCACCTTCTGGTCAAAGCACTCATAGAGTGCATTGCCCCAGGTGCGATCCTTTCCTTCCGGAATCTCAACACCGACTTCCTTTGCCGCAGCCACTGCTGCTTCGTCGGAATCAATGGCCATAAAATCAATGCCGACATACTGCTTCACTGCCTCGTGCATCGTCAGGCGCGGCCAGCCCGGTGCAAGGTTGAGCTTTTCTCCCTGCCACTGCAGTTCATAAGAACCCAAAAGCTCTTTTGCA